>JBGSMF010000028.1:0-25073 GCA_041740315.1 Thermoflexales bacterium
CGGCGGCAAGGGCATGCGCCTGGTGCAGCGTTTTGAAGACTTGCCGGCCGCGCTGGCTTCAGCGCGGCGCGAGGCCGAAGCGGCGTTTGGCGATTGCGCCGTCTACCTGGAAAAGGTGGTGGAGGGCGCGCGCCACATCGAGTTTCAACTGCTGGCCGATCACCACGGCAATGTGATTCACCTGGGTGAGCGCGAATGCAGCATCCAGCGTTACCACCAAAAGCTGATGGAAGAATCTCCCTCACCTGTGCTCGATGATGATTTGCGCGCGCAGATGGGGGCGGTGGCCGTGCGCGCTGCCCAGGCGGTTAATTACGTCAATGCCGGCACCATCGAATTTCTGCTGGACAAGGATAACCATTTTTACTTTTTGGAAATGAACGCCCGCTTGTATGTAGAACATCCCATCACCGAGATGGTCACTGGCATTGACATTGTCAAGGAGCAAATTCGCATTGCGCGCGGGCGCAAGCTGCGCTATACCCAAGACGATATCAGGCTGAATGGCTGGGCTATCGAGTGCCGCGTGAATGCCCAAGACCCCTTTAACAACTTTATGCCGTCCATAGGCAAGGTGACACGCCTGGCTCGCCTCACCGGCCCTGGTGTTCGGATAGATAGCAGCGTTTACGAGGGCTGCGAGATTACCCCTTATTACGATTCGTTGCTGGCCAAGGTCATTGCCTGGGGCGAGACGCGCGCCGAGGCCATCTTGCGCATGCGCCGCGCCCTGAGCGAGTATCGCGTGATTGGCGTCAAGACCAATATCCCATTCTTCCAGGCGCTCATAGACAGCCATCGTTTCATGGCCGGCCAGTTTGACACGACCTTTGTAGAACAGCGCTTTTCGATGAATGAAGACATCCCGGCCGATTTGCCCTATGTGGCTGCGCTGGTGGCGACCCTGGTGGCTCATGAGCGAAGCCAGCAAGCCATGCAAATCAACCGGCCGGCTGGCCGCGTTAATGCCTGGCGGCTCAAACCGTGGGGAAGGCGGCTGCCATGAGATACAAGACGACCATAGGCGATCAGGAATTTGATATCGAAATCAACCGCGAGGACGAGGTCACGTTAAACGGCCAGCGGGTGCCGGTAGATTTTCGCTGGCTAGAGGGTAACGCCGTCTTTTCGCTGCTGCTTGACCATGCCTCGCACGAAGCGCTGATCGAAGAGTGCGGCGACGAATGTAAGGTGCTGCTGCGTGGGCGGATGTTTAATGTGCGCGTGGAAGATGAGCGCTCACTGCGCCGCAAGCGGCCGGCGCGCGAATTTGCCGTGCCCTCGGGTGAGCTTGCCATCCGTTCGCCCATGCCCGGCCTGGTTGTGACTGTGTCGGTGAGTGTGGGCCAGCCCGTCAGCAAGGGCGACGTGCTGGTTGTGTTGGAATCCATGAAAATGGAAAACGAAATCAAGGCCCCGCGCGATGGCAAGGTGGGAGCCATCCGGGTCGAACCCAGGCAAAGCGTAGAGTTGGACCAAATTTTACTGGTCTTGTCCTAGTTCTATTATTGAGCTCAGGAGGCTAAATGGCTATTCATCCAAAAGTTGAACGTTTGCAGCAATTGCGGCAGCAGGCCCTCAAGGCGGGCGGGCAAGAGCGTATTGACGCGCAACATGCCAAAGGCAAGCTGTCGGCGCGCGAGCGGGTCGAGCTGCTGCTGGACAAGGGCTCGTTCCGAGAAACGGATATGTTTGTCGAGCATCGCACCACCGACTTTGAAATGGATCAAAAGAAATTCTTGTCCGATAGTGTCGTGACCGGTTGGGGAACGATTGAGGGGCGGCTGGTCTATGTTTTCAGCCAAGACTTTACAGTGTTCGGCGGCAGCCTGGGCGAAGTGCACGCCGAAAAGGTGTGCAAGGTTATGGACCTGGCCATGAAGAATGGCGCGCCGGTCATCGGTCTCAACGATTCGGGCGGCGCTCGCATCCAGGAAGGCGTGGTCAGCCTGGGCGCCTATGCCGATATTTTCCTGCGCAACACGCTGGCCTCGGGCGTCATCCCGCAAATCAGCGCGGTGATGGGCCCCTGCGCCGGCGGCGCGGTCTATAGCCCCGCCCTGACGGATTTTATCTTTATGGTGAAAAACACCAGCCACATGTTCATCACCGGGCCAGATGTGGTCAAGTCGGTCACGCGCGAAGAGGTAACCTTTGAAGATCTGGGCGGCGCAATGACGCACGCCACCAAGAGCGGCGTTGCGCACGTGGTGGCCGAAGACGGGCGCGAGTGCCTGGAAATGATCCGCCAGTTGATGAGCTTTCTGCCGGCCAACAATATGGAGGACCCGCCCTATCAAGAGACCGACGACGACCCGCAGCGTATGGAAGACAAGCTAGATACCATTGTCCCTGACGAAGCCAACAAGCCGTATGACATGAAAGAGATCATTCGCCTGGTGGTGGATGAGGGCGATTTCTTTGAGATTCACGAGCATTACGCGCAAAATATCATTGTCGGTTTTGCGCGGCTGGGCGGGCACACGGTTGGCATTGTGGCTAATCAGCCGGCTGTGCTGGCGGGCGTGCTCGATATCAAGTCGTCCATCAAGGGCGCGCGCTTTGTGCGCTTTTGCGATTGTTTCAATATCCCCCTTGTGACCTTTGTGGATGTTCCCGGCTTTTTGCCCGGCACCGATCAAGAGTACGGCGGCATCATCATACACGGCGCCAAATTACTCTACGCTTACTGCGAAGCCACCGTGCCCAAGCTTACCGTCATCACCCGCAAAGCCTATGGCGGCGCGTACGACGTGATGAGCAGCAAGCACATTCGCGGCGATTTCAACGTGGCCTGGCCTTCGGCCGAGATTGCCGTGATGGGTCCCGATGGCGCGGTCAACATTATCTTCCGCAAAGAGCTGGATAAAGCCGCCGACCCCGCCGCCAGGCGGGCCGAGTTGATCCAGTTGTACCGCGACAAGTTCGCCAACCCCTACGTGGCGGCGGCGCGCGGTTACCTGGATGACGTCATCGAGCCGCGCGAAACCCGCCCGCGCCTGATCGAGGCGCTGCGCATGCTGCAGAACAAGCGCGATAGCAACCCGCCCAAAAAGCATGGGAATATTCCCTTGTGATAATTTGTTTTACCGCAGAGAGCGCAGAGATCGCAGAGATGACTGAGGCTGAAAGGTTGAATCAGATAACCGAAAGCATTATTCGGGCTGCTATTGAGGTGCATCGTGCCCTGGGGCCCGGACTTTTGGAATCGGCTTACGAAGCATGTTTGGCGTTTGAACTTGCTCAGTGTGGCTTGAAGGTTGAACAGCAAAAGCCACTGCCTATAGTGTACAGAGGTGAATAGTTTTCCAGATTCTACAAATTCTCTGCGCCCTCAGCGTCCTCAGCGGTAAAAAACAAGGAGAGCAAAATGTCTAACAAGATGAGCATTGACGAACTGGCGGCAATTCTAACCCAGCCCTATACACATCTAGAGTTGGGGCAGGTCAATGATCACGCGGCTTATGTGGTGCATTTCAAGGGCAGCTATCCTTCTCATCGTCACACCAAAGACGAAATGTACCTGGTGCTAGAAGGTGAAATCAAGCTGGAATTTCTCAACCAGCCGCCGCTGATCTTGAAAAAAAATGAGAGCACCGTGGTGCGCGCTTATACCACGCACAATCCCAATTCTGACGAAGGAGCGTTGGTGTTGATGATCAAGCCCAAAGAAATGTTTGCGACGGGAACGGAAACGGGTTAATGGTTAACGATTAATTGTTAATCATTAATTAATTAACCATTAGCAATTGACAATTAGTAGGAAAGTGTTGAAATGAAAAATCCTGTGATGATTTGTGATACAGCCCTGCGCGATGCGCATCAGTCGTTGCTGGCCACGCGCATGCGCACCGAAGATATGCTGTGTGTTGCCAGCCAGATGGACCGCATAGGTTATTGGTCGGCGGAAATATGGGGCGGCGCAACCTTTGACAGCGCCATGCGCTTTTTGGGCGAAGACCCTTGGGATCGGTTGCGCATTTTGCGGCGCGAGATGCCCAACACGCGCTTGCAGATGCTCTTGCGCGGCCAGAATATAGTGGGCTACAAGCACTATCCTGATGATATTGTGGAGCATTTTGTCGTCGCCGCCAAGCGCAACGGCATTGACGTGTTTCGCATCTTTGACGCGTTGAACGACATACGCAATATGGCCTACGCCATGCAGATCGCCAAGCGTGTAGGTGGACATGTGCAGGCGGCCATCAGCTATACCATCAGCCCGGTGCACGATATCCCCAGCTTTGTCAGGATGGGGCGCGAGCTGGCCGACCTGGGCGCAGATTCTATTTGCATCAAAGACATGGCCGGTCTGATCACCCCCTATGCGGCCTATGAACTAGTCTCGGCGCTCAAAAAAGATGTGGGCCTACCCGTGCAATTGCACACGCATTACACCAGCGGCATGGGCACTGCGGCGCTATTAAAGGCGGCCGAAGCAGGGGTGGATGTAGTAGACACAGCCATCTCGTCTGTGTCGCTGTCTACCTCGCAGCCGCCCACCGAAACACTGGTGGCCATCCTCAAGGGCACCGAGCGCGATACTGGGCTAGACCTGAACGCGCTGGCCGCCATCTCGCGCTGTATGGCTGATGTGCGCAAAAAGTATGCCGCGTTCGAGGCGGGCATCAGCGCGGTAGATGTGAATGTGCTGCAATTCCAGGTGCCGGGGGGCATGCTCTCTAACCTGGTCAGCCAATTGCGCCAGCAGGGCGCGATGGACCGCTATTACGATGTGCTAGACGAAATCCCGCGCGTGCGCGCCGAGCTGGGCTACCCGCCGCTGGTCACGCCTTCCAGCCAGATTGTGGGCGTGCAAGCCACGCTCAATGTGATGATGGGCGAACGCTACAAGATGATCTCGGAAGAGGTCAAACAGTACATCCGCGGCTATTACGGCAAGCCGCCTGCGCCGATTGATCCCCAGGTGCAGCGCAAGGCCATTGGCGATGAGCAGCCCATCACCTGCCGCCCCGCCGACATGCTCAGCCCTGGCTGGGAAAAGGCCAGGGAAGAAATTGGCGACCTGGCTAAATCCGAAGAAGATATTTTGTCTTATGCGCTGTTCCCGCAGATCGCGCGACCTTTTCTGGAAAGGCGCGCCAAGGGCCTGGGCGGCAAGGAAGAAGTGGCGGCGGCGATTGGAGCCTTGTTGCTGCAACAACAAGCCAAGGCCAGCAAGGCCAAAGCAGCCGCCGGGCCGGTGGCTCAAGTTGCGCCGTGGAAGATGGCCGGGCGGCCCGGCGCGGCCAGGGGGTGGTAGATGGCAGATAAATTCAAGCTTACACTCGAAGGTGTGCCCTACGAGATCGAGCGCAAGGGCGAGCTGCTCCTGGTCAATGGCCTCGAGTTCCCTTGGAAAATTGATGACAAGACCATCAACATAGGTGGTAACCCGCACGCGGTTCAAGTGGTGGGCAATACCGCCACGGTGGATGGTATCGCTTATGCTATTGAGGTCATTGGCCTCGAAGAACCCAAGTCCATCAAGCGCAAGGCTGCTGTGGCCGCAGCCGGCGCGGCCGCCGGGGCCATCACGGCCATTATGCCCGGCCTGATCGTCAAGATACTCAAGGCAGAAGGCGACAAGGTGGCGGCTGATGAGGTGGTGCTGATTTTGGAAGCGATGAAGATGCAGAACGAGCTGCGCGCCAAGCAGGCCGGCACTGTCAAGCAAATCCTGGTCAAGCAAGGCGAAACTGTGGAAATGCGGCAGGTGTTGGCGGTGATTGGATGACTTTTAATCTTTAGGATGACTATGGCCGTAGGGATTTCTTTTCTATCCAAAGGCATACGAAAGGTGAAAAGAATTGGTGTTTCTTTGTGTTCTTTGTGGATAAATTGTGAGTGGAATGATAAACAATGACTGATATAATCAACGCAAAAAAGAACTGGGAAGCCGCCATGGTGGCGCGCGCGCTGAAAAAAGCGCCTGAACGCAAGCCGGAATTCAAAACATCCTCCGGCATACCGCTTGACCGCATTTACGTGCCCGATGAAGCGGCGGTGGATTATGAACGGCAATTGGGCTTTCCGGGCGAGTATCCCTTTACGCGCGGCGTTCAACCCACACTGTACCGCGGGCGCTTTTGGACCATGCGCCAGTATGCCGGCTATGCCACTGCCGAAGAATCAAACAAGCGCTACAAATTCCTGCTCGAACAAGGGCAGACCGGCCTCTCGGTGGCGTTCGACCTGCCCACCCAAATCGGCTACGATTCAGATGACCCCATCGCGCTGGGCGAAGTGGGCAAGGTGGGTGTTGCCATCAGCTCCATTGAAGACATGACCACCTTGTTCGATGGCATTCCGCTGGGCAAGGTCTCTACTTCCATGACCATCAATGCCCCAGCGGCGATTTTGCTGGCGCTCTACATCGCCGTGGCCAGGCGGCAGGGCGTGGCAGAGCAAGACCTGCGCGGCACCATTCAAAACGACGTGCTCAAAGAGTATATCGCGCGCGGCACTTATATCTTTCCACCCAAGCCGGCGCTGCGGCTGATTACAGATATTTTTCGCTATTGCGCTGCCAAGGTTCCTTCGTGGAACACTATCAGCATTAGCGGCTACCACATCCGCGAGGCGGGCAGCACGGCGGCGCAAGAAATCGCCTTTACACTGGCCGATGGCATTGCCTATGTGCAGGCAGCCATCGAGGCCGGCCTGAAGGTGGACGATTTTGCGCCGCAGCTCTCGTTTTTCTTTAACGCGCACAACAATTTCTTGGAAGAAGTGGCCAAGTTTCGCGCCGCGCGGCGTTTGTGGGCGCGCATTATGAAAGAGCGCTTTGGGGCCCAAGACCCCCGCTCGATGATGCTGCGCTTTCACACCCAAACGGGCGGCAGCACGCTCACGGCGCAGCAGCCGGAAAATAACGTGGCGCGCGTGACGCTGCAAGCCCTGGCGGCGGTGATGGGCGGCACCCAAAGCCTGCATACCAACTCGATGGATGAGGCGCTGGCCCTGCCCACCGAGCGCTCGGTGCGCGTGGCGCTGCGCACGCAGCAGATCATTGCCTACGAGTCGGGCGTGGCCGATACCATTGACCCGATGGCGGGCAGCTATGTCATCGAGCGCCTCACCAACGAGCTAGAGCGCCAGGCCGCCGATTATTTGCTCAAGGTTGATGACCTGGGCGGCGCGCTGGCCGCGATTGAGAGAGGTTATATCCAAACCGAAATCGCCAACGCCGCGTACGCCTACCAGCGCGCGGTAGACAAGGGCGAGCAGGTGGTGGTGGGCGTCAATGAATTTCAGGTTGCAGAGACGCTAGAGATGGAACGGCTGCGGGTTGACCCGGCCATCGAGCAGGCCCAAAGGGCCAGGCTGGCGGCGTTCAAGGCCCGGCGCAATGCCGAGGCCGTCAGCGCAATGCTGGGCCGCATCGAATCGGCCGCGCGCGGCAGCGATGCCCTGATGCCGCTTTTTATCGAGGCGGTCGAGCAAGGCGTGACGCTGGGCGAAATCTGCAACACCCTGCGCGGCGTGTGGGGCGAGTACAAATCGAGCGTGATTATCTAATTGTAGGGCGGGTCTGAGACCCGCCGATACAAGGAAAAGGGCATGGCTATTAAACGCATTGACCATATCGGCATTGCCGTTGAGGATTTGGACAAATCATTGACATTTTGGGAGCATGCGCTGGGGCTGCGCTTGCATACCGTCAAAAATGTGCCAGAGCAGCAGGTGGATGTGGCCTTTTTGCCTGTGGGTGAAAGCGAGGTGGAATTGGTCAGGCCGACCGCAGAGGACAGCGGCGTGGCCAAATGGATTCAGAAAAAGGGCGCGGGCATTCACCACATTTGCTTCGAAGTGGATGACATTCGCGCCATGCTGGCGCAGATGGCCGCCCAGGGCGTTTGGCTGATAGACAAAGAGCCGCGGGCAGGCGCAGATGGCAAGCTGTACGCCTTTGTGCACCCCAAGAGCGCCGGCGGCGTGCTGGTGGAACTGTACCAGTTGCCGTAAACGTGAAACGTGAAACGTGATGCGTAAAACGTAATGTCACGCATCACGCAGGAGAGCATGATGACACTTATCGTCGGAGGTGTGCTCGAAAATCGCTACCGTATTGATGGGTTGCTGGGCCAGGGCGGTATGGGCGCAGTCTACCGCGCTTACGATATTCGCCTACAACAAGCCGTCGCCATCAAGGAAAACACAGTAGCTGCACTGGGCATTTCGCCGGAGGCCATCGCCGCCGCACGCAAGCAATTTGAGCGCGAGGCGCTGGTACTAGCTCGCCTGCGTCACCCTAGCCTGCCGCGAGTTATTGACCATTTTGTTTCACGCGATGGCAATCAATACCTGGTGATGGATTGCATCGAGGGTGGGGACCTGGCGCAAATCATTGCTCACACTGGCGCGCTGCCCGAGTCGCAAGCGGTGACCTTGGTCAGTCAGGTGTGCAGCGCGTTGGAATATTTGCACAGTCAACAGCCGCCCATCATCCACCGCGACATCAAGCCGCAAAACATCAAGGTTACGCCAAAGGGCCAGGTCTTCCTTGTGGACTTTGGCATTGCCAAAGTGGGCGAAGCCAGTAAGACGACCACAGGCGCGTTGGGCATAACACCGGGTTTTTCCCCACCAGAGCAGTACGGCTTGGGTAGCACGGATGCGCGCAGCGATGTTTACGCGCTGGGCGCTACGCTGTACGTGTTGTTGACAGGCCAGACGCCACCCGAAAGCATCACATTGTTGAGCGGCGAGGCCAAATTAGCGCCACCTCATCTGGTGAACACGGGTGTGACGCAAGGTGTGCAGCAAGCTGTCTTGAAGGCAATGGAGCCGCGCCGCACTGATCGTCCTCAAAGTGTGGCCGAGTTTCGGCGGATGTTAATATCAGCAAAGGCCATTGAGCCTTCGTTGGTTCCAAGATCACTATCACCGACGCGGTTGGCAGATAAGGTTGAACCTGCTGAATCATCTCCTGCGCCAGCAAAATCGATAATGCAGCCAAAACCGGAACTATCTACGCCAGCAATGTCACATTCTAGATCTACATCTGTCCCTATTACAAAGCCCAAGCCTCGTGTGCGTTCTTCTGCCCGCACCAAGCGTAATCTGTTAGTGTTCCTCATGGTAGGGGGAGGTATGTTGATAGTGCTTGCCACATTGTCGATTGCGGTGTTTTCAGTCAGTATGATGGCTACGCCAACATGGCCCGCTACACCACTGCTTAGTGCAAGCCGCACGCCTGTACCACCTACTATGCGCCCAACGAGTACACTTGTGCCCACCCTGATGCCGGCTTTTGAGCCTGTTACAATTGCTACCCGTGTGGCCGAAAAGGACAGCATGACGATGGTGTACGTGCCGGCCGGCGAATTTCTGATGGGCAGCAGCGATAGTGACAGAGATGCAGCAGGTGACGAAAAACCACAACATCTGGTGTACCTGGATGCCTTTTGGATTGACCAGACAGAGGTGACAAATGCGCAGTACAAACAGTGTGTGCAGGATAGGAAATGTAATGCGTCAGAGTATGCCAACAATTCCAAATACAATGATGATACTCAACCGGTGGTAGGTGTAGGTTGGGATGATGCGAAAGCCTACTGCGAATGGGTCGGGCGGCAATTGCCAACGGAAGCACAGTGGGAAAAGGCGGCACGAGGGACGGATGGTAGAATTTATCCGTGGAGTGACCAAAAGGCCACTTGTGAATATGCAGTGATGAATGATGGTAGCGGGAATGGTTGTAGCAAGGGTGCAGCGTGGGCAGTAGGTAGCAAACATCAGGGCGCTAGCCCTTATGGTGCATTGGATATGGCCGGCAATGTGTGGGAATGGGTGACTGATTGGTATGATAGAGATTATTATAGCAGTTCACCCGCCAGAAATCCACAGGGGCCGTCAGCCGGAGAATTTCGGGTACTGCGGGGCGGCAGTTGGCTCAGTGATTATTCAAGTGATCGTGCAGCCTATTGCAGTAGCAATATGCCAACCCTGCGCAGCTATTTTGTTGGCTTTCGATGTGTGGTAGTACTACCCTGAGTATGAGATTTGAGCCGATGGCGTTTTTATATATTGGTTTTCTGGAATGTACAGTGGTCAACTTGCCTCCTTGGATGTTGTAAAAGCACGATTAGCAAACTGTTCCCAAATGGCCCGTTTGCGTGACGAGGCCGGTAAATCTGGCGCATAATATAACCAACGCCCTAGCGCGATTGCATGGGAACCATGATAGTACATTCTTTTGTCGTAAATATGACCAACCAAGCCAGTAAATTGTCTTATCTTGGCCTCTATCCATTGCAAGTACACCGGGCTGCCAGAAACCAGGCAAGTGTTGAGTTGTTCGTAAACTTGACCTGATTTGCGCTTTTGACGATTGTTTTCCCAGCAACCATCGCCATCCCAAGCTCCACGCACAAAATCAGGAATGACCTGATCTGGAATATCCAATGGCCCAATCGTCAGACTTTTGCGTGGGGTCAATCCAATACGCTCTAAAAATGCCCTAAACTGTATGTCGGAAAAACAGAGCAAGTATATTGGTTTTTGGTTGCCTGATGTTGGATAGCAATATGGATCAACTTCTATATCCAGTTGTATACAACCCATGAATTGTTCCACCAGTTCCAATTCAACTGAGGCTAGAGTGACTTGGTTGATATTTTTCCCTTGGGGCAAGTTGCCATCAGAAGCAAATAACCCAACTGCCCAGGCTAGTTCAGGAGTCCATGCAGTGTATGCTTCTGGTGGCACTCGTTGGGGACGCAATGGACCCGGGAGGTGAACTGGAATGTGCCAAGTTTTCAGTTGTCCAAGTACAGTGGCTGTACTGCAATTATAGTGGGCCGCTATTTCTTCGGCTGTCAATCCTTGCTTTACATACAACTGGTATAACTCGTTACATGGCAACTCAATTCGGCTGTAATCTTGAGAAACACGGGCAGAGAGGCCATATTCTTGCATTCGATGGCCAATGGTAGATGGATCACAGTCAAATAGGGCGGCAATTTCGGCTTGGGTCAACCCATCTTTATAATACAGCTTTTCCAATTGCGCTTTAGATATTGACTTTTTCTTCATGCTCCCTTCCTTGTATTTCAAACAAAAAAAGGCAACGCCGTAAGCGTCGCCTTTTTAAAATTGCAGAACTGACACGAGCATGCTATCATGCCCTCAGCCTGACCGGCGATTATCCCGCCGTGTTGGGTTAGCCGGGAGCGGGTGTTTGCGCACACCTGCCCCGGCGTAGCCTGAGTACTAGCTCAGGTTCAAATGGTAAAGGAATTAACAACTAGGAATATCCTATCACAAGTTGGGTGCCTAGTCAATGGGAGGCGATATGTTCGATCAAAACAAACTAGCCGAAATCCAATCCGCGCGCGTCAAGTGGGAAAAAAACACCTTGCAAAAAACGCTGGCCTCTTCGCCAGAGCGCGCCGAAAGCTTTATTACCACCTCGTCCGAAGAAATCGAGCGGCTGTACACGCCGCTGGACGTGGCCGAGCTAGACTATTTGCGTGACCTGGGCAATCCCGGCGAGTATCCCTACACACGTGGTGTGCATCCCACCATGCACCGAGGCAAACTGTGGACCATGCGCATGTTCGCCGGATTCGGCTCGGCTGAAGAGACCAACCAACGCTTCAAATACCTGCTCGAACAGGGCCAAACCGGCCTTTCGGTTGCGTTCGACCTGCCCACCCTGTACGGCTATGACACCGATGCCCCAGAGGCGCTGGGCGAATTTGGCAAGTGCGGCGTGGCGGTTTCCTCTCTGAAGGATATGGAGGTTTTGCTCGATGGCATCCCGTTGGACAAGGTGACGACGAGCATGACGATCAACAGCCCGGCCGCCATCATCTGGGCCATGTACATCGCCGCTGCCGATCCGCAGGACGGCAGTGGCCGAAGGCAGGGCGTGCCGATGGAGCGCCTGGGTGGCACGATACAAAACGACTGCTTAAAAGAATATATTGCCCAAAAAGAGTTTATCTTTCCGCCCGAGCCTTCAATGCGGCTGGTGACCGATACCATCGAGTTTGGCGCGCAGCATTTGCCCAAATGGAACACCATCAGCATCAGCGGTTATCACATCCGTGAGGCGGGCAGCACCGCGGCGCAAGAACTGGCTTTTACGCTGGCCGATGGGCTAGAATACGTGCGTTGGGGGATTGAGCGTGGTCTAAACGTAGATGATTTTGCGCCTCGCCTATCGTTCTTTTTCAACGCGCACAATGACTTTTTTGAAGAAATCGCCAAATACCGCGCCGCGCGGCGCATTTGGGCGCGCGAAATGAAAGAAACCTTTGGCGCAAAATCCCCGCGCAGTTGGTGGTTGCGCTTTCACACCCAGACGGCGGGTTGTTCGCTCACGGCCCAGCAGCCCGAGATCAACATTGTGCGCACGGCTGTGCAAGCCTTGGCGGCGGTGCTGGGCGGCACGCAAAGCCTGCACACCAACTCGATGGACGAAGCGCTGGCCCTGCCCAGCGAAAAGGCCGCCACCATCGCGCTGCGCACGCAGCAGGTCATCGCGCACGAATCGGGCGTGGTCAACACAGCCGACCCGTTGGGCGGCAGCTTTTTTGTAGAGGCGCAGACTAACCGCATCGAGCGCCAGGCCTACGAGTATTTTCGGCGCATCCAAGATTTTGGCGGCGTCTTGCCCGCCATCGAAGCGGGGTTCTTTCAGCGCGAGATCGCGGAAGCCGCCTATCGCTACCAACGCGAGATTGACGTCAATCGCCGCACGGTGGTTGGCGTGAACGACTATGTGGTTGACGAGCCGCCGGCCATCCCCATCTTGCAAATGGACCCCGATGGCGAGCGGCGGCAGATTGCGCGCTTGCAAGAGCTGCGCCGCGCCCGCGATAACGAGCGGGTGGGAGCCACCCTGGCTGCCCTGCGCGATGCCGCCCAAGGCACTGCTAATACGATGCCCTTTATTCTGGATGCCGTGCGGGCCTATGCCACCCTGGGCGAAATCATCGATGTGTTCCGCCAGGTGTTTGGGGTCTATCAAGAGCCGGTCATTATCTAAGCCAGAATCGCCTAGTTCGCGCATCCCCATGCGCGAACGCATCCTTGTATGCGACCGCATCCCCAAGCGCGAAAGAAAAAGCGAGGTTCAAAAAACTATCCTCCCGCAAGTTTTCAAACCTGCGGGAGGGTGTTACCATCGCTGTTTGTCCCGGTTGGTTGAGAGTTTAGCGGATGGCTGCTTCGGTCTCTTTGTCAAAGATGTGGAAATTGCCCATGTTGACGACCATATCCACATCGCTGCCCACGCGGGCGTGGGTGCGCGGGTCAACCCGGGCGACGCACAGAGCCTTGCCGATCATCAAGTGCAAGAACACTTCGTTCCCCATCAGCTCGCTTACGTCCACTTTGCCACGCAGGTCGGCTGCAACGATACTGGGGGCGGCAAATTCTTTGTCAAAAATGTCTTCGGGGCGAATGCCCAGAACGAGCGGTTTGCCCCGGTATGACCGCAAGGCCGGGGCGCGGTCTGCCGGCACTGGCAGCACGAACCCATCACCCTCTAGCCGTAGTTGGCCTTCGGATTCCTTCAGGGTGACATCGAAAAAGTTCATCGAGGGGCTGCCGATAAAGCCGGCCACGAATTTGTTGGTGGGGCGGTCGTACAGCGACTGGGGTGTGTCTACTTGCTGCAGCTTGCCGTCGGTGATTACGGTGATGCGTGTGCCCATTGTCATGGCCTCTACCTGGTCGTGCGTCACATAGATAAAAGTGGTTTCCAATTGGCGGTGCAGCTTGGAGATTTCGGCGCGCGCCTGCACACGCAGCTTGGCATCCAGGTTGGAAAGAGGTTCGTCCATCAAGAACACGGCCGGATTGCGCACAATGGCCCGACCCACCGCCACCCGCTGGCGCTGGCCGCCCGAAAGCTGCTTGGGCTTGCGGTCTAACAGGTGAGCAATACTCATCCTGTCGGCGGCTTCCTTGACGCGCTTGTCAATTTCGGCCTTGGGTGTCTTGCGTAATTTCAAGCCGAACGCCATGTTTTCATACACCGTCATGTGCGGGTAAAGCGCATAGCTCTGAAACACCATGGCAATATCGCGGTCTTTGGGCGGCACGTCGTTCACCACTCGGTCGCCAATCACGATCTCGCCTTCGCTGATCTCTTCCAACCCGGCCAGCAGCCGCAGAGCGGTTGTCTTGCCGCAGCCAGAGGGGCCAACAAACACCATAAATTCTTTGTCGGGGATCTCGATGCTGAGGTTATTGACGGCGATAAAATCTCCCCATCGCTTGTAGACGTTTTTGTAGGTTACTTGAGCCATTTTTAATCTCCTTTGCTTTTATCTGGATCAAAAGATAATAATTTTTTGTAACTACTCAGCATCCTGAGCGGAGCGCCGCGCTCCTTCGACTGCGTTTCACTTCGCTCAGGATGCGCGGCGCGTAGTCGAAGGGTGCCGGCTGAGTAGTTACATAATTTTTTATGAGCCAATCACTCGAAAGCCAACAGGTAACGATCAATGGCCAGCGCGGCTGCGCCGATGGCGGGCGCATTGCGCCCGAGCGCCGCTGGCACAACCTCCACTGTAGAATAGGCCGCCGGCAAGGCGCGGCGCAAAACAGCCTGGCGCAGGGGGGCAATGAGTGTGTCACCCGTTTCGGCCAGTTCTCCACCCACCACCACGCGGCGTGGGTTGAGCGTGTTCACCAGGCCGGCAATCGCCAGCCCAAGATATTCGCCTGCCTGGCGCACTGCCGACAGGGCCGCCAGGTCACCTGCCACCGCCGCTTCGATGACATCTCTCAAAGTAAATGGAGCGACCACAGGCCCCGAACGAGTGAGCAAGTGGTCGCGTTCTTGTTCTTTCAGCTCTTTGACCGCGCGCTCGATCACGGCTGGCCCGCCGGCCAATGCTTCCAGGCAACCAATGCTGCCGCACTGGCATGCGGGACCATCTGGGTCAATGGCAAGGTGGCCCAGTTCGCCAGCGCCGCCGCTGCTGCCGCAATACAATTCGCCTGCCAGAACCAACCCAGCGCCGATGGCATCGCCCACAGAGACAAAGATCATGTCGTCTGTATCCTGGCCTGCCCCGCTGCGATGTTCGGCCAACGCCCCGGCGTGGTAGGTGTTGACGAGTGCTATAGGGGTGTCAATCTCTACGTCTAGCTGTTCGCGCAGCAGCGTGGCCAGCGGCACCTCACCGGCCCAGGTCTTGGGATCGAACAAGAGGGCGGTTTCGCCAGCCGAATCTACCACGCCGTGTATGCTGACGCCTATCCCCACCAAGGGTTTGTCTAGTGGGGCAATGCTTTTCACCAGTGCAGCGGCCTGGCGCACAATGTCGTTGATGGCCAATGCCTCAAAGGTGTGTGAGCTTGATTGCAGCGATTGGCCTGACAGGTCAGTTAACATGGCCGTGCAATGCCCAGAGGCAATTTCAATGCCAAGCGCCAGGCCAAACTCCTGGTTGACCTGAAGGCAAACCCGTCGCCGCCCGGCGCTTGCAGGGGAGGTCTGCCCTTCTATGAGCACTCCTCTGTCCAGCAAATCGGTCACCGTGGTTGATATGGCTGCTTTGCTCAGGCCGCTTTCTTGGGCGATTTCTGCCCGAGAGATGCCCGGATGGGTATGAATCATCCACAATAGCCTGGCTCGGCTACTTACCTTGTTGATTATTGTTTTTATTGGATAGATGGATGTAAGAATGGTCAATTTTCCGACCGTTTTTGCTTAAATGGTTCGCGTATTGAACTATCTTTATTAATTATATTGCTTTTTTTCACTTTGTCAAGCGCGATTTTTCAGCGCGATTTTTCGTTATACAACCTATGATAACCGGTTGCGATGCATGACAAGTGCATCGCAACTTGCGGGAAATTTTCCTACTTGCCGAGTTTGGAAGGTGGGGTTACAATACAGCCAATGTATCAACTGCGATTTGATTGGCTGCAACTTGTATTTGCCTCGCGTTACCGTTGGCTGTCAATTCTGGCTATTCTAATCTTGGCGCTGCTGGTGGGCATAGCTGGCGGCTGGGTGGTGGCCACCGCCGGCGCGTTGATTACGGCTGCTCTGGTCGTTGGCGCGGCGGCCGGCCTGTGGGCGCTGCGCGATATGCAAGTGGGTTTTGCCGGGGTGTTTGCCATTATTTGCCTGTTGCCGTTTGGGGCCGTGCCGTTGCCCTTTAGCCCCAAGCCGACTTTTCTAGACCTGGCAGTTGGCGTCTTGTTCTTTGTGTGGATTTTGCAGATTGCCACCGGCTATCAGCGTGATTTCATCGCCACGCCGTTGGGGTTGCCGGTGATGATCTTTTTCTTGGTGGTGGTAATGACCTTTATTGTGGGCTTGGGGCACGCCCCGCTTAACCAAATGATAGCTCGCCGCTTTGTCGAGTTGTTGGGCAGCATTTTGTTGTTCTTTCTCACCGTCAACGTGGTGCGTAGTGAGGAACGCTTGCAGCGGCTGACGCGTTTCCTGATGGTGGGGGGGACCTTGGCGGCGCTGGTAGCTATTGTGTTGTATGTGCTGCCCGAATTGACCAGCTTTTCGCTTTTACTGCGCTTGCAGCGGCTGGGCTACTATCCCGAAGGCGGAGCAATCTTGCGTTACATCGAGGATGATCCGTCGTTGCCGCAGCGCGCCATCGGCACCTCGGTTGACCCCAACACGCTGGGCGGGCTGCTGATGGTCGTCCTTAGCATAACAATCCCCCAGGTGTTGGCGCGGCGCGCCTTGTTTCCCCGCTGGATTAGTGTGGCCGTGGCGGGAATCATGGGGGTGGCCTTGCTGCTCACTTTTTCGCGCGGGTCGTTTGCGGGCCTGGCCGTGGCATTGCTGGCGCTGGCCGTGCTGCGTTATCGCAAGCTTTTGCCGCTGTTGTTGGCGGCCGGGGTGTTGATTTTGATCTTGCCCTGGACGCAAGACTATGTGACGCATCTGGTCGAGGGCCTTCAATTGCAAGACCTGGCAACACAGATGCGCTTGGGTGAATACAAAGACGCGCTCATTCTCATTCAGCGTTATCCCTGGCTGGGCGTAGGCTTTACGGGCGCGCCCGATATTGATATCTACCTGGGCGTGGCGAACGTGTATCTAACCATTGCCGGGCAAATGGGGGTGGCGGGCCTGGCGGCTTTTTTGATCATTGTATTAACCTGGTTGGTTGCCGCCATTCGCGCGCGCAAGTTGGTTGCCCACCAGCCCTTGGAGGCCGTTTGGTGGGGCTATCACGCTGCCATCTTGGCCTTGTTGGTGCACGGGGTATTTGATCATTACTTTTTCAATCTCAGTTTCCACCACGCCGTCACATTGTTTTGGATTGTCTTGGCCCTAACCGTGACCAGCGGCGAGTTGGCGCGTGAACGGAACGTGGTATAATTTGTTAGGGATTTCGGGCCAGGCTTGAAATCAAAATCTAAACAGATTAGGAGGGTATACTATGGAAATCTCGACCAAAGAAATGAAGCGAGTGAGCTTGCTGACGGTCAGTGGGCGCATAGATTCTAGCACTGCGCCCGATTTTGACAAAGCCCTGCAATCGCTGATTAATGCCAATCGCACTCAAATCATTGTGGATATGAAAGATGTTGAATACCTCAGCAGCGCGGGCCTGCGCTCGTTGGTTTCGGCGGTCAAGTCGGCCAAGAGCGGTGGCGGCGATGTTCGGCTTTCTCAGCCGTCTAAACGCGTGCGCGAGGTTATGGACTTGGCGGGCCTGAATTCGATTTTTACGTTGTATGATGATCCGGTTGAAGCGGTTGGGTCGTTCTAGTCGAGTTGATCTAGTGTCATAACGCCAGTTGTCATAACACTAGTTGTCATAACACCAGTTGAGCCAACAGCCCCCGTTGGCCTCGGTCTGCTGATTTGTGCAGGGTCATCATTTGCCCGTGAGGTGTATTGGATATGCAGGCCACTTGGGTGTGGGGAAATAAGCGTGCAAAAGTATCAGTTGGTTGTGCCAGGCCGCTTTGAGAGCCTGCCGCAGATTGCCGATTTTGTCGGCCAGGCTGTGCGCCAAGTGGGGTTCGAGGAAGACGATGTCTTTCACGTCCAAATGGCGGTAGATGAAGCATGCTCGAATGTGATCGAGCATGCGTATGGCGGCGAATGCAGCGGCGACATTACATTGACTTGCGGCCTTGAACAAGGTTCGGATTTGGTCATCACTATCCGCGATACAGGCTGTCCCTTCGAGCCTGAGAGCGTGTCAGAGCCGCCGCTTGGGGTGGACCTGGAAGACTTGCCAGAAGGCGGACTGGGCCTCTATTTCATGCGCAAATTGATGGATGATATCAGCTTTCAGTTTGACCCCAAAAACGGTAATACGCTAACCATGGTCAAACGGAGATCGTCGTGAAGGTAGAGTGTGCGGCTCTAGAGAACCAGGTGGTCTCGGTCAAGGTGGATGGCCGCTTGGATGCAGCCACCGTGTCGGTGCTTGAAGAAGCGTTGGCTCAGTTGCTGGCCGAAAAGCAGTGTCGCCTGGTGATTAACCTGTTTGATGCCAGTTACATTTCTAGCAGCGGCTTGCGCGTTTTGCTGACGGCCCGGCGGCAGGCTCGCGCGCTGGGCGGCGATGTGGTGACCTGTTGCATGTCGGCGCGGGTGCGCCAGGTATTTGATATGATTGGCTTCTCTTCGCTCTTTGGCGAGTACGACGGCGAGGATCAGGCCGCCGGCGCGTTGGTGGCGCGCTTGGCTAAAGCGCGCAAATAAAGAGATTGACCCGCGAACTAGAAAATGGCCAGGGAGGGATTGAGGTCTCTTCCTGGTTTTGTTTGTGCAGAGGAAAACACTGTGCCTTATGATCTGGCAATTGCTTGGAATTGGGAATACGACGGCGATTTTGTGGCGCGCCTGGCGGCGGCGTGCAGCCGGCATGGGGTATCGCTGCTGCAGGTTACGCCGCGCTGCCTGAAGGATGTTCTGGCGCGTTTGGTGTGCGGCGACCTGAACTTGCACGCGCTGTATGATCGCGCCAGCGATATTGACGATGCTTACTTGCCGTTGGTAGATTGGGCGGCTCAGCGGCAGCTTGCGCATGTTAACGAGTATCACACCGCCCGGCGCGCGTGGGACAAGGCCACCATGCACCTGGAATTTATCCAGGCCGGGCTAGATACGCCCTACACCATTATCCTGCCGCCTCACACCGAACAACCCGATATTCCCATCTCAGACTTGGCGCCGTTGGGCAGCCAATTCTCAATCAAGCCGGCGCATGGCGGCGGCGGCAGCGGCGTGGTCAACCGGGCCACGGCCTGGAGCCAGGTGCAGACTGCCCGCGCCAAAGAACCTGCCGACAAGTACCTACTGCAAGAGTGGATTACCCCGGCCAGTATTGACGGGCGACGGGCTTGGTTCCGCCCCATCTATGCGTGCGGGCAGATTTTTATCAATTGGTGGAATGACCAGACCCACATTTACAAGCCGGTGACTCTGGACGAGGAAAAGCGCCTGGGCCTGGGGCGCATTCGTGAGATGGTGCGCGTAATCGCCAGGATTTGCCGGCTAGAGATCTTTTCTACCGAAATTGCCCTCAGTGACGATGGGCGCTGGCTGTCGGTAGATTATGCCAACGACCCCATTGACCTGCGGCTGCAATCTCGCGCCCCAGAAGGTGTGCCCGATAGCGTGGTAGCCGATGTGGCTCAGGCGCTGGCTGTGTATGTGCTCCGGCGGGTGCGGCCTGTGGTCCGTGTGGCGCGCAAAGACGATCTTGCTGCCGTGACGGCCTTGATGGCCGAAATGGGTCGCCCAGACCAGTCTACGCCGGATGTGTTCAACTATCATTTGACCAACCCAGACCAGGTGCTGCTGGTGGTTGAACTGGATGGACGGGTGGTGGGCACGCTGGCGGGCGCGTTTCGACGCAGACTCAACTGGGTAGAGCCCGAGTTGTGGGTGGGTGAACTGTGCATTACTGAAGCGGCACGGAACTATGGCGCTGGCAAAGCCCTGATGCAACACGCAATAGATTTGGCCAGATTGCGGGGTTGTTTCCGGGTTGGCTTGGAATCTAGCTATGGCCGCCTAGTTGCGCACCAGTTGTATCGTTCGTTGGGTTTTGACGAGCGCGGACTGTATTTTACGTTGAAATTGTAGCTGGCCCAGTTATTGCTGGGCGAGAGCGTCATTCTGGGAATATTCTGTGAAACGTATACCCGTAATTGCCAATGTGCTGGAATCCAATCGAGCTGTGGCGCAAGATGTGCGCCAAGCCATAGGCCAGAATGTGCTGGTGCTCAATCTCATCAGTTCGCCTGGCGCTGGCAAAACCACGTTGATTGAACGCACCGCCGCTGCCCTGAAAGGTGAGCTGCGCCTGGCTGTCATCGAGGGCGACCTGGCGACCAGCCTGGATGCCGAGCGAGTGGCTGCGCATAATGTCGCCGTGGTGCAAGTCAACACCGGGGGCGGGTGCCACCTGGAAGCGCGCCAGATTGCGGCGGCGCTGGCCCAGTTGCCGCTAGAGGGGGTGGATATCCTGGTCATCGAGAACGTGGGCAACCTGGTATGCCCTACCTCGTTTGACCTGGGCGAAGACGCCAAGGTTGTTATCACCAGTCTGACCGAGGGCGACGACAAGCCGCTCAAATATCCGGGTGCGTTTGTTTCTGCGCAGGCAGTCATCATCAACAAGATTGACCTGGCGCCTTATCTGCCCGTTGATGTAGGCAAGCTGCGCCAGGCGATCAGGGCTGTCAATGGCGATGTAGAGATCATAGAGCTCTCGTGCACGAGTGGCCAGGGGGTGCCGGCCTGGCTAGATTGGCTGCGGGCAGCCCTGCGCGCCAAGCGTTTGGCCTAGGAGCTTGTCGGAGAGATCCGTTCGTAGTGCGCGCTTTAGCGCGCTGAAGCGCGCACTACGAGCCCACCAGCCCGCTCTCCGACAGCCTGCTAGGCTCGCCTTTTTAACCATGCATGAACTAGGCATCACCCAGGCTATTCTTGATACCGCGCTGCGATATGCCCGGCAAGCCGGCGCGCAAAAAATTACCCTGCTCCATCTGCGGATGGGGGCGCTTGCGGGGGTGGTAGTTGATTCGGTGCTGTTTTACTTTGAGCTTGTCAGCCAGGATACGATTGCCGAGGGTGCTCAGTTGCGCATTGAAACCGCGCCGCCCCGCGCGCGCTGCCGGGCCTGCGGCCAAGAGCGCGAGTTGCTATTAGAGAGCGATTTGGCTGGAGAATGGTATGCGCAATTGCAGTCTTTGCCGCCATGCAGTTGCGGCCAACAAGCCTTTGAGCTGGCCGGCGGATTTGATTGCATATTGGATAGCATAGAGGTAGAGTGAGTCTGCCTCAAAATCTCCGTAGCGGCAGGCATAAGGATGCCTGCCTACGGGTTTTGAAACACGAGCCGGCTCAAGTTGGATGAGGAAAATTTATGCTAGATGAACACGAACCCGTTTACCGGCAGCCTTTGGGCAACCAGTTGATGATGCGCACTGCCGCCAATGAACGCGATGTAGAGCGGGTAGCCGAATTTAATGCCAGCATCCACCCCGATCCTGGCATTGCTGGCATGACCTGCAACTTGTTTGTGCATCATCCGGCTACTCGCGGGGCTGACCTGGTTTTTGTGGAAGATGAAACTAGCGGGCAGGTTGTGTCGTCACTGTGCCTGATTCCTTGGATTGTGCGTTATGAGGAGGTCGAGCTGCTTGCCGGTGAGCAGGGGATTGTGGGCACGCTGGAAGCCTATCGGGGGCGCGGGTTGATACGGGCACAGGTAGAGTATTTCAAGCGCCGCTTGCGCCAGCGCGGCTGCTTGCTCTCTCAAATCCAGGGGATTCCCTATTTCTATCGCCAGTTTGGTTACGAGTATGCGTTGCCGTTGGAAGGCGGCTGGCGAGTTGAAAAATACAGCGTGCCCGAGCCGCCCGCCGGTCATGCCTTGCGTGTGGCCACCCTGGACGATTTGCCCGCCCTGATGAGATTTTATAAAGAGGCAGCCCAAGACCTGGCTATCTGCGCCGCGCGCGATGAGGCCACCTGGCGCTATCTGTTTGCGCATACCCAAGAGACAGCGATGGAGTGCGAAAACTGGCTGGTTGAAGACGGGCGGCAACAGGCGGTAGGCTATATGCGCTTGCCCAAGTTCCATTTTGGAGACGAGCTGGTTGTGAACGAAGTCTCTCAGTTGGGGTTCAATGCGGCGCTGGCGGTTTTGCGCCACCTAAAAAAGCTGGCAGAAGAGCGCGCCGCTCCGGCTATTCGGCTCAATGTGCCGGCGGCTTGCTCGCTGATGCGGGTGGCCCGCTCGCTTGGCGCGCGCGACTTGGGCACCTACGCTTGGCAAATCCACGTTCCAGATATGGCTGCGTTGCTGCGGGCGCTTGGCCCTGTGCTAGAACGCCGCGTGGCCCATTCGCCGTTTGTCGGGCTGACTCGCGCAGTGCCATTGTGCTTTTATCGCGAAATCATCACCCTGCATTTTGAGGCCGGCCGCTTGACCCAGGTCACCGCCGCCCCTTCAACCGACACTGGGCCTATCAACTTGCCCCCTCTGCAATTCATCCCGTTGCTGCTTGGCTACCGCACCATAGACGAACTGCGCGCCGTTTTTCCTGATGTCAGTGTTGCGGCGTCTTGGCGGTTGCTGGTGGATACGCTTTTCCCCAAGCTCCAATCCTTCCTCTACACCATCTACTAAGCCTGGATTTCGCAGTTCGCGCATCCCCATGCGCGAACGTCTCCACCCACCGGCTTGCATGGAGATGCAAGCCTACAGGTGCGAAAAATAGGCAAAGCGGGCATGGGGATGCCCGCTTACGGATTTTAGGATGGCCTCTAACCCTCATTGGGTTTGATGATTGCTGCCAGGGCCGTTGTGTTGCACCTCGATCTGGGCGCCTTGGCCCGGCTGCGAGCGGATCACGAGCTTGGCGCCAACAAGCTGGGCGCGCTCGTGGATGCCCATCAGCCCATAATGGCCTGCCGCCACCAAATCGCTGACGCGGGTAGGCTGCACAAAGCCTGCTCCATCGTCTTTAACGCGCAGCGTTACCTGGTCTGGCGCAAAGGTCAATTGGATATGGGCGTTTGCCGCTTGGGCGTGCTTGAGAGTATTGGTCAGCGCTTCTTGGGCAATGCGATATAGCGCCAATTCTAGCTCGGCGGGCAGGCGGCGCGTGTCGCCGGCGACTTGAAAAGAGATGGTCGTTGTGGTTTGTAGGCCGGCATCGCGCGCCAGCATCTCTAGCGCCGCGGCCAAGCCGGCTTCTTCCAAATACACCGGCCTCAGCGCGTGAGAAAATCGCCGCACATCGTTGATGGTTTGGGTGATTAGCGCATGCAATTCTTCCAGGGCAGCCTCGGTTTGAGACAAATCGCACGCCTGGCCTGCCAGTTCGCGCGCCAGCGCCCGGCGGATGCGGTGCGATTGCTGCTTGAGCGCCACCAGACTTTGCACAGTATCATCGTGCAGTTCGCGCGCCAGGCGCTTGCGTTCTTCTTCTTGGGCCTGTGTCACTGCGCCAATATAATCGTGCATGCCTTTTTGTGAGGCGCGTACCTGGGCCGCCATGCGCGCCAGCGCTTGTTGCACTTGCTCTATTTCGCCAATGCCTCCCACCGGCTGGTTGACGGCCTCATAGTCGCCCCAGCCCAGGGCGGCCACTTGCTCATCTAGCTTTTGCAGCGGCAAAATGACTCGGCGCGCTCCCCACCAGACGGCAAATACTGCCAGCGCCACTGCCGGCACAAGGATGAGGGGAGCGGCTAACGAGGTGTTTAGCCAGGGATTGCTTGATTCTTCCCACGGGTCCTGCATCACCAGGGCCCAGGTAGAATGGCCGATTTGCACAGGCGTAAAAGTGATCACATCGCCCTCTGGGGCAAACAGCGTGCCTGTTTTGCCCTCTAGCGCCGCGGCTATGCCTGGTTGGCTGGCGGCGTTGTCTACCTGGCCGGTGTGCGATTGGTAAACGATGTGCCCCTCTACATCGGCAAGTGTTAGGAGGGTGTGATGATCTAAACTGAGGCGTTCCAACAAGTGGCTCAGGTCGTGATTTTCTTGTTGGCTATATTCCGAAATTGCCACGGCCAAGGCTTGCAAGGTGTACTGGTCATTGTGGGCCATCATATCGCGCATGGCTAGGCCGTGCAAATAGACGCTTCCCACTGCAATCGCGGTGAGCAGCGCGAACAACGGCAGCAAGATGATTAATAAAAACTGGGTTAAAAAGCTGCGCAGCCTTTGCACTTAGGCGTTTTCCACCTGAATCCACCCTAATTGGATGCCCTTGGTCACTGCCTCGGTGCGGCTGGCGGCGTCCATCTTTTCATAGATATGCCCCAGGTGTCCCTGCACGGTGCGGTCCGAAATGCCCAGTTGGGCGGCAATGGCCTTGTTGGTATAGCCGCGCGCCGTCAGGCGTAGCACATCCAACTCGCGCGCCGAAAGCGTCTCGCCAGAAAACGTGGTGGCCTCGCCTGCCAGGTGCGCCATGACCTTACGCAAAATGGTGGGGTCGAGCGCCGATTTGCCCTCGTGCACGGCGCGCACCGCTTCGACCAACTCGTCTGGATCGGCGGTCTTGAGCACATAGCCGTTTGCCCCAGCTTTCAAGGCCGTCATCACAAACGGCTCGTCATCGTAGGCGGTTAGAATCAGCACGCCCACCGGCAGGCGCTCGGCGCGCACGGCGCGCGTCACCTCGATGCCGGTGCGGCCCGGCATTTGAATATCCAGCACGGCCACGTCGGGCTGATGCTGGCGGATGAGGTCCATCGCTTGGTCGCCATCAGCAGCCTGGGCCACAATTTGAATATCGTCATGTTCCGATAAAAAATCGTGAATGCCCTGGCGCACCACAGCGTGGTCATCGGCCAAAACAACACGAATGATAGATGGGTTCTTTTTCATAGAGCAATCCTATAGTGTTACCTGCCTGTCAATCTGCTTATCATAGCACTCAAAAGCCCAATAATCAACAATGCCCCACCCCACAGCTCATAATGGTTGATGATCAAAAGCGCCCCGCTGACAATCAGAGCCGCCGTCGTGACGGTTTGCGTCAGCCGATCCATTGCGTTGACCATCGCGCTGACTTGTTCGTTGATTTCTCGCGAGGGCGCGACGCGCACCACCAGTTGGTCGGCCAGCGCGCGCGCC
>JBGSMF010000029.1:0-5515 GCA_041740315.1 Thermoflexales bacterium
CGTTGGCCCTATCCATTTGTAAAATCGTAACCGACATTCGTCGCCCAGGACTGTCGGCTGTCACACACTTTCATGTCAGGCATGCGCTGTCGGTTCCATCCAACATTCGTTGGTCAGCTATGCGCTGTCGGTCAGCATCTAGCCATGGTAGGATGCCATGTCTCTTTAGTCGTTCTCCAATTTCCTTCACCGTGGATTTATCGTCGCTATTGTGACAAAGGAAAACATCAAAGTCGCCGTCTGCGATTTTGATTTGCAGGATTGATGATGATTGTTCATCAGTATGCGTCGGAGATATTTCTATGGGCGACTTGCGTTTTCTCCACAAGTCTGCAAGCCATGTTTCTGACTCAATTGGAGGCCCCTCGATAACATCATCTTCAAGTTCTTGTTCAGTCTTCAACACAAATTGGTCACCCGTTATTCCACGAACAGCCCTCTTTATGTCGTGGGGAATCCATCTCCGAATCTTCCCAAGTAGCAAGTATTGTCGTGGAGTGTCACCATCTTTATCTGTTCCGATTATCATTGGATCTGCTTGTTGAGCCTGTCGTCCATAATCAGTAGGGATAGGGACGTCATCTATGATGTGGCCAAGATCTTTTTCCAAAAGGATTTCAGGAGAATGACTCAGCAAAATATCTCCCAAAAGTGCATGTAGAGTTTCGACGTTAGGAATAGACCTCCTCCTGGTTGTAACTCTACCGTCAAGGAAGGCTTGCTGTATCCAGTAATACTCTCCATGAATTTGCACAATCCGGGGGTCATACCATTTTGATGGTGTTGGCTTAGTGCCACCTTTGGGTTCGACTGATTTACAAGTACTGTCCCATGGAACAGTTGGACGTAGTTCGGAGCACTGCTTTATAAGTTCAGGTATACGCTCGCGACGTTTGAGGTACATTACCAGTTCCCTGGCTTTAGCCTCTTTTCCTTCCCCTGGCAGATTGTCGTAATCCACTTGCATTTTGAAACACAGAGTACGTAACTCATCTTCACTGAAGCAATAGGTGAGATTCTGGTGCAATCGAATTAGTTCTTCTGCTGAAGTCTTGGCTTCCTGGGTCATAGTTGGCTCTCTTTTGGTAGTAACAAGCTATAGATATGAGACCTTTGAAACTTAACTACTACCGGCTAAACGCCAGTAGGGTGAGAAGCGGTGGACTAACCAACCGCCTGAAAGCTGGCGGCTTTTGCCGCTGTCTGCCTCAGACAAACGGCGTAGGGATCACTCGGACAATAAAAAACGCCATTTCCAAGCTGGACATCAGCAGTTTGTTCCACTTCCAATACTCTGTTTATTTTATCACTGGCTTGGCAGAGTGCAATTACATGGTCTGTGCCTTGCTATAGTAATCTTATGGAGGGCTGCCAGCCATGAGAGCCTCAATGTTGCTCAACTCCTCGCGGTAGCCAAGCCACCAAGGATGCTAAGCCACGAGATACAACCAAAGTTGCTTGCTCAAAGGCAACTTTACTTTGCTTGCCGCTGGCTTTGTATGGAGAAACATAAGTGTAGCCATCTGGCAAAATGACGCCATATCCCAATGCTACCCCTTCTCGATCCTCCCCGCGTTTCCAATTTGATGGCAACTTGCGTGGATGGCCATTGACAGAGTGATCCCTGCGCCGGATAATCTCACGTTCACTTGGCGTACCCCATTGGTGAGAGCCTTTGAAATCCACTCGGTGCAATTTGGGAAGCGTACGTATCGGGCGAGCCATTCGCTTGGGCTTTGTTTTGGGTGGCATAGATTTCCGCGGTTGGATGAATGGTTGCTGAGAATCTTCCACTGGCAAAGCTTCAGCACCAGAACGCCTCAAATCATACCACAAAGCAGAAAGACAAACGTCAAGCAAAACAATGATATCGTCAGGGACAGCGTTGCCATAGACAGAAAGCGGTCGTTCAGGCTGCCACCGAAAGATGGCTGTCTCAGCTAACTTGCTTGTACCATGCACCCTCAGCCAAAACCCCAATGGATCAGCAGCCACAATTAACTTGGCAACTCCCAATCGATGCAATATTGCCAAATCCTGCGGGATGACCAGGTGAAACATCCCATTGGGCGCATAATAAGCTTCTTCAGCAGCAAGGCGTTTCAATGTACTCGCCAGTTCAGTGAGCATTTGGCGCTGCTTGTCCGTGATAATATCTCGATTGGCCATAGAATCATTGTACGGAAAGCGTCCATCCGGACACAGAAATTGCAACGTTTCTATCGAAATATCTTCGCCTATCAACTTGTGTGTTTGGGTCAATAGATCAGCACTATCCAAGGTAGTTTGAGGTTCAATTTCCTCCCTTACCCATGCAAATTTGTGCTGCAGTGCCTCGGGGTAATAGAGGCCCAATACATCGTATTCTACCTGCTGGCCCCACTCGTAAAAGACGCGTGGGTCAATACAAGATTTCAGGCTGGTGTCCAGATTCCAGGTGCGGTCCCTGGCAGCAATTGTGCCCTCAATTTTGACCTTGTCCAGCGCCGCTTCTGTCTGCCTCAGATTGCGCTGGGCTACATCTAGTTCCATTCTGGCTTGTTCGATCTTTTTTGCATAGTGCGCTTCAAGGTGCTGGTGTTGTTCAGTCCCTGTAGTGGCCTTTTTCTTTTCGCGCGTCTCGCGATATATCACAATTAGAGTCTCTTTGGCCTTGCGCACCTCGGCGCGACAGCGCTCCACTTGCTCTCCCATCGTCTTGAGCTGATCTTTGGAGCGATTGCGACTGTCTTGCCAGTTCTCGGGCGCTTTTTTGTAGTGGTTGCACAATATGGCCGCCTCTAAATTGGCTAGCACCACCGCCCCCCACTTTTTATAGTCTGGGTCGCTTGCTTTTACCTCCGACATTGCCAAGCTGTTGTGAACGACATCGGTGGCATGATGGGTGCGGAGAATATTGACTGTAAGCGCAGGCATCGCTTCAGCCAAGTAAGCATTCACAGCATGGCTGTCAATATCTGGAAAGAGTTGCGGTTTATCCTGCCTAGTCCTGCTAGATGAACGCGCTTCTTCAATCAATTCTTCTAAGTTTTGCTGCACCGCCGATGGTAGCGAAATCTTTTTTTGCCGTGGTACCGAATCCTTGCCCCAAAACCTAAACTCGCCAGTGCCATCGGGATACAGTTTGACGTGCTCAAGGCGCAGCGCGGTGATACCCACGGTATCGGCCTCGTCAGTGTCTGTTTCATCACCCACGCGCAAGCACAATGCATCAATCAGATAGCATGCTGTGGCTACCAAGCGTTGTTTGGCATCAGTCCCTTCTAGCCCTTGCGCAATATGCTGGCGCACTTGATCCAGTTTCTCGTGCAAATCTACAGCCAAATCAAACCTTGCTGCCCAGGGTGATTGCTTTATCAGCATGATTTGCTCCTTGGGACTTGTTTTTACCCAACCAAAGACATTGGGCTTTCGAGACAAGCAAATTATACCCTAAAAGACAAAGACAATGGGCAAGCCCCTGTTGACTTTGAAAGCATTGGATTTATACTTGAAGGTATAAACATCACCAAGACAAAATCAGCATAATCCCTCAAGATCATTGCGGGTGATGAAGGAACGGAGGAATAAAATGCCTACTCGATTATTCACTTGCGCACTCTTGGCAATTTTAGCCCTGGCTCTATCTTCGATCGCACTTTCTGCACAATCGTCACATCCTACCTCGCCAGCTATGATTTCATCACAACGAGCCACCGCAATCACAACTGGTTGGTTTCACTCTTGTGCTCTGACTCGCGAAGGCGGAGTCAAGTGTTGGGGCGATAACAGTGTAGGGCAAATTGGCGATGGCACAACTACGCAGCGTCTCACGCCAACAGACGTGTGCGGACTGACTAGTGGCGTCATGGCAATCGCAGCAGGAGGCAATCATACTTGTGCGTTGACAATCAACAGCGGGGTCAAATGTTGGGGAGACAACGGTTACGGTCAGTTAGGTGACGGCACAACTACAACTCGGCTTACACCAGTAGACGTTAGTAATTTGACCAGCGGCGTTTCATTGATTGTTGCAGGCGATGCGCATACTTGTGCACTAACTAGTGGGTCATCTTGCATGCTTGTTGCCATTCTTCAAGCGTAAACAATGGCAATTTTCGTGACAAACGACCCACTAGTGGTGGGGGAGCCAAGTGTTGGGGATCAAATGGATGGGGGCAACTTGGTGATGGCACAACCACAGATCGCCACACGCCAGTGAACGTGAGCGGGTTGACCAGTGGTGTCACGGCTATCATAGCGGGTAGAGCACATACCTGTGCCCTAACCAACGTGGGTGGAGTCAAATGTTGGGGTGACAATCCTTTTGGGCAAATTGGCGACGGTACGACCACAAATCGCTATACGCCAGTAGATGTGGTTGGGCTTACAAGTGGCGGGGCTGCATTGGCAGCCGGTGCATGGCACACGTGCGCGCTGACCAACAACGGTGGGGCCAAATGTTGGGGCCGAAACAAGGATGGACAAGTTGGTGATGGCACAACTGTGAACCGCCTCACGCCAATAGATGTTAGCGGATTGACCAGCAACACTACAACAATTGAAGGAGGGTGGGAACATTCCTGTGCGCTGGTGAGCGGTGGCGGTGCCAAATGCTGGGGCAATAATGGATGGGGACAATTGGGTGACGGGACGTCTACCTGGCGCTATACCCCAGTGGATGTAAGCGGGCTAACCAGTGGCGTGATAGCAATTGCCGCCGGAGGAGGCGGATACCTCACAGGGCAAACTTGTGCAGTGACAAGTAGAGGCGGAGTCAAATGTTGGGGACATAATGGTTACGGACAACTTGGCGATGGCACAACTGTCTGGCGTTTCACGCCAGTGGATGTAGTTGGCTTGGAAGGCGGCCCACGATTAGGCATTGACTCGCCCGCGAGAGCAAATGTGGGCAATCTTATCTATGTTCCAATTTCTCTCACCTCTGTGCTCACAAGTGATGATTTATCTGGTGTGCAAATTGGGGTACGGGTGGATGATACGGCAATTCTGACGCCGGCCGTTAGTTTATCGCCAAGGCCGGGCAATTTGTTCCCTGCTGACAGCCTGAGTTATACAGTCGCTCTGACTAATGGCTGGGATTTCATTCTCACTACGGCACTTTCGCCAACACAAGCCATCAGTGGGTCGGGCATAATTGTCGAGTTGCCTTTTTATGCCCAAGCTGAAGGCTGTGTAAACCTGAGCTTTGCAGATCATCTACTGACCGATAGCAACGGCCAGTTAGTCAATCATGAGATAAGCGGAGGCCAGATTTGCCTTGGAGACAAGGGGAATCTGATAGGCGCAATGTATTTGCAGTATCGAGCAACAGGGCATTTTACTGGCACGCTTGTTACGCTGAATGGCACACAAGGCATCTACACCACCACTACCGATGCAACAGGTCACTTTGCGCTTACCAATGTCTATTCAGGCGCTTACACAGCCTATTTCACCCATCCACTGTTTGTGCATGCAATTCGCACCAACATTACCGTGACAACCTGGGCAACGACTACCATGCCGGAAGTTG
>JBGSMF010000030.1:0-40901 GCA_041740315.1 Thermoflexales bacterium
CTTCACTGCCGAGGAGGCCAGCGCGTTCCTGAACGGGGTGATGGGATTGAACTTGCACCCAGAGGACATTGCTGCGCTCGAAGCCCGCACCGAGGGCTGGATTGCGGGGCTGCACATGGCCGCACTATCAATGCAGGGCCGCCAGGATGTGCAGGCCTTTGTCAAAGCGTTCACCGGCAGCCACCACTATATCCTCGAATATCTGATTGAAGAGGTCCTGAGCCGCCAACCAGAGCCGGTACAGCGATTCTTGCTTCAAACATCTATCCTCGACCGCTTGTGCGCGCCGCTGTGTGATGCCGTTACGGGTGGGCGTGACAGTGCTGATATGTTGGAACGCCTGCGGCGAGATAATCTCTTCATCATCCCCCTGGACGACGAGCGACACTGGCATCGCTACCATCACCTGTTCGGCGACCTGCTGCGCAAGCGGCTGGGACAATCCCCCTCTTTCATCCCCCCTGCTTGCGGGGGGGACAGAGAGGGGGTAATAGAGCTGCACCGCCGCGCCAGCCGGTGGCACGAGGAAAACGGCCTGCTCGAACAGGCGGTCACGCACGCGCGGGCGGCCGGAGACTATGAGCGCATCGCGGGGATTGCCGAGCAAGCCACTGGGGCCAGCCAGCTCGACGCCCGGCTGACGGCGCTGCTGCGCTGGGTGGAAGCGCTGCCGAAGGATGTGCAGCGCGCTCATCCCCGCTTGCAGATTTATCGCGCCTGGGCATTGTTCATGAATGGCCATCTTGAGGCCGCACAACAAGCCCTGGGAGAGTGCCGCCAAGTGTTGGAAAGCCTGCCGCCGTCGCCGGAAAACGACGCCTTGCGCCATGCATTGACCCGTCTGCTAGACACCATCGACATGATCGCGCGCGGCTTTATGTGCAGCCTGGATCATAAAATTGAAGAGGCCATCCGGGTGTGCAGCCAGGCGCGCGACGTGGCGTTGGAGGATGGCCACGTTTTCCTGGTAGCCCAGGCCACCGAAGGGCTGGCACTGGCGCACTATCACCAGGGCCGCCTGCGAGCATCCGCTCAATTCTGCCAGCAGGTGATTGACCTGGCGGCGCAGAGTACGGTGCAGGCCCCACTGGCCGCGGCAGGCTACGTTGAGCTGGCAGGCATCCACACCGAGTGGAACGACCTGGACGCAGCCACCGGCTTGCTGAACAAGGCGCTGGCGTTGTGCCGCGAATGGGGCATCGTCCAGACGCTGAACGAAGCCTATACCGCCCAATCCCGCCTTCTGCAAGCCAAGGGAGACATCACAAGCGCCTGGAAAGTGTTGGGAAAAGCCCGGGAAGCCAGTTCTACGGAAGGCGACCACTCGATGGTCAACTTCCGGCTGGCCGCACAGCAGGCGCATCTGAACTTGCAGGCGGGCGAGCCAGATAAGGCCATGCGCTGGGTAGAGGAGGCAAAGGTCGCTCTCACATCTGATGGAAGCGGCGTGCCATTACCGGCTGCCTTTGTCGAAACCTTGCAGACGACCCTGGCGCGGGCGTACCTTGCCCAGGACAGGGCAAAAGAGGCATTAGCCGTGTTAGAGCCGCTCCTGGCGCCAGCCCAAGCCGCTGGTGGATTCCTGCGCGTGATCGAAATTTGCGCGCTCAAGGCGCTGGCCCTGCACGCCGTGGGCGACACGCCCGCCGCGCTGGCTGCACTGGAACGATCGCTAACGTTGGCCGAGCCAGAGGGCTATGTGCGGATGTACCTCAACGAGGGCCTGCCGATGGCTCACTTGCTGCGCAAAGCCGCGTCGCGCAACACCGGATCCAACTATGTGGGTAAGCTGTTGGCCTCTTTTGAATCGGAAAAGGCTTGCCCTTCTGCTCTCCCACTCCCCTGCTCCTCTGCTCTCCTCGAACCCCTCACCCCCCGCGAGCTCGACGTCCTCCATCTCATCAGTCAGGGCCTCTCCAACCAGGAGATTGCCGAGAGGCTCGTCATCGCGCTGAACACGGTCAAGCGGCACACCAGCAGCATCTATAGCAAGCTGGGCGTGAAAAGTCGCACCCAGGCCATCACGCGGGCGCGCGAGATGAGCGTGATTCCACTCACTTGCTGATCAGAACCGATTGCATAAACGGGAACACGCTTTTGATTTCGTGCCGCTCTATCCCCAATCCCCGAAGCATCTCGCGCATCTCCTGCGCTGTATACGCTGCCCTAATCGAATCCCAGAAACCATTGCGGATCGGCACCCAGCAGAGCCACCACGCTCTCCGCAGGTCGTGGAGGTAAAGAATCCCGCCATCCACCAGCGCAGACATCAAGTTCTGTATGGCCTTTTTTGGATCCTTCCAATGGTGTAAACTAAAAGTGCTATACACCAGGTCAAACTGCCCCAGCGATCCGAAAACATTCCTGTCTTCCACATCGCCAACCAGAAATCGTATCCTGCTTGCCAGATCAGCGCGCTCGACATACTCTCGAGCGACTGCGACCATATCCGGGGATATCTCGACGCCCGTGATCTGTGCGTGTGGGGTTCCTCGAGCGACCGCAGCTGTCAGCACCCCTGGGCCTGAGCCAACCTCAAGATACCTACTGCCGACATTAAGCGTTTTGAGATGTTTCAAGAACCCACGATATTGCACCATCAGTCCTTCAGCCATCTCTGCGTACCTGGCCGCGGTCTCCCGGCCAACAAGAGCTCCGTCCTGACCGCCTTCCACAACTCGTGTAGACATCTTATCCCTCCATATATCGCCTTGGCCCAAATCACGCGGTTAAAGTAGAGTTGCACACGGTTTCCTATCCTGTGCAGAGCGAGCGAATATCACCGTTCCATCACCCTCAAAATCAACCGACCATTCCGGCTGACAACGGAGAACCTTGACCAACTCTTTGTCTTGGCTTTGACTCAGCACGACGAATTGTACGTTATGCTCCTCGAAACATTGCAGCCAGTTTTCACTCATATCATTTTCTCCAAGGTTTATTTTGCTCCTTCCACAGCTTCTGCCGGGAAAGCTGGCTCATCTGGCCTGGCTTAAATATGCCACAAACTTGTGAAGAAATTATGGACAAGTGCGACAGATGTAGTGAAGAACCCCTGACCACCAAAATGTCCTGATACCCGAAGGAGATGCCACCTTCTACAGGAATAACACTTTCGAGTCATTTATTCCCCTCGCCCAAAATTGACCCTTTTGCGTGGCGACAGTCTCGCTTCTATCTGTTATACTGACGCTATCAGAAGCAAGATTTTGCGCGCCCAATGCAAAAGATAAAGATGAAACGACATTGCTACGAGATCCGGATCGAGGGACATTTGGCGGCCAATTGGTCGGACTGGTTCGAGGGGCTGGCAATCCGTCAGGAGCCCAGCGGCGAGACTGTCCTCTCCGGCCTGCTCGATCAGGCCGCGCTACACGGCATCCTCGCCAGGATTCGTGACCTGGGGCTGGCGTTGGTCGCCGTAAACCGAAGAACGCAAGGAGAGCTGCGAAAATGACAGAACGCAAGATTGAACGCAAGGGATCGAGCACAGCCGGCTACACGTGCTTTTCGCGGGCGTGTGCCACCAGGGAAAAAGACGAACGCTTCCGTGGGCCTGATTATCTGGCCGAGATCTTTATGCCTCCCATACCCTGGATTCTGCTCAACGTCCCCTTCCTGCGAAAATGGTGCATGCGCAAGATGTTTGCGCCCGGTCAACGAGACCCACTGCATCGTGGTCGCAGGGGTCTAGGAGCGCGCTAAACAAGTCACTCACCGCAAAGATTTAAAAAGAAAACTTGTTCTGGCTTGTCCAGGTTAGGAGTAAAAATGACAAAACAAACCACAGCCACAAACTATGGCAACTGGGTATCCACCAAACTGATCTACGGCTCAGCCGCGCTGGGCGCCTTGTTTTTGGGATTATCCTTCTGGCACCCAGCTTTTATCATCGGCGCGGTCCTATTCCTCATCTCGCTCGCCTATTTTGCTTATGCCCGCCATGCCTTTTCCTCTCGCGGCGGTAATATCCAGGCCAAGCTCTGGGAGAGGGTGCTGGATCAGCTTGACTGGGATGGCAAGGGTAAAGCGATCGACATCGGATGTGGCAACGGCCCCTTGGCCATCGCCTTAGCCAAACGCTATCCTGGCGGACACGTGACCGGGATTGACTATTGGGGCAAAGCCTGGGATTACTCGAAAGCAGTTTGCGGGCGCAATGCGGAAGCTGCCGGCGTCGCCGGGCGGACGGACTTTCAAAAGGCCAGCGCCTCTGCCCTGCCCTTCAAAGATGGCTTTTTTGACGCGGCAGTCAGCAACTTTGTCTTCCACGAGGTAAGCGACGTTCAAGACAAACGAGAGCTTGTCAGAGAAGCACTGCGGGTGATCAAAAAGGGCGGACGCTTTGCCTTCCAAGACCTGTTCCTGGCCAAAGAACTGTATGGCGAGGTGGATGATTTGCTGAAAACGATCAAAGAATGGGGAATCGCTGAGATCACGTTCGCGGACACGAGCGCCTCCAGCTTTGTCCCCCCCGCGCTGAAACTGCCGTTCATGCTCGGCAAGGTCGGCATCATCTATGGGATCAAGTGAGTCTGAGCTACGTGCATCGCTAGCCGGCGCTGGATACGTTGCGATAGTTGATGTTTGACTGCCAGGCAAACATGGCCGCCATTGGATTCCGTGTCTCGCGGAGCGTGCGCAGTGCCTTGCGCAGCAGCACCGGCCAAGCATACATCTGCCGGCCGGATTCCTCCATCGCCTGCGTGAGCGATTCCGGCGTCATGCCGCGCGGTTGATGGACCGCCTCGCCCATGTCATAGTGCTCCCAATCGCGGGGGAAATCATCGTAGAGCAGCCTGCCTTCGCCCCGCAGCCGCTCAAACAACCGCGTTCCTGGCAATGGCGTCATAAAGGTCCTTTGCATCACGTCCACCCCGCTGTGCACCATGTACTCGGCGCGGCGACGCAGCTTGTCCGGTGTGTCACCATCCATCCCAAAGATGAACGCGCCCAGGACGGCTATCCCCGCCTGATGGATGCGGCGAAACGCTTGCTCATAATTCTCCACACCACGTTGAAGGTTGAGCCGCTTGTTGACCTCCTCCAGCGCGTCCACCTCCTCTGCCTCCAATCCCAGAAAGACCATCTTGCATCCCGCGCGCCCCGCCCAGCGTAGCACCTCCTCGTCGTCGGCAAAGTTGAGTGACGCCTGGCAGAACCACAACTTGCTCATCTTGCGCTCGATCATCCCTCGAAAAATCGCCAACGCCTGCTCTCGCGATTCCTTGCCATAGCCGATGATGTTATCGTCCACGAAAAACAGCATCTTGTGCGGGATCGTCTCCAGCTCGTCCAGCACCTCCGCCGGCGGGCGGCGGCGGTAGCGCTGGCCGTTAAAGGCCGTCACCGAGCAAAACTCGCAATTCATCGGGCAGCCGCGCGAGGTCTGCACAGAAGCGAACATATAGTCGGGATGGAACAGGTCACGGCGCGGGCGCGGCCGCCCCGCCAAATCCGTCCACTCCCCACGGTAAACCCGTTCAAGTTGGCCGCCCTCCACATCTGCCAACACCTGTGGCCAGACCGTCTCTGCCTCGCCGACGACGACCGCATCCACATACTGCAACGCTTCCTCAGCGCGCATTGAGGCGTGGATGCCGCCCATCACCACCGGCACACCTTGCTGCCGGTAGCCGGCGGCGATCTCGTAGGCCCGGTTGGCCGCGGCGGTGAACGCCGTGATACCCACCAGACTTGGCACTGAGCCTGTCGAAGGGTCGGCCGCCTGGTAGGTGAAAGCTTCCCAGTTCTCGTCCAGCAGCGCCACGTCCCAGTGCCCAGGCGTCAGCGCGGCGACGATGCCCAGCCCAAGCGGCGGGAAGCGTGAACTCTTGTTGACCGTCAGCCCCGTCCGCGCCGGATTGACCGGATTGACCAGCACCAATTTGCGTTTCATCTTCCCTCCCTACAGCCAGTCGAACCCCAGGCCGTGCGAGGCCTTTAGCAGCAAGCGGTGCAGCGTTCGCCGTTCGCTCTCATCCAGTGGCGCGAGGAAATCACGCGTGTACTCTACCGTTCCGGCGACGACGCCTCGCGCCGCCGCCTGTCCCGCCTGGGTCAACGCCAACTGCCAGTTACGCCGATCTGTTGTGTCCTGCTCCTTTTCCACCAGTCCTATCTCAACCAAACGCTGCACGTACACTGAGATAGTGCCAGGGTTGACGTCCATAAGCTCGGCCAGCCGGCGCGAGTTGATCGGTGAGAACTGCCCCAACACCATCAACACCGAGCAATCAGATAGCCGCAGCCCCAGCGTATTGCGCGCCTCCTCTCTGGCCATGCGCGACTCGTAGGCATGCGCCAGACTGAATAACGCTTGATTGATTTGGAGATATGCTTTGTCTGATAGTGGCATCAGCCCTCCATTTCATCATAGTAAATAGTTTGATAGTGCAACGATTTGATTATACAACTAAATACCCTAAAGTCAATCACCCAAGCGGATTCAGGTTGACAAAACAAAACTTGCATGGTAGAATATTCAAGCTTGTATACTATGTGTCTGGAGGCACTGGCAAAATGTCAACCCGTCTGGTTATTTTAGGTCTCTTGCGCGAGCGTCCGCTCCATGGGTACGAGATCAAGCAAATCATCGAGGAGCACATGGGTGATTGGACCAACATTGCCTTTGGCTCGATTTACTTTGCGTTGGCCAAGTTGGCCGAGGAAGGCTATGTGGAGCAGGTGGGCATCACCCAAGAAGGTCATCGCCCCTCACGGATGATTTATGAGATTACTCAAGCAGGCCGGCAAGAGTTTATGCGCCTGCTGCGCGAAACTTGGCGCGAGTCAGAGCGCCACTATTACGCGATTGACGTTGGCTTGGCTTTTATGAAAGCGCTGCCGATGGAGGAGGTGAAGGGCTACCTGCAAGGCCGTATTACGGCCCTGGAAGAAATTATCCAGCACATTTCAGAGCATCGAGACGAGCAACTGGCGCAGCCAGAGGTGCCCCGCATGGCGGCGGCTGTCTTTGATCACAGCTTGGCTCACTTTCAGGCCGAGCTGACCTGGACCAAAGATGTGTTGAGCAAGGTGAAACGGGGCAAATATCCATAATTTTTTCGGGTCGTTTTTTTTATGTCATAATACAAGCTTGTATATATTATCTTGTATAAAATGGCGAAAGCCAAGTCGCTGGCAAAAACAATTCTTTGGATGGAGGTGTTGATATGAACAAGACAAAACCGCGCATTCCCGAAGGCGGCGCTATCAAAGATGCGCCTGAACTATCAATGGAGCAGTATAGCGATCTCATGCAGAAAAGGCTGGGTGGAGAGTATCGCCGCTTTGTCAAGCATGTGGTTCAGGCAATCAAGCCGCCGGAGGGCGCCAGGGTGCTTGAAATCGGTCCAGGCCCAGGCTGGGTGGGGATATGGCTGGCGCAGCAGCGGCGCGACTTGACGTTGGACGCCGTAGAAGCCTCGCCTGATATGGTTCGCGCGGCCAGGGCGAATGCCGTCCGTGAAGGCGTTGCGGACCGAGTCAGATATCTTGACGGGGTTGTGGAAGATATGGCAGAGATTCCAAGCGGCGGCCACGATCTGGTAATCTCGCGCGATTCGCTTCACCATTGGCAAGACCCGCTCAGGGCGTTCCAAGAGATAGCCCGGGTTTTAAAGCCTCGCGGCAAGATTTACATCCAGGACAGCCGGCGAGACCAGGGCTGGGGGGCAAGATTGATCGTCCGTGTTATGGGGCCATTGCTGGCAGGGGATATGGCCAAGTATTGGCAATCCTCTATAGCCGCCAGTTATACCCCATCTGAATTAGAGTCTATGCTCCGCTCGCTTTCACTAGACGCATGGGTTGTCAAGGCAGATTTTATGGATCTCTCGATCGAGTCACGCGAGGCCTAGTCTCATTCCTGTTGGGAAACCCCCTAAAAGCGGCGCGCTTTGCGCCATGCCGCTTGGCATAGGCTGACATGACGCAAAGCGTGTCAGCCTACTTGGGCCTTGGCAAAATGTAGGGACAAACCCGCGCAGGGGTCCCAGGGCTTGGGAGGTTAATATGGAACAGGTTGTTATGGCAGTTATCTTTTTTGTGATCGCGCTGTTTGTTCGTCGCCGAGAGGCTTTCACTTTCCGCTGGCAGCCGACCCGCTCTACCTGGGTCGCGGTGGGGGCTGCTGGGTTGGCCTTTGTTTTCAGCGCCGCCATGCTGCTCTTTGAACCAGGCTCAGTGGCGCCGCGTCTCATCCACTATGGCTTGATTTACGTCGTGTGCGGCGTGGCTCTCCCCTGGGGGTATACCTTGCTCGTAGAGCGGGCCGGGCCGGCCGAGCTGGGGCTGCGGCGCGAGAAATGGCTGGCCAGCCTGATCATCGGCGTTGTCCTGGCGGCTTTGCTCAGCCTGGTGATCATTTTTGAAGCCGACCTGTCCGCTATCCACTGGGGACAGTTCGGCCAGGCCGCGGTTGCCCTGGTGGGAGCGGGCGGGCTGTTCGAGTTATTTTTGTATTACGGCTTTGTCCACCTACGGCTGGAAAAAGCGTTCGGCGTCATTCCGGCGATCCTGTTCACAGCCGCTCTGTATGTGCCCTGGCACACCGGGACACAATTGCCCTTGGAGGCTGATGTTCCAGCCGCTCTCCTCAAGCTCTTTGCCATAGGTGTGATGTACCAGTCGGTGTTCAGCTTGACGCGCAATGTGCTGGTGATTTGGCCTTTCTTCCACGGCGTCGGGGTGATGATCGACTTTATGGTCAATTTGGGCGAACTCGAACGAGCAAGTCAGAGTCTCCCCTGGGCAGTGGGGGCGTTGGTGTTGATGGCCTGTGTCGGCGCTGTGCTTGCTTGGAGAGCAGGATACAGGTGGGGTAACCGTTGACACAAGCCTCAGGGCAACCATGCCGGCAATATGCCCTCGCTGGCGAGCTCGGTTAGTTTTCCCGTCTCAACTTCCAACAGCCAGATGCCCGGACGCGCGTCAGGCTCGCTCAATGCAACACGCTGAAACGCAATCAATCGCCCATCGGGCGACCAGGCTGGCGCGCCATTGTAGAAGGCCGGATCGTTTGTCAGCGGGCGGGCCTGGCTGCCGTCACGACGCATCAGCCAGAGTTGCCCATCCCTCGCCCGCGCCGGCGCTTTGCGGCGGAACGCGATCCATTGCCCGTCGGGCGACCAGGCCGGCACGCCGTCGTCCACATCCTGATCGCCGCTGAGATTGGTGATTGAAGCTGTGTCCGCATCGCCCAACAGCAGGTGAACCGCAAAACGCTCGCCTTGAAATTCGAGTTCACTCGTCAGCAGTTCATTCTTGCGTGGATTCCACACTGGCGGCTCGTTGGCCTGGCTGGGAAACAGCACGCTGCGCCCGCTGCCCAAATGATGAACTTGTATGCCCTGTTCCGCAGGCGAAACGTAACCTAGCCACTGCCCATCCGGCGAAAAGCGTGGGCCAAACGCCGCTCGCGCCTCAGCGGACACTGGCGACGTTTGGCCGCTGTTCACCTCCAGCCACCACAACTGCGCCGACTCTGGCAGCGCGCCCGCCGCCGGCGCCTCGCGCCGCTCGTAAACGACCCGTTGCCCCTCTGGCGACCAGGCTGGCCCAGAGCACATGGCCCCAGGGCAAGCTAACAATCGCCGTGGTTGTCCGCTCTCTGGGGCGACGAGCCACAAATCAGCGCCCTCGTCCTGCCTCAATGCGGCATATACAATGACTGAGCCATCTGGTGCAGAGGCATAATCCCACACGCCGAACGGCTCTTGCGTCAGTGCAATGTGCTGCCCCGCCTGGATAATGACCAGTTGGTTTCGTTCTCGCTTGTCCTGCTCAAGATAGACCAAGCGCGGCGATGAGGAACGCGCGGGCGCAACTTGCCCGCCCCGCCAAGCCAACAGCGCCGTCAGCAGCGCCAGGCCAATCAGCGTCGAAATTGCCAGCCGGTCAAAGCGGCTCAATGAAATGCGTGTGAGCATCGGCATCCTTATGGATAAAGGTATGGCTGGTTGGGCGGCGCTATGGGCGCCACGCTTTCAGCGGCCAGGATGGGCGTCTGCTCACCGGCAAACTCGCCCGGCTCAAAATGACCGGCTACCTCGACCCATTGATCGTCGGTCAGGCTCGCCGCCTCGGGCCAGCGCACGATGAGTCCAACCGCCGTTGCATCGGCCACGCAGCAACTCACCACAAAGCGGCTGACCATAAAGGTTTGGGCGTCAAAGCGTTCGTCCCCGCGATAGACAAAGCCAACCACGCGCGCCGCCTGGTTGGCAAACGCACCAGGGTCAGGCGCGCTATTGAATGTGACCAGCCAATCAAGGATGTTTTTCTCGCCTGACTGCACTGCCCGGACGCTGGCGACTGGCAGGGCAGAACTCGACACGCCCACGTTGACCTGGCGATTGTTCATCGCCAATGCCCCCAGCGGCTTGGGCGGCACGAGCAGCCCCATCGCAATGATTAATCCAATCAACACAACGCCGCCCCACGAGAAAGCGTGCTCGTCGTGGCGGCGCGCCGGGTGATAGCGGTAACTTGCCCCGATGATCAGCAGTCCCAGCGCCGCCAACGCCACCAACCAGGTCGAGCGTTGATTGATGTAGAATAGCAGCGTGCCGCTTGACCACCGGCTGTATAGGAACAACCCCAATCCAATCAGCGTGAGCGCCTTGACTCCTGTCTTCACTTACCACCTCACATTCAAACTCAAATACACAGCCACCACCAACGTCATCACCAGCGGCAGCAAAATCAAATAGATTACGGCGCGGCGGCGGAACACGCGCAAAAACATGAGCGAACTCTTGATATCCACCATCGGCCCAAAAACGAGAAAACCTAAAACGGCCGCGGGCGCGAACGTGTTGGCGAACGCCAGCGCCAGGAACGCATCTACCGTCGAGCAGACCGACAGCACAAACGCCAGCGCCAAAAGCGCGATGACCGAAGACACTGGCCCTCGACCAACTGCCAACAACGCCGCTTGCGGCACAAGCGTCTGCATCGCCGCTGCCAGCATCGAGCCTGCAATCAAGTAACGCGCCATGTCCATAAAGTCATCGCCCGCCGCCGCCAGCGCCTCGGGCAGGCGTTGGCTGAAACGGAGTGATGGGGCGTGTGTTCCGACCTCACATGCCTGAGGTTGCGCATCTGGCAACAGTACCTCGTCTGGCTTGGCCACGCTAAAGAGCAGCCCTACGGCAAATGCAATGAGCAGCGCAAGACCTACCCTTGCCCACAACATCGGCCCCCAGCCAAACGCACTATACGTGCTGGCAATGACGACCGGGTTGACAATGGGCGCGGCCAGCAAAAACGCTACGCCCGCCGAAAGCGGCAGCCCCTTTTGATGCAGCCGCCGCATCACCGGCACGACGCCGCACTCGCACACCGGAAAGGCCAATCCCAACAGCGCCCCGGCCAACGCCGCCAGCGCCGGCTGGCGTGGTGTCCAGCGGCTCAAGACGCTTTGATCGAGAAAAACCTGGATCAGGCCAGATACCAGTGAGCCAGCCAGCAGAAACGGCGCGGCCTCTAAAAAAATACCCAACAGAATTGTCACAAAAACCTGGAAACGCTCGCCGAGCAGCGGCCAGGCGGCCGGCGGCAAGCTTTCAGCCAGCAGCGATCCCAAGATTAACATCAGCATCAGCAGCGCCAGGTAAAGGCGATGAGAGTGTTTCATGGTGTGTGGATTATAACGGCGCTGGGTTGCCTGTCAACCCGATCATTTGGCAAATCCGCCGCGCCGTGATCGGCGTGGCGGTAAAGATGCGCGAGTCACTCTCGCCGGCGGAAACCTGTGCGCGTGGTCTTTTACGCCGGTCTGCGCCGTTACGAATCGGGCAGCGCGATTAATGTGAATGTGTAGGCGGCAACACATAACAGCTTGCCCGCCCCTTGCCCACTCTGACCAGCAGGCCCCGCTTTACCAAATCGGCCAGGCAGCGCGTTGCCGTGGGCTTGCTCACGTCGCCCCGCTCCATCAGCGCCTTGGCAGTGACGCAGCCGGCTTGCCTAGCTAGCTCTAGCGCAGCCTGTCCCGTTGGCGACACACTCGAGGCTGTTTCGCTTGCATTGTCATCATCACTATTCGACGCAGAACCGGGCACAACGCTGAGGTCTTTTAACACTGGCGTCCTATCTCGCAGGCTGCGAAATTCTTCTTTTTGATCGTCCAATCCGCCCTCCAGGCTGAGCGCATAGCCTACTTGCCAATGCCAGCGCGCTTTATCGGCCTGCTCTAGGGCCGCAAAGGCCTCGGCCAGGTTTTGATGCGCCTGCGCCTCGCCGCGCGGCAGCCGCATCGCTTGAAAAATCGCCAGGCTCTCTCGATAGCTGTCAATCGCCTCTAGAAAACGCCCCCGGCAATAAAGCGCCGCCCCAATATTGAGATAGGCATTGGCAATGCCTTCTCGGTCGCTGATTTTGCGAAAGGTATTCAGGGCTTCTTCTTGGGCCAGGATGGCCTGGTCGTGCTCGCCCATGAGATCGTAAATCAACCCCAGGTTAGCGCACGCATCGGCCACCCGCTGAAGATCGCCCAATTCTTCGCGCAAGCTCAGCGTCTGTTGGGCGTAGGCAATAGCCTGCTCATAGTGCGCCTGCTGGCGGTGCAAACTGGCTAATGCGCTGAAAATGTCAGCCCGCTGGCATTGCAACGATGGCGAGGCGTTTTCCATCGCCAGCTTTTCAGCAATATCCAAAGCGCGCACAAGATCGCCCTCAGCTTCAGCCCACTCACAGCGGATGATACGCAACCAGGCTCTATCCTTGAGCAAGTCAAGCCACTCTGGGTCATTTGGAGCCATCTGCTCGGCAGCGTGCTGGTAATAACCCAGCGCGCGGATTTGGTTATCGTCTTCGTACAGCTTGCCCAGGCGGCGAAAGATGCGCGCCTGCTGGGGTGGCTCTGCCGTAATCTTGAGCGCCCGCCGAAAAGCCGACAGGGCTTGCTCACGATGGCCGGTGCGCTGGGCAAGATCGCCCAAGACAAGCTGCGCGGCACGCCATCGGTCGGGCAATATCTGCGTTTCAACCAGGCCGTCCAGCGCCTCGCGCAGCTCGTCGAGTTGCCCATCGGCAATCAGCGCGTCAGCGGCGGCCAGCAAGACATCGGCGGCCTGGACCGGCTGCCCGGCCATCTGAAGATGCCAGGCAACGCGGGTGGGCTGGCATTGGCTGCCATAAAACTTGGCCGCGCGCACATGCCGGCCGGTCAGCCTGGCCTGGGGCTGGCGTGAATGGAGATAAAGCTGCAATGCTGGCGGGCATAACAAGTTCGTGTCGGCGTCGCCCACCCTCAACAAGCGATGCGCAACCAAGTAATCTAACGCCTCGTGCAGGCCAGCCAGGAGTTCGTCGGTTGCCATCTCGATCAAAAGGCTGCGCGGGAACGCCCAGCGAAAAGTGGTCGCCACATTCATCAAGTCTCGGGCCGGATAGGGGGTCTGCTGCAAATAGCTGCCAATCGCCATGCGGCGCAATTCAGAATCGGCCTGGCGGCTGTGGGTCTGTTCCTGCAGCAAAAGTGAAATCTCGCGGATGGCCCGGTTGCGCTCGTCGTACAAACGGTCGGCGCCAGGAATGCCGGTGAGCTCGAGCAACTTGTCAATCGAGCCACATTCGTCAAGCTCGTCGGGATGAAACGGCTCGATATAGCGGTGGCGCAAAATGTTATAGCGCCACCAGAGCGGGTTTTGCCAGGTAGGATCGTCAAACGGGCGCGGCGTGCCCACCGGATAGTGCGGCGCCGAGGGCGCTAATCGGTTGACGGCCCAACGCAAGACAATGCGCAGCGCGCGCCCTCGATCATCAGCAGTAGGATTCACCTCGTCCAACACCAAGGCGGGGGCAATCAAAGGTGAGGCGGCCAGCGGCGAGCAAGACAGTTCCAGCAAACTATCGTGGTTCTTTAAGGCAGCATTGACCCATTGGGTGAATTCGGTTTGAGTGAAATTGGTCTCGGAGAAAAGCGACAAGCCAGACATTCTTCAAATTATACCCCGTTCAAGCAGTGCGTCAATGTCAAATATGAACACGAGCAAGTACCACTGAGCCGATTCGAGCAGAAAATGCCAGTGAAGCGGGTTAGAAAGCGGTTAGAATAATATCAACCTGAACGCAAAATGGCGCGGTGAACTGCGACCTAAAGAGCACGCATTGCATTAGAAAAATGAGCATCCATGAGCGATAGCCCCCCTACCCATAACCTGTTTGCCAACTTGCCGGTTATGCCAACCGGCCCAATTCAGGATACAAGAACTTTTTTCGACGACAACTGGAACTTTACGATTCATTACCCGTCCGACTGGAACATTATCTATGAAAATGAGCCGGTTGGAGCTTGGACCATACCGATTGCCATAGCCGGTCCAGGCGTCGAGGGGGAACGGCCGGTCTTTATGGTCAGCGCGCGTTGTGGCACTATTCAGCAAGGCGCTGACGAATTGCCGCGAGCGATCCAGGATTATATTGCCGCGAGCGAGGCGGAGCTTGGCCGGAGCCTGGCCGGCTACCAACTCATTTCGACAACAATAATTCACCTGGCCCAGCGGCCCACCGCCTGGCTTGTCTACAGCTATAACGGCAAGCAGGGGCGCATTTATGAAGAGTCATTCACAATGTTCGACGCCAGAACAACGTTCTGGTTTGTTTGCCGGGCGTCGTTGGCCTGTTATGCTCAAATGCGACCTTGTTTTCAAAGCATTTTGGCCAGTTTTCGCATCGGCCGCGAGATGGCAGAGAGAGCCGATGAGCCGATTCGAGCAGAAAATGCCAGTGAACAAGACGTTGAGCATGTAGAATAGAGACTAGTCCGAGTTAGGCACATTCAAATCTAGGGACTAGTCGTAATTATTGCAGATTAAGGAGGCAGCTATGCAAGTTTTGGAAACCATTCCCAACGCCCTGTATCCTTTCAGCCTGATTTTAGCTGGAGTCATCGCGTTCGCCATTTTTGTCTATTGGAATGTTTCACAGTTGACGAGTAAACCCGAACCAGGAGAAAACCCTTATGCAAAGATTGGAGGGACTTTCTTTGGTGGCATGTTACTGGCATATTTGGCAATCGGCCCAATTATCACTTATGAACAGATTTTCGCGGGGGCGCAGTTTCCCCGGCCCGGTTTTGCCCTGGCCTGGTGGATTGCCATGGCGATCATCGTTATTATGGGAATTGCCCTAATGTTAAAAGATTTCAGTAAGCATCGCAAACTTGTTTGGTTGCAACTGTTGGTCTATCTGTTCTTGGCGATGGTGTCAGCGGCTTGGGTGGCAAAAACGGTCAACGTGATAAGCCATGCCTTCACTGTTTCAACGCTGGCAGGCATCTTATTCGGACTGCTGGGGGTGATTTACATTGTCCTCTATGCTCTCACGCCGTTTATGCTTGTGTCTTTTGCGCTCGACAAACTGCGCAATGTAAAAAGTCCAAAAACCAAAGCTACCCAGGCCATGCCCAAGTAGTTACGCCTTCGCTAAATAGTATGTGTTGCGAAACAAAAAAACTTGTAGCATGCACCGGACAAATGCGGGCATTCGCCCACACTTGTAGAGATTCTGTCCCAACGGCGGATTTGGCATCTGCGGCCAAGTCCCGCCCATGCCGGTAACGCCAGCCGTTGCGCGCTGGCGTAGTGTGCCATGAGTTGAACACAAGTATTGCATTTTGTTCGAGAAGGGAACAATCACGAATGAAAGCATATCAATATAATAATCGTCTCACTGTACCATTGCTGATATTTACGATGTTTGTCATAGCCTCGCTAGCTTGTAACAGTATCGCGCCAATGTCCACACCCTCCCCCAATATAACAACTTTAACTGCTACTACGAAAACGCCTGAAAATACTAGATATCCAGATGCACCGATACCCACAGATACCCCTAAACCCACCAATACACCTGAGCCTGTACCGACCGCAACAGATAACAATCCAATCCCTCCACCGACGCGTGATCAAATCGTGAATAGCTTGTTTGCAAATGGATTTACTAATGGAGACAATGACAAGCACTTTAAAAATCTAACAAATAATATGATCGCCTTTTTAGGCAACGGTTGCGATTTTAGTATTGAGATCACCTTTGATTCAAATCATTCTCAAAATGATCAAGTAAAGATAGCAAGAAATATACTTGTGGGTCTTTATCCCAAAGGAATCATTACACAGTATGATACCTATATACTTGAATTGTCTAACAATGCGTTAAATGGCGGGAGTCCATTAGCGGCCCCTACAGGGGAAATCGGTGGGTATATGATAACCATGAGCAATGAACCATATGCAGCAGGAGGGGTATTGATTGGGATATTTAATCCTAAAAAATAGGGCAACTAAAATCCCGTTTCTTGTATGCGCCTAATAACCTTTGGGCAGCAACATGGCAAATTGAGGTCAATTATTGAAAATGGAGAATGAATATGAATGAGAAATTAGAAAGTGATTCCTTCATAATAAAGTTTATTCTGTTCTTGATAGGTTTATTGGCGTGGAGTATCCCGATTGGGATTACTGGCGCCTCGTGGTTATTAAAAATAAATTTAGAATTCAGCAATAATTGCCTGTTTCCTCTGTCACTTATCATGTACTTTATTCTTATTCTGACAGCAATGAATGGTTGGGATGTTGATTTTAGTAACTATGGAAAAATCATAGGGAAAATATTCAAATTTGTTTTAGTATCACTTTGTGCCCTAGTAGGTATCACCACATTAATCGGAATAAAAGAAATGGGGATCGGCGGCGGCATCGGCGTAGTGGTCTTTCTCGCGGGGTTTATCCTAGTTTGCTACTGGACTGCACGAGGCGCACTAAGGTTATATTATGAACCACCAGAATTGTTCCATCTGATAAAAGAAAAAATATCCAAATAGGCATCTACCATCAGTAATCAAAATGAATTGAGCCAATCTCATGCTATCCTTTGGCCAGCAGTAGCATGGTTAACCGCAAATTAAAGAAAAGGAGAAAAATGAGTATCGTATTCTGGTTCATCGGGATAGTTGTAGCCCTCTTTTTTATATCTTTCATTGCGAATTGGTTAGTACCGAGAGTAGAAGATCATATTTTCATGGCCAATATCCTCTATTTATTCTCATTGCCATATAAGAAAGTTATGGGGTCTGGAAAAATAAGACAGATCAGATTTTCACTCGGTATACCAATCAATGATGAAATACCAATTGATGACAAGTGTTACATATGTGGGCGCGATATAGGCATGCTAATAATTCAAGTCAAGTGCAAGTCGTGCAGAGTTTGTATTTGTTCTGAGCATCGGTCCAAACTCAAAAATCGAAAATGTCCTTTTTGTGGACAAGATTTCGGAGAATAGCAGGCTACAGATGGGCGCTAACGTTCCATCTCGCAAGATCAGCAGGTAAATATATTTCCAAAATAAGGAGCAACCAGGATGAATACGCAGAGAAACAGACTCGCGCCATTTTTGGCGTTTGCTATTTTAGGCATTGTCACACTGGCATGCGGCAGCAACGCGCCAGCGGCAGTCTCGTCGTCCCCCAAACCCGGCCATTGGATCAACGAGAATGGGACGCACGGTGAGACTCAAGTTTCCTTCGACCTTTCCGATGCCGGCGACATTAGCAACTTTAGCATGACGGCTTCTTTCGGAACCCCAAGACAAGCTTGCACGATAAAAATAGACCGGCCGCAGATGCAAGTTAACAAGGATGGCACCTTTGTAATTTCTTATTCCATGGAATATGCAGATATTGAAAAGGAACTGGGGGCCGCAGTGATGAGCCTTGGCGTCATTCCCACGGGAAAGCCATATAAAGTGCTGCACATCAGCGGAAGCACAACAGATACAACAATGACCGGCGACTTTGAGATAAACATATGCGGTCATACTCTGTACCTCGCCAATAATACGGGCCCGTGGAAGGCCGAATGGAAAAATCCCTAGGGGCGCACCTACGCTAAGGAGGCATCATATGACTGTGCAATTAATCGAATCCAAAGCCAACTCTTTGCAAGAGGCTCGCGAGTCGCTCCGTTCTCAGATCCCCAAAGGCTTCCGGCTGCTCTCTGAAGAGGTAATTGAGGAAGGTCTACTCAAAAGTATCAGCGGTACCGCAGGCACAGTAGAGGCTGCTTTTGCGGATGCGCAGAGGCTGCTTCCACCCGATGCAGATGTCGTGGAAAAAAGAGTGCTCAAAGAATGCAAACAGCGAGCTATGACTGTTGATGCTCTTGATAAAGAAAGCGCAAAGACTCGAGCCAAAGCACAGATTGGCGACAGTGAGCAAATCATTGCCGTAGACCTGGTTACAAAAGGGAGACAAGGGTTTTTTGGAATCGGCCAAACACCGAACAGATACCAATGCCAAGTCATGCAACTGGCTGTGGTCAAGATTCATTACAAATCCAAGGCCAAGCTGTCCGCCCGAATAAGTAATGCCAAAGAAATCGCGAGATATCAGAATATAGAGTACGTGGCGGCTCAGTGTTCAGAATGTAGAAAAGAAGGGAGACTTGCCGTCCTACGTGGACACGGAGTCATGATTGGAGGCTATGAATTATTCGATCCTGCTTACAATCTAATGACCTATTGCCCTAGTTGTTCAAGAGCTGTTCATACCATTAACTGCGCGAAATTGCTATCTGCAGGCACAAGAAAATTCTTTCTCTGCCCGAATTGCGGCCAACCACTTGGCCCGATATCAGATACCGATATAGAAAGACTTGTTCGCTAAAGATGGGCCAAGAGTATTGTATTGACAACGGGGAGAATGTTTCCCTTTTCTGCGGTGAGTTGTTTTGATGAATTGGCGTCATCGAGGCAAATCTGCGATTATGACAAGGAGAAAGTTATGAAAAGCCATATATCTGCACAATCTTTGACCTGGGCGTTGGTTGCGCTGTTGATGGCCGTTTCGCTGAGCCTGGCTTGCGGTTCAGCGGCGCTCAAGCCCGCTGAACCTGCCCAGCCTGCCAACCCTACCCAGCCTGCTGCTGGACCCACCCGGCCCAAGCCCACCCCGTCCGTTGAACCCACCCAGCCCAAGCCTACCCCGTCTGCCGAACCTACCCAGCCCAAGCCTACGCCGTCTGCCGAACCTACCCGACCCAAGCCCACCCTGTCTGTCCTCAAACCCGGCCACTGGGCCAACGAGAATGGGACACGCGGTGAGGCCCAAGTTTCCTTCGACCTTTCCGATGCCGGTGACATTAGCAACTTTGAAATGACGGCTTCCTTCGGGACCCCAAGACAAGCTTGCACGATAAAAATAGACCGGCCGCAGATGCAAGTTAACAAGGATGGCACCTTTGTAATTTCCTATTCCATGGAATATGCGGATGTCGAAAAGGAATTGGGAGCCGCGTTGATGAGCCTTGGCATCATCCCCGCGGGCAAGCCATATAAAGTGCTGCACATCAGCGGAAACACAACAGACACAACGATGAACGGCAACTTTGAAATAAACGTATGCGGCCATGCCCTGTACCTTGGCAATAATACAGGCCCGTGGAAGGCCGAATGGAAAAATCCCTCCCAATCTGCTGAACCTGTTCAGCCTGCCAACTCTACCCAGCCGCTTGAGCTGAACGTGCAGGCAGCCAAGGTAATTTTAACCGCGCCGGATACCGTAATGGCAATGTCTGCTGATACAAAAGACAATGTGTACGCCGTGATAATAACGGGTGAGGTGCTGAAAATCGCTCCCGATGGGACATTTAAAAAGCTGTACAGCGGCTTGAAGCGCTGCGGCTTTAGTGATAGGATAGTGGCGGCGCTGCCCGATGGCAGCGTGGTAGTCAACGACTGTGTTGATAAAAAGGACACACTGATCAAGATTGATCAAGAGGGCAACAAGAGCACCCTGGCGCAATTGGAAGACAGTCTAACTTCTATGGCGGCAGACGCTTCTGGAAAGCTGTATGTAGGGTTTTGGACAAGTGTTGGCGACATCTCGGTCAACTTTCAACCCAGCTATCTCGCCGGGGCCGATGACCTCAGCGGCCATATAGCGGAGGTGGGCCCAGCGGGCCAACTGGAAAGCGTATACGAGGGTGGCATTCCACTTTCACTGGCAGCCGCGCAAGACGGTTTGTATGCCGCCATTTGGGGCCAAAAGGGTCCCTTTAGGCCGGAGGCCAAAAGCTATACCATGTGCGGCCCGACCAAAAACTTTTGGATCGGCTTTTCCGAGCAAACCGGAATCCAAAGACTGGCGTTCGCGCCAGGAGCAGCGGAAGTCTACGAGGGCGTTTTCTCTCATCTCACTGCCACACAAGCGGGTGTTTTATTTGCCTTTGGAAAGATAAAAGATGAGGAATGTGGCATTTATCAAATCCAGGCCGGCCAACCAGCCCGCAAGCTGTCGCTTGGCCAGGACAAGGCCGATAAAAAGACGACCACCCTGACCGTGTCTGACAATTATCTGTATTTTGCCGATGTGGAAGGTAATGTTTACCAGGCCAGTCTGCGGCCCAAGCCATAGCTCGGCACGCTACGCGCCGCAGCCCAATCTGTCGGACACGGACGAACACGGGTTCACACGGATTGTAAGCATAAAATCTCATCTGTGTTTATCCGCAAAATCCGTGTCCCAAAAAAAATTGATAAGGAGCAATTCAATGAATCGTAAGCTATGTTTAACAGCTTGTCTGCCAGCTTGTCTAGCAGCTATCGTTATGGGCATCACACTAACCGCCCTTGTTGTAGGCGCCGCTGCCGCCGGCATGCAAATTGATAGCGGCAACAACTTGGCCATCCACACCCCTACCGCCGTTTCTTCAGGCGTCGCCCTGACCAGCCAGTTGGGCGGGGCAAGCTTTGCAATTGCCATACAAGGCAACTATGCTTACCTGGGCGTTGGGCCGCGGGTTGTGGTGATGGATATCAGCGATCCCGCCCACCCAACTCTGTCTGGGCAAACTGACGTGCTGCCTGGTGTGGTTAGCGATATTCAGATCTCGGGCAATTACGCCTACGTTGCCAACGGGCAGTTGCAAATCTTTAGCCTGAGCAATCCAACCCACCCGAGCTTGGTCAGCACCTTCAACACTCCCGCTAATGCCGAAGCCGTAGCCCTGGCAGGGAGTTATGCCTATGTTGCCGATGGATCGAGCGGCCTGGTGGTAGTGGACGTAGCCGATCCAGTTCACCCAACACAGGTAGGTGTAGGCGCCGCGCCTGATTATGCCTTCGACGTGGCTGTATCTGGCAGCTATGTCTATCTGGCGGATGCGCAGGGCGGGTTACGCATCTTTGACGTGTCTACACCATCGAGCCCCAATGAAATCGGCTCCTATACGGGGTACGCTGGCTACCAATCGGCCATGGCCGTGGCGGTTTCAGGCTCTTTTGCGTACTTTACGGACATGAACGAGGGCCTAATAATCCTGGATATTTCCACGCCCACCAGCCCCACCCTGGCTGGCTCATATAGCGCCCTGGGCCAATCTTACGACCTGGTTGTCTCAGGAGGGCGCGCCTATATCGCCGATGGGCAGAGCAGCTTTGTGGTACTCGACATATCTACGCCTGCCAGCCCTACTGAGATGGATAGCATCAGCACACCCGGTGTGGCCTATGATGTGGCCATCTCTGGATCAATGGCTTATCTCGCCGATTGGAGCGGACTGTATGTCGTGAATGTATCCGAGCCTGGCGAGCTGAGTGAAGCCGGGGCTTTTGCTTTGCCTGGACGGATTAACAACCTAACACTTTCTGGCCAATATGCTTATCTGGCCGATCAATGGTATGGCTTGTTTGTGATTGACCTGACGGACCCCACGCATGTCTCTCAGGCTAGCGCCTTTCACCTGCCGATGGGCGCTAATGATGTGGCAGTTTCTGGCAACCATGCCTACGTTCCCAATTACTATGGCCTGCAAATCATCAACATCTCGGACCCACACCATCCCAGCTTGACCGGCGCTTACACAGCCACCCTTGGCTCAAACTATGGCATCGCTATCTCTGGCACTTTTGCCTACCTGGCCAACGGGAGTGACGGCCTGGTGATTGTGAATATCACCGATCCTGCCCATCCTGGTTTGGCTGGCGCTGTGGATACACCCGGTGACGCCCACAGAGTTGCCATTTCTGGGCGCTATGCTTATGTGGCAGATTGGGACGGCGGCCTGCGCATCATTGACGTTTCCAACCCAGCCAGCCCAATCGAGGTGGGGTCTTTTATCGTAACAGGAACCGCCAAGGATGTAGCCCTTGTAGGCTCTTTGGCCTTTGTCGCTTATGATTACAGTCTGCGCATTGTCAACATTGCCACCCCGGCCAGTCCTGTAGAAGTAGGGGCTTTCGACACCGGCTATGGTTACGCCACCGGGGTGGCAATCTCTGGCTCGCGAGCGTATATATCCAATTACTATGGGATGCTGATCGCCGACATCTCTGATCCGGCCAACCCGGTGGAGGTGGGCAGCTTTGACATGCCCGGCGACGCAGAAGCGATAGCGTTTGCCGACCCCAACGTCTACGTGGCCGACGGCGACGGCGGGCTGTTCATTCTCGGCCCGCTGAAAAAGATTTACCTGCCGCTGGTGACCCGATAAAGAGATACCGATTTTTGAAAAGGAGGTTCCTGATGAAAAGGCACAAACCATTACACCGCTTGGTTATCATCATTTTTTCCATGGGACTGGCCTTCCTGTTGCTCATTCCTCAGTTGGTTTTCTCCCAGGCGGGGCCTATTAGAAAAGGTTTTGGCCCTTCGCGTTCGCCGTCATCCCTTTACCAGAACCAGACTCGCCCTTTATTGACAGAGTGGACTGTTTTATCCGCTCCGTTGGACAAGCTTGCTACGGCTTCAGACGAGTGGCAGCTTTACCCCATTTATGGCGGCGAGATGATGTCAATAGCGATGAGCCCTACCAATAAAGATATCGTTTATGTGGGGACGGGGGATGCCGGAGTTTTTAAGACAACGGACGGAGGAATATCCTGGCATCCAAAGCGCAATGGCCTGACATTTTGGCCAATCAATGTTCTGACCGTTGATCCAACTAATGAGAACGTGCTTTACGCCGGAACAGAGTATGCCGGTGTCTGGAAATCAGACAATGGGGGCGATTCATGGATCCAAGCACATAATGGTGTTCTCAATAACGGTTACTCTTGGATCGTTAGAGATATCGTCATTGACCCTCAGAACCCTCAAGTCATTTACATTGGTTATTATGAGCCATATTATGGCGGTCATATATTGAAATCTGTAAATGGAGGCGTCAACTGGGAACACAAAGATAGTGGTCTGCCCAAAGATGGAGATGGGGATGCAGACATGATATATTCATTAGCTATTGATCCAAATAATCATCTGACGCTTTATGCCGGAACCTGGGGAGATGGCGCCTTCAGAACCACCGATGGTGGGGAATCCTGGCAGGCGATTAATTGCGGCATACCGGATGATTTGGGATATAAATATGCATACGTGCATAGTTTTGCCTTTGACCCTCATCACGCCAATCGCCTGTGTAGTATCCTTGACAACGAGTATTATATTTTTAACGCAGACAGTTGTTGGGAGCAAGTCAGCACAGATGGCCGTGTTGATGATCACATCAAGTTTCATCCAACCGACGATACGATCATGTATTCATATGGTGGATATAGTGGTTTCTTCCATATCAGCTCAGATGGAGGGGTCACCTGGGGTTACGCTGAGGAAAATATCGAAAATGTTAATGATCTAGTATTTCATAACGGCTTTCCGAATACCATCTATGCGGCGACAGAGTGGTACGGAGATGAATGGGATGGTTATCGATCAGGAGGCGTATATAAAACCACCGACGGAGCGACAACGTGGAATGAAATGACCCAAGGGATCACGGCCAGGGTAATTTCAAGCGTTGGCATCGATCCCCAAAATAGCGATTTTATTTACGTGATTGGCACACAAAGCTCTAAACAGGTGTTGCTTAAAAGCCAGGATGGCGGCCAGACATGGCAAACGGGATATCATTTTAGCCATTCTACGATAGACTTTATCACCGTAGATCCACAGAATCCAGGCCAGCTATATGCGGGAGGCTGGGGCGGCGACTTTTATTTTTCTAATGATGACGGGCAGACTTTTAGCGTCATTGACGAGGTTAGCAATCCGACAAACATCATCTTCGATCCCAAAGCCCTGAATACAATCTATGTCGGCACAATACACGATGGAATTTACAAAAGCGCCGATTCCGGAGCGACATGGACGCAGAAAAACAATGGATTGCCAATCGATCCTGACGACGGCAGCATCTGGGTAGACTCTGTTGCTGTTGATCCCAACAACAGTTCGATTATCTGGGCAGGTATGAACGTCCGAGAAGGAATTTTTAAATCGGAAAATGGCGGAGAAAGCTGGGCGCTAAAAGGGCTCAACGATGATTTTGATGCCCATAAAATACTTTCCATTGCCATTAATCCGGATAATAGCGCTGTCATTTTTGCGGGCACTGGTTCCTACGGCCCTGGCAGCATTTATCGAACCACCGACGGTGGCGCAACCTGGGAGCAAAAGATAACAGATATTGGATGGGTCTATGAGATAGTATCCGACCCTAGAAATTCCAACCGGGTCTATGCCGCGACCGAGGGTTATGGTGTGTTACGTTCTTGTGACGGTGGCGAGAGCTGGCACAATTATAGCGCCGGCATCTTTTACCCCGTGCTCTATTCCCTGGCCATCACCCAGGAGGACCCACCACTGCTCGTTACCGGCAGCTACGGTTCGGGGCCATACTGGATTCATCCATCTCTGGAAAACCTGCCTCCCAACACACCTTCCAACCCTGTTCCCGCCGACGGTACCGGCGACGTTCCCACCAACCAGGCGCTCGCTTGGCGGGGCGGCGACCCTGACGGTGAAGCGGTGACCTATACTATCGCTTTCGGCGCAAGCAACCCGCCGCCAGTGGTGGCCTCTGATGTTGTGATTACAAGCTATACCCCCGGCCCGCTCAACTCTGATACCACCTACTACTGGCGCATCACAGCTACCGATGGGCTAAGCGAGACCATTGGACCAGTGTGGTCATTCACCACACTAGATAACCCACCTCCCAACATGCCTGCCAACCCTGTTCCCCCCGACGGCGCTGGTGATGTCGCCACCGACCAGGTCCTCAGTTGGCAGGGAGGCGATCCTTACGGTGAGCCGGTGACCTATACTATCGCTTTCGGCGCAAGCAACCCACCGCCAGTGATAGCCTCCAATGTTATAGTCACAAGCTATGACCCCGGTTTGCTCAACCCCGATACTACTTACTACTGGCGCATCACGGCCACCGATGGGCTAAGCGAAACCATTGGGCCAGTATGGTCATTCACCACATTGACGACCTACGAGATATTTCTGCCTCTAGTGATTCGCTAAGGAGCCGCCGACATGAACAAAATCAAGCTTGCCTTTACGCTTTTACTTACTATAATCATCATCATCCCTGCAATGAGCCAGGCTGCCCCAAGCAAAGCGATTCGGGCCGCGAGTAATCTCCGCGTGAACTCTGACAGCGGCCTCGTCATGGGGGTGAACGGGCCAGGCACTAACCATGCTGGGCTGCGAGCAAACAACCAAGACCGCCCGGCGCTGCTCCCAGCCGTGGCCAACGGCTCCCGATTGGGAACAGTCAAACAATTTGAAGAGACCTCATACTACCTCAAAGACACCGACTTTATCAGCGATAACACCGGCTGGGCAGTAGGTGAACCACACTGGGTTACCGAAACGCACGCTTACACAGGCACGATTATCAAAACCACCGATGGCGGCCTGACCTGGGCAGCCGAACCTGCCGGAACGCTGGGAACCCTGCGCGGCGTGGATTTTGTAGACGCCGACAACGGCTGGGCAGTAGGCCGCAATGGCGTTATTTTGCACACCAGCGATGGCGGTACACAATGGCACCCACAAGATGTTCCAGCCGATATCGAATTTCGCTATGTGTTCTTCCTAGACGCGCAACACGGTTGGGCAACCGGCCGGAAAACCATTCGCCTCAATGATTGGGGAGAGGAAGACAACTGGCGCGCCAGTGTCTGGCGCACCACTGACGGCGGCAGCACCTGGATCACCGGGACAGTGCCCATCACCGCCAGCGTCTTGAACCGCATTGATTTCGCCGATGCCCAAAACGGCTGGACAGTCGGTTATCGCTACGCTGGCGACGACGAATTCGGCGATGCCATCCAGAAAACCCTCATCTTACACACCCACGATGGCGGGCAAAGCTGGGAAACGCAATTTGCTCCTGACCTCTGGTACTATCTGACCAGTGTGGATTTCGTGGACACGCTGAATGGTTGGGCAGTAGGCCATAGAGTTTTCCATACAACAGATGGCGGCCTGACCTGGCAAATGCAAGATATTTCGTCAAACTTGTGGGATGTGCATTTTCTGGATTCAAATCGCGGCTACGTCGTCGGCTTGGATTACATCGGGGCCGCCGGGCCGCCGGTCTATCGCACCTTCAACGGCGGCGCGACCTGGCAGCGTATGGATCTGGAATATGAGGACATGGAGGGCTTGTTTGGAGCCGTTGTCAGAGAGAATCTAGTTTTGGCTCTCGGCGACCATGACTTTGTTACCCGTGAAACTGATCCATGGGCATACTGCTGGGGGGAAGTCTGTTCGGATCTATTCACACAAAGTTACATCAACACTCATTACATTCTGAAAGATGTTTTTTTCACCGATGAGAGTAACGGCTGGGCAGTTGGTGGGCGCAGTTTTCTTCCAACCTTCATTGGACAGGTGATCTTGCATACCCAGGATGGTGGGCAAACCTGGATGGAGCAGTATTCGCTTGCACCATATTGGGACTCTTGGAATTACCTCTATGCCATTTACTTTGCGGATGCTCAACATGGCTGGGCAGTCGGCTCATCAATGATATCTGAATTTCATGGAGATGAACATGCTTACTTGCTTTATACTTCCAACGGCGGGCAGACTTGGATAGAACGCGGCAGCGAATTATATCCCGCTGCTACCAACATCGAGCTTTTGGATATACAGTTTACCGGCCCACAGGAAGGCTGGGCATTATCTGCCAATCACCATATCGCCAGCTTGGCTCACACCACCGACGGCGGCGCAAGTTGGAGCTGGGTGAGCACCGGTCTGGATGGCAACGATCTGGTCTTTGGTGGAGGGTTATTCTTTGCCGATCCTCTGCATGGTTGGATTGTCGGCGGGCTGGAGGACGTCTTTTACACCCAAGATGGCGGCAACACCTGGGCAGAACAGGACCCGCCTACATCTTCCAATCGCCTGCACAAAGTTGCCTTTATCACCAACTTGGAAGGTTGGATTGTCGGCGAGGCTTTTTATCACACGACAGACGGCGGCGACGCCTGGAGCGTGGTTGATGTGGGCCTGCAACGCGACCTGAACGCCATTCAGTTCGTGGACGATCAGCATGGCATAGTAGCCGGGGATCGGGGCAATATTCTATACACGGAAAACGGCGGCGCTTCCTGGCAATTTGCGACCAACGATGCTTCGATAGCCACCATCAATGGCCTCCATTTCATCACCCCTGAAAAGGGCTGGCTGGTCGGCGATTACGGCACGATCTTGACCACAATCACCGTTCCCTATTGGCCCATCTACCTGCCCTTGGTGACGCGAGATAATAGACTCTATCTAAAATAGCAGGATGGGCATCCCCATGCCCATCCGCCAACTATTCAGCATTTACTAGCCGATTGTATTAAAAAACTAGGAGGAATAAAATGAAAACACAATGGTTTCTCACTCGTGGTTTGGTTCTTGTCTTGGTGTTCGCCCTCGTGGGCGGCGCGGGGCCGGGGTTAGCTCTGGGGACCGGTCAACAGCCATCTGCGCCCATTCCAAGCGCCTTGCCTGCGCTTGCGCCCCAGGCGCAGCTTGGCACGGCCTTTACGTATCAGGGGCAAATCGAAAGCGACGGCAGTCCAATCAATGGGACGTGCGATATGCAATTTGCGCTCTACGACGCGGCCAGCGTTGGAACACAGATTGGGGCGACCCAAACCGCCAACAATCTGAGCGTCACTGACGGCCTGTTCACGGCGCAGCTCGATTTTGGGAGCGGTGCGTTCAACGGCGACGCGCGCTGGCTAGATATAGCCGTGCGCTGCCCGGCCGGTAGCGGCAGTTACACGCCGCTTGCGCCGCGTCAGGCGCTGACGCCCGCGCCATACGCGCTGGCCTTGCCGGGGTTGTATACACAACAGACTAGTGGCAGCCCCAACCTGGTCGGTGGGTACAGCGGCAACAGTGTTACGGCCGGCGTGGTAGGCGCCACTATTGCGGGTGGAGGCGCGACCACTGACCTTAACCGCGTGACGGATATGTATGGCACCATAAGCGGTGGAGCCGCCAACTGGGTGGGCAACGGGAATAGCGTTCTTACAGACACCACTTTTGCCACCGTCGGCGGCGGTTATGGCAACACAGCCAGCGGCGGCTATGCCGTCATTGCAGGCGGCATCAACAATTCTGCCACAGGCAACGAGGCCAGCGTGGGCGGCGGTCAGGGGAACTTGGCCGGCAACTCCTGGGCCACGGTTGGTGGAGGATTCACCAATGCTGCTCAGGGTGAGGGGGCTACTGTGAGCGGAGGTGAGAACAGCACGGCTAACAGCAATTTTGCCACTGTCGCCGGCGGCCATTGGAACGTTGCCGGCGGCCAACAGAGCGCCGTCGGCGGAGGTTGGCAAAATAGCGCCAGCAACACATGGGATACGGTCGCTGGAGGCCATGCCAACACTGCCAGCGGCGGAGGTGCCGCCATCGGCGGAGGCGGTGGGAATGATGCCAGCGGAGCCGCCGCCACGATCGGCGGGGGCGAGGCGAATAACGCCAGCAATTCGTGGGCCACGGTCGCCGGCGGCAGAATGAACACAGCCAGCGCCCTCCAGGCCACCGTCGGCGGGGGCAATGTCAATAGCGCCAGCGGGACAGGCTCGACTGTAGGAGGAGGCGGCGGCAACCAGGCCATTGGAGAGGGGTCAGCGATTGGCGGAGGAATGGGCAACGTCGTCAGCGGAACGTGGGCCACCATTGCCGGCGGCTGGAACAATATCGCCAGTGGAAGCCGCTCTAGCATGGGAGGAGGCTGGAACAATATCGCCAGCGGCGGAGGCGCTACAGTGAGTGGCGGCACCTTTAACACCGCCGGTGGAGATTACAGCTTTGCCGCCGGCCACCGAGCCAAAGCAAATCATAGCGGCGCTTTCGTGTGGGGCGATTCGACCAATAGCGACATCAACTCGAGTGGCGCAAATCAGTTCATCGTGCAGGCGAACGGCGGCGTGTGGATCGGCAAAACTAGCGGCAACTATACGCCCACCATCGGCGCGAGCGTGCTCATCAGCACCTCCACCGGCGCTTACCTGAGCAGCGATGGCAAGTGGGTTGATGCCAGACCCAGCAAGACGCCGCAGCAAATCGCCATGCTCAAGTGGTACACGGCCATCAGCACAACCCACAGCAACTTTTCTTCGGCTGGTTGGCAGCCCGTCGGCATCGCATTTGACGGTGCGAATGTATGGATAGCCAATCAGAATAGCGCCACCGTAGGTGTGCTGCGCGCCAGCGACGGTTTCCAAATCGCAACCTATAGTGGGTTTTCTACGCCGAGTTATCTCGCTTATGATGGCGTGAACATGTGGGTAACCAATTTCACGGCAAACACGGTCAACGTATTGCGTGCCAGCGATGGCTTTCGCGTCATGACCCCTACGGTTGGGGCCGGCCCAGCTGGGATCGCCTTTGACGGTGTGAATATGTGGGTGACAAACTCGAATACCAATACGGTCAGCGTGCTGCGCGCCAGCGATGGCTATCACGTCATGACACTCACCGTTAGTGCTGCCGGTCCCGATATCGCTTTTGACGGTGTGAATATGTGGGTAACGAACTACTCGAGCAACTTGGTCAATGTGATACGGGCTATTGATGGTTCCCGCGTGATGACTCTCACGACGAGCAACCCGGCGGGCATTGCCTTCGATGGCTCCAATATGTGGGTAGGCAACTTTGGTAGCAGCACCGTAAGCGTGTTCCGCGTTAGCGATGGCGCTTTGGTTAGGACAGTGGCCGTTGGGCTTGGCCCGCGCGGAATCGCGTTCGACGGCACGAATGTCTGGGTAGCCAATTACGATTCCAACACGGCCAGTGTGTTGCGCGCCGCCGACGGCGCTCTTGTTGCCACCGTGCCCACAGGCACAAACCCTTGGGGGCTTGCTTTCGATGGCGCATACATGTGGGTAACGAATAACGGGTCCGGCACCGTGAGCAAGCGATAGGGGGCGGCCATGAAACGCAAAGCTCCAAACCTTGCCAGGCTACGCTGCCTTGGCAAGGTCGAAATTCTGCTTTTGCTCCTAATTCTGCTCTTTTCAGCCTCAGTTGCGCTGGCGCAAACGGGCGGCAGTTTCCACCTGGTTCGCTGGGTAGTCGGCGGCGGGGGCGGCGCGAGCGGTGGTGGGGGCTATACGGCGCGCGGAACGGCCGGCCAGGCCAACGCGCATCATTGGACAGGTGGAACCTATACCGTTCGGGGCGGGTTCTGGGGCGCGCTCGCAACAAGCGCCGAGCTGCCAGTCCACGTTATGGCCATCTTGTCCTTTGACAACAATCTAGACCCGCACGCTGCGCCCGTCATTGAAAACTTGCGGCAGGGCACCGCCGCCAACCCCAGCGCGCGAGCCACGCTGTTGGTTGACCAGCAAAACGACGGCGATACCGAGGTAGTCGAAATCGCGGGCGGCGTGGTGACACACACCAATGCCATTCCCTGGCTGCCCGGTCTCCACGAGCTAGACACCGCCAATCCCGATACCATCGCCGCGTTCCTCAGTTGGGCGCGCAGCCAGCGCCCCGGCTACCGTAGCGTGGTGGCGTTGATGGGTCACAGCGCCGGCCTGACGCCCGAAGTACATTCCCCCCGCCCCTTAGAAGGGCCAGGGGTGAGGGCTACCCTGCCGCCGCTGCCAACCCGCCGCGATAACACGCCCACCGATGTGAACAGCGGCACTTTTCTGAGCACGCCCGAATTGGGCCGCGCGCTGGCCGCCGCCACCAATAACGGCACGACGCCTTTTGACGTATTATTCCTCGATAGCTGCTTTGAGGGTAACCTGGATGTGCTGTACGAAATTCGCAACACGGCTCAGGTTTTTGTGGCTTCACCCAATTACGCCTGGGGCGGCTTTTTCTACGATAGATATCTGCCGCACTTTACGCCAAGCGCCGCGCCAGAAGACATGGCCCAGGCCATCATCAATGAATACCAGGCCGGGCTAGACGACGAGCACCCCAATGCAATATTCTGGGTGCGCGCCAGTGACATCACTGCCATCGCGGCTGCCATCAGCAATCTTGGCGACACATTGCGGTCGGCGGTCGGTGGCCAGCCATCAATAGCTGACACCATCCTCTCTGCCACATTGAGCAGCCAGTTTGCCGATACCACCTTGTGCGCAGGCGACCTGGCCTTGTGCCCCCCTGACGAAATGATGGGGGCCGGCTCTTTTGCCGCCAATCTCCAAGCGCGCTTTCCAAGCGCCAGCCCCATTTACACCGCCACCGGCGAGGTTCTTGCCCAACTGGGCAACATTCACAGCACATATCGCGTGGGGCAGCCGTGGGTTAAACCAGAAAATACCTGGGCCTATACCGACACCCTCACCATCATTGCCCCACTCACGCGCACACTCACAACCGACCTGGCCTGGCGGCGCACGATCTACACAGTTACCGTGCCCCTCACTGCAAGCTGGGCCGCGCAAACCATCGTTATCACCACGCCGCTGGCCTACACAGCCGATGGCCGTTGGGATGACTTTATCGCCGCATGGTATAGCCCAATGACGCCGACCGTGGGCGGCTTGTGCCACGCCATGCCGCCCACATTGCTCATCACCGATACAGCCGCGCTCACGCTGACAGCCCAATCTGGCCTGAACAACGTCCAACTAAATTGGACCGCCATCAGCCACCCAGACCTGGTTGACTATGCCGTTTACGTGTTGCAGCCCGATTGGCCGACGTGGGAATTGCTCGCCATCACACCAACATTGGCATATCAACATACAGCCTTGCCTTCAGGGCAATATCAATACTTTGTCGCCGCTCGCAACGCAGAAGGAAATATCCTGGCGCGTTCTAACACGCTAGTGCTTGACGTGGGCATTACGGCGATAGATCCAGACCGCGGCCTGAATAGCGTGCCAACGCTGGTATATATCCACGGGGCCGGCTTTGCAACACCGATCACAGTCTCGGTGGGCAGCACGCAACTGGCCGACGCCGTTGTGCTCAACCCACAACTGGCGCGAGCCGTCGTCCCGGCCGGCCTGATACCGGCCACGTACAACCTCGCCGTTGCCACGCCGGCCGGGCAAGCTTTGGCCTACGGCGCTTTTCGCGTTTTGGATGCGGCCACAGTAGACGATCTGAGTTCTTTTGAAGAATGGTTGTGGACAGAACCAACCCCGCTGCGAGTGGGCTATGCCAACAGCAAGCTTGGGCTGGTTCTCCAGCGATTGGGCGGCAAGCTCCCGCTGGACAGCGTGGAGGTAGAATTCCGGCTGGGCGGCCCGCAAGGAACGGCCTTGGGAAGCGGCTGGACACCCCCCATTGCGCCGTTCACTACAACAGCCGCCAGCCCTGTAACGTGGGAACCACAAGCCGCCGGCCAATACCAGGTCTGCGCCATCATTGATCCAGATAACTTGGTGGCAGAAACCGACGAAACAAATAACGTCACGTGCCGCGCCATCACCGTGCTGCCGCTGACTGCCGATGCCATTCCACCGGCAGTAGACGGCTTTGTGATTGCAAAGGACGCCCAGGCTACGCCCAGCATCACTGTGACGCTGGATGTGACCGCCACCGACTATCCCATCCCCGGCGCCAGCGGTTTGCAAGCCTGCCAGTTCATCGAGTTCGAATACAGCCTGGGCGCGCGGCGTTGGATAGCGGTTCAATTCTCTGGCTGGGTTGCTTACCCGCTTGCCCACACCAACTATCCGTGGGAGTTGCTCTCTACTTTTGGCATGCGTTATATGCAGGCATGGTGTGTAGATAATGCCAGCAACATTGCGCTGAACCCCGGCGCAGATGTTATCAACCTGATTCCCTCTGCGCAAGAGGGTTATGTAGGCCAACATGGCGTGGTTGTCTACCGCATGTACCTGGAGCAAAATCAGGCCTTTACAGCAACCCTAACCCCCGTAACGGGCGACCCTGATTTGTACATCTGGGGTCCCAACGGCCAACTGTGGTACAGCAACAATCCGGCCGGCTTGGATGACACCGTGACATTCAATGCGCCGGCGACCGGAACGTACCAGATCGAGGTACATGGTTTTACTGCCGCGCATTATCGCCTGACCTTTGGCGCACAGATGGCCCTGGCTCAACCTGCGCCAGGCCAAAATGCAGATGACAAACCGCTCCCTACAACAGCGGCTGTTCCCCTAGACCAGTGGCCGGTTTACTTTCAGGTAAACCCGCCGCCAGCAGGGCACCCGCAGCATGTCTACCTGCCATTGATTCTGCGCTAGCAGCCTGTCGGAGAGGCAGGTTTGGCCTCTTGTGGGCGCTGTGTGGGACAGGTTGCCAAACTGTCCTACGTTAGCTCTCCGACAGCCTGCCAGGAAATCAGTACGGGCATCCCGCTTTTGGGATGCCCGTGCCTTTTTTATCACGCATCTGTTTTGCTGCCTGCCAGCGGTGATGGCTTATGTCTCACACTGCTCTGTGGTATACTATTCCAAAAGTAGCCCGAACGAGTTCGAGAATCCTCGACTTGTCGAGGCATTTTCATCTCTGGTAGAGTGAAACGAAGGCAAGAATAGAAACCTTTGCGCCCCTTCGTGTCACCCGCCCCCGCGCAAGCAGGGGGTTGTGGATAAAAAGAATCTTGGTCGTGCTAGTTTTTTCAGCGTAATAGAGTTTATCGGAAATAACCTAGCCAACGTATCCCCATACGTTGGCGGACTGGCATGGGGATGCCCGTCCTGCTATCTCCGATAAGGTCTATTATAGGAAGGGGAGCAGCATGTGCGGACGATTCTCTTTAAAAGCCAATCCCAACGAGCTGACGGAAGCCTTTCCCGGTTTTGAGCTTCCAGCCGATTTTGCGCCGCGCTACAACATTGCGCCCACTCAACCCGTGGCCGTAATTGCCAACAACGGCCAGAACAAGATCGAACTGTTTCACTGGGGGCTGATTCCTTCGTGGGCGCAAGACACCTCCATCGGCAGCCGCATGATCAACGCCCGCGCCGAAACGCTGGCCGTCAAGCCCGCCTTTCGCGCCGCCTACAAGCGCCGCCGCTGCCTGGTCTTGGCCGATGGCTTTTACGAATGGCAAAAACAGCCGGGCAACAAGCTCAAAACGCCAATGTACATCCAACTCAAATCGGGCCAGCCTTTTGGCTTTGCGGGCCTGTGGGAGCTGTGGCAACCTGCTGAAGCTGAGCCGCTACTGTCTTGCGCCGCGCAAGCTTTGTCCTGCGCCGCGCAAGTTTTGTCTTGCGCCGCGCAAGTTTTGTCTTGCGCCATCATCACCACAACACCCAACGCGCTGATGAAAAAAATCCACGACCGCATGCCCGTCATCCTGCAGCCTCAAGATTACGCCTTGTGGCTCGACCCGGCCGAGCAGCCCGCCGACAAGCTGGGCAAGCTGCTCAAGCCCTACCCGGCAGCGCAGATGGAGGCTTTTGCCGTATCGCGGTTGGTGAACGACCCCAAAAACGATTCGGCCGAGTGTATAGCACCGGCCAAATAGCAGTTTGACAAGATTTGCCAGGGCAGTTATAATCACCTTTGTTAGGAAGGCGCAATGCTCTATTTAGATTTTGCCACCAATCACATACTGAGCACCCAACTGCTTGGATGCGGGCCTGTTCTCTGTCCTTATGCACGCGCGCCTATTGCCCGGATTATTATGTCTAATTAGGTCTAGTGAATCTATCCGTTAAAAGCCGCAGGCGCGCCCTGCGGCTTTTTTTATTTGGAGAAGCAAAAATGATTGCCGTTAATCTCGATCACATCGCCATCAACCTGGCCGGCCGCCAAATCTTGAGCTCGGTGGATTGGGAAATCCACAACGAGCGCTGCGTGGGGCTGGTTGGCCCCAACGGTTCGGGCAAATCTACGCTGCTCAAAATCATCAGCGGCGAATGGACCCAAGACGCCGGCAATGTCTATCGCGCCCAAGGGTTGACCATCGGCTACCTGGCGCAAGAAGTGTCACTTGATCCAGACAAAAGCGTGTGGCAAGAAACACTCACTGCCTCGGCGCGCATTCTGCAATTGGAGCAAGAGTTGGCCCGCGTAGAAACCAAGCTGGGCAACCCAAGCGTTTACGGCGACGAAAAAGCGCTGGCCCGTGTGCTAGACGCGCAGGCGCGCCTGCTACACGATTACGAAGCAGCCGGCGGGCTGGATTACGAGGAAAACGCGCGCCAGATATTGGCTCAACTAGAGTTTACACAGGCCGATCTCGAGCTGCCCACCTCGGCGCTTTCGGGCGGGCAGAAAAAACTGGTGGGGTTAGCCAAGTTGCTCATTACCCGCCCTACCCTGCTGCTGTTGGACGAGCCAGATAATCACCTGGATCTGGAAGCCAAAGCCGCGCTAGAAAAGACCATCCTCAACTATAAAGGGGGTGTCGTCATCGTCTCGCACGACCGTTACCTGCTAGATGCCATCGCCGACGAAATTGCCGACCTGGAAAATGGCGAGATCAAGGTCTACACCGGCAATTATTCCGAATACGCCTACGAAAAGCGCGCGGCGCTGCTGCGGCAACAGCAACTGTACGAAATTCAACAGCGCGAAATTGCGCGCATGGAAATGGCGCTAAAACGCTACAAAATCTGGGTACAGCGGAGCAGCAAATTCGCCAGCCGCATGCACGCCATGGAAGCGCGCCTGGCGCGGGTAGACCGGCTAGAGCGCCCAATCCTGGAGCGGCGCGCTATGGGGCTAGAGCTTAATGGCTGGCGCGGCAGCAACAAAGTGATGGAAATTACGGGGCTAGAAAAAACCTTTGGCAGCAACCGGGTGCTGCGAGGGGTAGACATGCTCATCCGGCACGGCGAACGGGTCGGGCTGGTAGGCCCAAACGGCGCGGGCAAGTCTGTGCTGCTGCGGCTCGTCTTGGGCCAAGAAACACCCACTGCCGGCGAAATTATGGTGGGGCCTAGCGTGCGGGTGGGTTATTATGCCCAACAACACGAAACGCTCGATTATGGGCAAAACCTGCTAGATACCATCCGCCGGGCCGCGCCGCTGAGCGAAGAAAGCGCTGTGGCATTTTTGCTGAAATTCCTTTTCAACTATCGGCAAATGCGGCAAACTATCGGCTCGCTTTCGGGCGGCGAACGCAGCCGCATGCAACTGGCGCTGCTCATGCTTTCGGGCGCCAACTTTTTGCTATTGGATGAACCCACCAACAACCTGGATATCGCCTCGGCCGAAGTGCTCGAAGACCAATTAGGCGAATTTGAAGGGACGGTGCTGGCAGTCAGCCACGATCGCTATTTCCTCGACCGGGTGGTAACGCGCATCATCGAGCTAGATGGCGGCCTGGTTACCGAGTACCTCGGCGGCTGGAGCGACTATCAAGCCATCACCAGACGATAGTGGGAACTTTTTGCTTGCTAATCCAACAGAGTTCAGTTATACTCTATGCGACCGAGACAGCCATGCCAGCAGCACATGCTTTGATGTGCCGCCTGCAACATTATTCAAGCTTGACTGAGGAGAAACAATCATGCATTTGCTCACACATGTCCCCTTTGTGCGAAAACGCATCAGCGTTTTTTGTTTGTTAGCCATCGCCTTGCTGGCCGCCTGTGGCACAGCTACGCCGCCCCATTCGGGCCGCTTGGTGTACGGGTTAACCCTAGCGCCTTCAGGCATTGATCCCCACATCAATGCTTCTTCTGAACTGGGCATTCCACTGAGCAGTGTTTATGATACGCTTATCTACCAAGACCCCGCCACCGGCAAATTTGTGCCGGGTCTGGCCGAATCGTGGACAATCTCTAAAGATGGCAAAACCTATGCCTTCAAACTCCGTCGGAATGTCAAGTTTCACGATGGCGAGCCATTCAACGCCCAGGCCGTCAAGACCTCTTTTGATCGGGTTGTCAACCCAGAAACCAAATCGCAAAAAGCCATCTATATGCTTGGCCCCTACGACTATACCGAGGTCATTGACGACTATACTGTTGCCATCCACCTCAAGGAGTCTTTCGCTCCTTTGCTGGATAGTCTGAGCCAGGTTTACACCGGCATTGCCTCACCCAAGGCGTTGGCGCAATGGGGTCAAGATTACCAGATGCACCAAGTGGGCACGGGACCGTTCAAGTTTGTAGAGTATGTGCCCAAAGACCATCTGACACTTGCCCGCAACCCAGACTATGCCTGGGGGCCAACAGTGTTTGCGCACAGCGGGGCAGCCTATCTTGACGAGATTGTGTTCAAGTTTTACGGAGACCCGGCCACGCGGGCGCTGGCGCTGGAGGCCGGTGAGGTGCATGTGATGGGCGAAGTGCCGCCGCAAGACGCCGAACGGCTGGCAAACGACCAGCGCTTTGTATTGCACACCACACCCATCCCCGGCCTGCCGCTCCAGTTCTTTTTTAATACGCAACGCCCGCCCACAGATGACCTAGTTGTGCGGCAGGCATTGATCTATGCCACCGATCGGGCGACTATTGCCAAGGCCATTTTCCGCGATAAATCGCCCGTGGCCTATGGGCCGCTCTCAGCCGTGACGCTAAGTTTTGATCCATCCCTGAAATTGCTCTACCCTTATGACCTCGCCAAGGCCCAATCGCTATTGGACCAAGCAGGCTGGCAAGATGCCAATGGCGATGGGCTGCGCGATAAAGCGGGCCAGCCGCTGCGCCTTGAAGCGGTGATTATGGATTTTGGCTTTGTGCCCGAAGTGTCGCAATTGATCCAATCACAGTGGCAGCAAGCGGGGGTGGAACTGGTTGTGCAGCAAGTTCCTTACGGCACGCTGCTCCAGGCCGGCCAAGAAGGCACCGCCAACGCCATCTCGTTCCTCACTTCTGGCAGCGACCCCGATATAATCCGCCCATACTATTATTCAAACAGCGCTTTTAATTGGTCTAAAATCGCCGATGAGCAGTTGGATGGGTGGCTCACCCAGGCGGCCCAAGACTCTAGCTGGGATAATCGTCGCCAGGTCTATGCCCAAATTCAACAGCGGGTGATGGAGCAGGCGCTCATTGTGCCCATCCGCGACTATGTGAATCTGAACGTAGCCAGCGCCCAAGTTAGGGGCTTGCGCTACGATACGCGCGGCTGGTTCCCGTGGCTGATAGATGTGCAGCTAGAAAGCAAATAACAAGCGCCAGGTAGCGCCTTGGCCTTTCTATGCTCCGATTCATCCTATACCGCCTATTGACCATCATTCCCGTGCTGTGGGCAGCCGCCACGCTTTCGTTTGGCGCAATCCATTTGCTGCCAGGCGACCCCGTGATGCAGCTCCTGGCGCACTCTGGGGCATCGCCACAGGCCATTGCCGAACAACGCGCCGCCATCGGGTGGGATCGCCCGCTGGGTGCGCAATACGCCGAATTCCTATACAAGCTGACCCAAGGGGACCTGGGCCGCTCTTGGGTCAGCGCGCGCCCGGTGGTCACCCTCATCTCAGAGGCCACCCTGCCCACGCTGGAACTGGCCACAGTCGCCATAATCATTGCGATCACACTAGGCGCTGCGTTGGGAATAGTTTCAGCATTGCGGCGCGGCACGTGGCTGGACCGAACAGGGATGTTCTTAGGCGTGCTCGGCATTTCCACACCCATCGCCTGGACTGGGTTGCTGGCCATAATGTTGTTTAGCGTGCTGCTTGGATGGCTGCCGCCAACCGGCAATGACGAAGCGCGCCACTTGGTGCTGCCCGGCCTGGTCTTGGGCATCGCTTCGGCCGGCTCAATTGCCCGCTTGATGCGCTCTAGCTTGCTGGATGTACTGGTAGAGCCTTTTGTCACGGTGGCGCGCGCCAAAGGGTTGCCAGGGACGGTCATTCTCATCCGCCACAGCTTGCCGGTGGCAGCGCCTCCCGTGGTTGCCATGATCGCTGTGCAGGCAGGTTTCTTGATGGGAGGCGCGGCCGTCACCGAAACGCTTTTTGCGCGCCAAGGACTGGGCAGGCTGATGGTTGAAGCCGTGCTCACGCAAGATTTGCCAGTGGTGCAAGGTTTGGTCCTCATCAGCGCCGTCATCTACAGCCTGGTCAACCTGGCCTCCGATTTGCTTCACTGGCAGCTAGACCCACGCGTCAGAGATTAGGCCAGATAGCGGGGGTAAAACTCGACGCGGTTCGGCTGCGCCGAACCGACATTTGTACAGATTTCGGGCTATATAGATGTCTAGGATCAATACTTGAGGCCAATACAACAGCTATGGGCCTAAAACCAACCCGCCGCTTTTTGTATCCACTGCCAACCCGCCAAGCCCCGCGCTCGCCGTGGCCACGCGGACGGCCAGAGCGCCGGCCACTAAGCAGCAACCCGGCCGCCATTGCCTCTGCCCTCTTTCTAGGACTGGTGCTCTTGGCAAGCCTGACTGCCCCCTTGCTTGTATCAACAGATCCGATGCAGATGGATGTCAATTCGCAGCTTCAACCTCCCAGTCTTGCGCACTGGGCCGGCACCGACCTGTTCGGCAGAGACGTATGGGCCAGGCTGCTGCACGGTGGGCGGCTGACATTGGGCATTGCGCTACTTGCCACGCTGGTGGCCATGTTGCCCGGCATCAGCCTGGGGTTGCTGGCCGGCTTTTACGGCGGTTGGCCTGACCTCATCATCAGTCGCCTGACCGACGTACTATTGACCATTCCCTACCTGTTGCTGGCGCTGGGGGTGGTGGCCCTGCTTGGGCCAGGGCCGGTAAATGTGGCACTGGGAATTGGGCTAGCCAGCATTGCCAACACCGTGCGCGTGGTGCGCGCTGCTGTCATCGGCGTGCGCAAACGCCCATACATCCTGGCCGCCCGGGCGGTCGGTTGCACCTCTGGCCGCATCGTGCTGCATTACATCTTGCCCAATATCCTTGGCCCTACCCTGGTTATTCTCACTTTGCAAATCGGTTGGGCTATTCTCAACGTTTCTGCTCTCAACTTTTTGGGTGTGGGGGTTCGGCCCGGAGTGCCAGAATGGGGAGCCATGTTGAACGAGGGACGCGGCTTTATCCGCCAAGCGCCCTGGATTTCCGCCGCGCCTGGCACTCTGCTGACGCTTACGGTGTTATCGGTCAATCTGGTCGGCGATGGGCTGCGCGATGCAACCGACCCGCTCCTCAAAACGTAAAGTTTGGACACGGATTTTCACCGATGCAACGGATTTGCTCGGATTATTTTGAAAACTATCCGTGCTAATCCGTTAAATCTGCGTTGATCCGTGTCCCCAAAAAGAGATTGGGGAAACTCTTGGATTTTGAAATTTTAAATCTTTTACGCAGCGCCAATTTGAAATTTTAAATCTGCAATTTGAAATTTTCTAAACCAGGCATATTGGTGACGCACAAAGCGGTGCGTGGCATACTTGATATTGGCAATCGCGGCGTCTAGCGCAAGCTCCCCGCGCAAATATTCGCCTATCTGCTTATAGCCCAGGCCAGACATCGAGGGTAGCTCCCAGCCATAGCCTTTAGCGGCCAGCCCTTCCACTTCGGCCACCAGGCCCTGTTCAATCATGCGGTCAACCCGCGTGTCAATGCGGGCATACAAAGCTTGGCGTTCCATATCTAGCAACGTAATTTCCACGGCAAAAGGCGGGGGATTGGCTTGCCCCAATTCAGAAAAACTCTTGCCAGAGCTCAGGCACACTTCCAGCGCGCGAATGGTGCGGCGCACGTTGCGTGGGTCAATCTTGTCCGCCGCGGCGGGGTCGAGCTGGCGCAGGCGGGC
>JBGSMF010000031.1:0-18205 GCA_041740315.1 Thermoflexales bacterium
TGATTTTGGGGTAATGGAACTTGTGACGACGCTATTGAGCGGGGGGACGCTGTGCATTTTGAGTGAAGAGGAGCGAGGGGAGTTGGGGAGGTATGGGGAGTATGTGCGGTGGTTGGGAATCAACACGATTCATGCGACGCCGCAGTTCTTTCACCAGGTAGTGAAGATGAGCGAGGGCTGGGGTGGGTTGGAAGTGGTGCACTTGGGTGGGGAGGCGTTGAGCGAAGAGATGGTGAGGGACGTATTTGAAGCGGTTGGGGAAGGCTGTGTGGTGTACAACGGGTATGGGCCGACGGAGGCGACGATCAACTGTGCGATCTATGAGGTAGGGAGTAAGGGGAAAAAGTGGAGTCGAGGGGGATACAGCCTGCCGATAGGGCGAGCGACGGCGAGCAGTCGAGTATATGTGTTGGACAAGAACATGGGGGTGGTGCCGATAGGAGTGGTAGGTGAGTTGTATGTGGGTGGAGCGGGATTAGCGCGGGGTTACTTGAAGCGACCGGAGCTGACGGCGGAGCGTTTTGTGCCAAACCCCTTGGGCAAGACAGAGGGTGAACGGCTGTACCGGACGGGGGACAAGGTTCGCTACCTGGCGGATGGGAACATTGAATTTTTGGGGCGAGTGGATGCGCAGGTAAAGGTGCGGGGATTTCGGATCGAGTTAGGCGAGATTGAAGTTGTATTGGGACAGCACCCGGGGGTGCGTGAAGCAGCGGTGGTAGTGCGTGAGGGGGCAAGCGGGGCAGAAGACAAGCAGATGGTGGCGTATGTGGTTGGAGCAGAGGGGATGGAGTTGGAGGCGAACGAACTGCGAGGGTTCTTGCGGAGCAAACTACCCGAGTACATGGTGCCTGGGGCGTTTGTGATGTTGGAGGCGCTGCCGTTGACGCCCAGTGGCAAAATAGATCGGCGGGCGCTGCCAGCGCCAGACAAGGCACATCTTGGCTTGGAAGCGGGTTTTGTAGCGCCGGGGACGCCAGCGGAAGAGCTATTGGCAGGCATTTGGGCCGAGATTTTGCATATTGGGCGGATTGGTGTACATGACAACTTTTTCGAGCTAGGGGGACATTCGTTGCTGGCGACGCAGGTGATGTCGAGAGTGCGCAATGCTTTTAAGGTGGAATTGCCGTTGCGCAGTTTATTTGAAGCGCCGACGGTGGGTAGATTGTCCGAGCGTATCGAGACAGCCATGCGGGCTGGGCAGGCGATGACTGCGCCGCCGATTGTGCCTGTAGGGCGAGAGGGCGCATTGCCGCTGTCGTATGCGCAGCAGCGGTTGTGGTTTTTGGATCAATTGGAGCCTGACAGCGCCGCGTACAACATTCCAGCGCCGGTGCGAATGGTGGGGCAGCTCGATGTAGAGGCAATGCTTTGGAGTCTGAACGGAGTGGTGCGGCGGCATGAGGTCCTGCGCACCAGCTTTGCCGCGAAGGATGGTTCCCCGGTTCAAATGATTGTTTCGAGGCTGGTTCTTGTGGTGCCGGTGGTGAGCTTGGAAGGGCTGAGCACAGTTGAGCAAGAAAAACAGGTGAAGCGACTGGTGCTAGAAGATGCCCAGCGGCCGTTTGACCTGGGGTGTGGGCCATTGCTGCGGGCGAGCTTGTTGCGGTTAGGCGAGCAAGATCACGTGCTGCTGTTGAATATGCACCATAGTGTGTCGGATGGGTGGTCAATGGGGATTTTGGCCCGGGACCTGGTGGCGTTCTATCAGGCCAATGTGACGGGACAAGCCGTGGCGCTGCCCGAGTTGCCCATTCAATATGCTGATTTTGCGGTGTGGCAGCGGGAGTGGCTGCAAGGGGAGGTGCTGGAGGAGCAACTGGGGTACTGGAAGCGGCAATTGAGCGGCGCTCCACCCCACTTGGAACTGCCCACCGACCGACCGCATCTGCCGGCGCAAAGCTTTCGAGGTGCGAGCCAAGAGTTTGTTTTATCCAAGAGGGTGACCGAGGCGCTGCAAGGTTTGAGCCGGCGCGAAGGGATGACCTTGTTCATGACACTTTTGGCGGCGTTTCAGGCCTTGTTGTACCGCTACAGTGGGCAGAGCGATATAGTGGTTGGTTCACCGATAGCCAACCGGAATTGGGAGGAGATAGAGGATCTGATAGGTTTTTTCATCAACACGTTGGCGCTGCGCACAGATATGTCTGGAGATCCGAGTTTTAGGGAGTTGATGGGGCGAGTGCGAGAAGTGACGCTGGGGGCGTATGCGCATCAGGATATACCATTTGAGCGATTGGTGGATGAATTGCAACCGGCACGTGATTTGAGCCGGACGCCCTTGTTTCAGGTGATGTTTGTGCTACAGAATGTGCCGACGCCGGCCTTTCAAGCGCCTGATCTAAGCCTGCGGGCGGTTGGGGTCGACAGCGAAACGGCGAAATTTGATTTGACCTTGAATATGGAAGAGACAGAAGAAGGGCTGTGTGGAGGATTGGAGTATAACATAGACTTGTTTGACCAAGCCACCATCAGTCGAATGTTGGGGCACTGGCAAGTAATGCTGGAAGGGGTGGTGGTGGACCCAGATTGCCGTCTTTCAGAGTTGCCGATTCTGACCGAGAGGGAACACGAGCAACTGATGGAAGAATGGAACGAGACCCAAACCGATTATCCGCGCGACAGATGCATTCACGAGTTGTTTGAGGGGCAGGTGGAGCGAACCCCGGACTCTATCGCAGTGATGTGTGATGAGCAGCATATAACGTATGGAGAGTTGAGGCGGCGGGCAGACAGAGTGGGGCATTATCTCAAGAGGTTTGGGGTAGGGCGAGAGAGCCTGGTGGGGATATGGATGAGTCGCTCAGTGGAGATGGTGGTGGGGTTATTGGGGATACTGAAGGCAGGTGGGGCGTATGTGCCGTTGGATCCAGCTTATCCTGAGGAGCGGGTGGCCTTTGTGCTGAAGGATGCTGGCATATTTGTTGTGTTGACCCAACAGCGGCTGAAAGAACGGCTGCCGAGGCAAGCAGAGGGCGTCATCTGCTTGGATGGCGATTGGGGGGAGCTTTCTGCGGTGGGAGAGGGAAGCTTGGAGCGAGAGGTCACGCCGGACAATCTGATGTATGTGATTTACACGTCCGGGTCAACAGGACAACCCAAGGGAGCCGGAGTGTACCAACAGAGCTTTGTGAATCTTTTGAATTGGTTTGTGACAGAGTATGGTCTGGCAGCCCAAGACCGCGCGCTATTGATTTCTTCGTTGAGTTTTGATCTGACCCAGAAAAACATTTATGCGCCATTGATTGTAGGGGGAGCCTTGCTGCTGGCGTCATCCGAGTATTACGATGCGGCGCAGATTGTGCGGACGATGTGTGATTGGCAGGTGACGTGGGTCAATTGCACGCCGAGCGCCTTTTATCCGTTGGTGGAACAGGGTCAAGAGAGCGGATGGATGAAGCGTTCTTTGAGGCATGTTTTTTTGGGGGGTGAACCTATCTCGCTGGGGCGGTTATCGGCATGGATTGACGAGGCTTGTGGACAGACGGAAATAGTGAACACATACGGGCCGACCGAGTGCACCGATATTTGCGCAGCCTATCGGCTAAGCGGGGCCGAGGAGCGGATAGGCCGGGTGGTTCCCATAGGGAGACCCATCCATAATGCCAAAGTGTACATAGTGGATCGGGACCTGGCCTTGGTGCCGGTGGGAGTGGTAGGCGAATTGTGTGTAGGTGGGCAAGGGGTGGGACGAGGCTATATCAATAACCTGGATCTGACATTGGCCAAGTTCATTCCCGATTCTTTTTGTGGTGAGCCAGGTGGGCGGCTGTACAAGAGCGGAGATTTGGCCCGCTACCTGGCGGATGGGAACATTGAATTTTTGGGGCGAGTGGATGCGCAGGTAAAGGTGCGGGGATTTCGGATCGAGTTAGGCGAGATTGAAGTTGTATTGGGACAGCACCCGGGGGTGCGCGAAGCAGCGGTGGTAGTGCGTGAGGGGGCAAGCGGGGCAGAAGACAAGCAGATGGTGGCGTATGTGGTTGGAGCAGAGGGGATGGAGTTGGAGGCGAAGGAACTGCGAGGGTTCTTGCGGAGCAAACTACCCGAGTACATGGTGCCTGGGGCGTTTGTGACGTTGGAGGCGCTGCCGTTGACGCCCAGCGGCAAAATAGATCGGCGGGCACTGCCAGCGCCAGAGCAGATTGAGTTGGCTGCCAGGGCACTGGTCGCGCCGCGAGATGCCCTGGAACTGCGGCTGGTTCAAATCTGGGAAGGCCTTCTCAATGTTCGGCCTATTGGAATCACGCGCAACTTTTTTGAAATGGGCGGACATTCCTTTCTAGCTATCCACCTGATGACGCGTATTCAGCGAGAGTTGGGACTGCAAGTGCCGGTGGCGACATTGTTCCAAAAAGCGACCATTGAACAATTTGCGACCGCATTGCGCGAACAGAAAGCTCTCTTGCCATCTTCTTCGCTGGTGCCAATGCAAGTAGGCGAAGCAGGCAAGCGTCCCTTGTTCCTCGTTCATCCTGGCGGCGGTGGTGTGCTGTGTTATATGGATTTGGTGCGCCAGCTTGGGCCGATCCGACCTATTTACGGATTACAAGCTGTTGGCCTAGATGATCAACAACCGGCCCACACCACTATTCAACAAATGGCTGTTCACTATAACGATCTTTTGCGCAGTGTGCAGCCAAACGGCCCCTATCTACTAGGTGGTTGGTCTTTGGGCGGGGTAGTAGCTTTTGAGATGGCCCAGCGTTTGCAAGCCGAGGGGCAAAGAGTAGCCTTGCTCGTTATGATAGATAGCTATGCTCCATCCGGCAATTGGCGTTCCGAGCCAGATGAGGCTACCCTTTTGGTCAATTTTGCGCTGGAGCTGGGCCTGCCGGTGCAATCGGTGACATTTGATTCGAAACGTTCCAAGCGGCTTGATTCTAGCGAGTTGCTGACTCTTGTGCTGAATGAGGCCAAGCGAGCGGGTATCATGCCATCAGATGTTGAACTGGCCCAAATTTCTCACCTGTTCGATATTTTCAAGAGCAATGCTCGGGCAATGTGGCGCTATGCCCCGCACGCGTATTCAGGGCCTGTCATATTATTCAAAGCTGGCGAACAACAAAAGAGTCCCGACCAAGAGATGGTAACAACCCTCGTTGATTCTGGAAAGAAATTCTTGCACTCTGTTCAAGACAAGCTCTTGGCCGCTTTGCGGCGGAGAGCGCCAAGCCCGGCCCCCGACCTAGGCTGGGGTGCAGTGGCCAGAGATGGCTTGATGGTGGATGTGGTTTCAGGTAACCATTTTACAGTTGTACGTGACCCCAATGTCAAGAACTTGGCTGAACAGCTTGAAACCTATCTGCGCGTTGCGGAAATGTCAAGAACTTGGCTGAACAACTTGAAACCTATCTACGCGTTGCAGAAGAAGTAGATGAAACGATTAGTTGACAATCCACAAGGAGATTACAGGATGATACAGAACAAACAATATACGCTCAAAAAACCGGAACTAGCGTCGTTTACCTCGATACCAGATGTAATCAAAGAATTAACCGGCCACTATGTGCTTCGCTGGTGTATTTGTAAAGTGACAGATGAAGAGCTTGTTATTGAGGCTACAACTTACGATGGGGAACTAGGGCGTTTTGCGATTGGAGCGAGTGACAGGCATTACCCAGGGAAACGAGTGGTGGTGAGCATTATTCCCACTGGTGTTGGCTGTGACATTGGTGGTTATGCGGGTGATGCTGCGCCAATCACCAGCATGTTGGCCGCCGCCACCGACTATTTGATCACTAACCCCAATGCCGTCAATGCTTCAAACTTTATTAACCTGGAGAGTAACGTTGTGTACACCGAGGGGTCTTCGATTGACCTGTTTTGCCAGGGAAGTGTTGACTTTCACCTGCCGTATACAAACCGTGTCGGGTTAATTATTGACAAGGTTCCTGATCAAAGCCTGGATGTTATCTTTAATGTTCTCAACGCCGTTCGCGCTATTCATGGAGTTGATGTCCGTGATTATGTCATCACCGAGCGGCCAATTGGCGGACGGTGTGTTTGGAACAAATCTGGCATTTTTGTAGGCACGGTTGATAACCCGGACGTCCTATTCGGCGCGTGCGATGAGCTCATCGCAAAAGGCGTCAATGCCATTGCCGTGGCATCCACAATACAAGATTTGCCGCTCAATATTTACGCCGACCACTTTGCAGGCAAGTACCCCAACCCCATCGGCGGCACTGAAGCAATTATCTCTTACCTGATTACGCGGCGTTATCAGATGCCATCGGCCCATGCGCCGCTTATCAATGTCAAGCAACTGGAACTGGAGCACAACATTGTGGATGCGCGGGGAGCCGGCGAAATGAGCTCCACCAGCGGTTTGGCGTGCATTTTGATTGGTTTGCGGCGTGCGCCCCAGCTGGGGCCGCGCGCCAACAGCCGCGTGGCAGATGTTATCAATCTCAACAATCTCTTGGCCGTCGTAGCGCCGGCAGGTTGCCTCGGCGGCGTTCCGGCGCTTTACGCTCAGGCATATGGTGTGCCGGTGATCGCCGTCCGTCAGAATCGCACTATTTTGGATGTCACCAAGTCTAAACTGGGCTTGCAAAATGTGATTGAGGCCGAGACCTATGCCGAAGCCGCCGGTATTCTCTTGGCCTTGCAGAGAGGAATTAACCTAGAAAGCATCGTCAGGCCATTGCAAACATTGCGATATTGTAACTACTCAGCATCCTGAGCGTCCTTCGGCCTTGCTCAGGATAAGCGCCGCGCTCCTTCGACTGCGTTTCACTTTGCTCAGGATGCGCGGCGCGTAGCCTGCTCTGTCGGCAGACAGGTCGAAGGGTGCCGGCTGAGTAGTTACGCGATATTAACGTATCTGATGAGGCGGAGTGATTCATGGAATGAGCAAGGTTTTCATGGTCATAATCGAAAGTTGAATGGATAGTACGCATATACTTGGGAGGTAACAGCAATGAAATCTCGTCGGGCAATCATTTGGGCAATTGTCTTTATCCTGGGTGGCGCATTTTTGCTGGCGCAAAATCTAATGGGGTTCGAAGTGAGCGCGCCAGTGTGGTCGGCGTTATTGGCCGCGCTGGGGGTGTTGTTCTTGCTCAATTTTATCACCGAGCTTGATCAATGGTGGTCTCTAATTCCTGCTTGCATTTTGCTAGGGATGAGCGCGGTGGTCTACTTGGCCGAGCGAGACAATGTGCCCGGCGAGTTGATCGCCGGCTTGATTCTGTTTAGCATTGGGTTGCCGTTCTTGCTGATCTACGCGGTGCAGACTGCCCGCGGCCATAAAGATTCTTGGTGGGCGCTCATCCCGGGCGGCGTGCTTACCCTCATTGCCATTTTTATATCGCTCACGCTGAGAGCGAATGGTGTGGTGATCGCCGCCTTGTTGATGTGGTTCATCGCGTTGCCGTTTCTGGTGGTGTATATGGCCAACCGGCAAGGAAACTGGTGGGCGCTCATCCCAGGCGGTGTGATGCTGGTGATTGGGGTGGCCCTGGCCTCGACGCTGATTATTGATTTGCCCAATGTCTTTGGTGGGATACTCTGCCTTGGGCTTGGAGCAGTATTTGGTTTGCTTTACTGGCCTAATCGGGGTCGTCCTGAGATGGACTGGGCGAGATACCCATCGGTCATACTGTCGGCCGTTGGGGTGGGGGTGATAATTTTTGGTCCTAACTGGTGGCCGATTGTGTTGATTGCACTTGGCGCGGCCGTTCTGGCGCGTGCCGTGTGGCCTCGGGCGGCTCGCTAGAGCCTTTGAAACGAAACACGCTGACCAAAGGCTTTTTAGCCTGGCCGAAGGATATTAACAGATTGGGGTGCTATGAAACAGAATTTTTCGGAACCGACTTTTAACACATTGGTTGATCTCCTCCGCTATCGGGCAAAGCACCAGCCTGACCAGTTGGCCTATGCCTTTTGGGGGGATGGCGAGACAGAGCAAGCTAGGATGACCTATGTGGAACTGGACCGTCACGCTCGGTCAATTGGCGCGCTGCTTCAAAGCCGGCTGAACTCTAATGAGCGTGTCTTGCTGCTTTACCCCTCTGGCCTAGAGTATATTGCGGCCTTTTTCGGCTGCCTGTATGCAGGTATGGTAGCCGTGCCGGCTTACCCGGTTGACTCGATCCGCCCAACTCGCACCTTGCCGCGGCTCCAGGCTATTGTCAAGAGCGCTCAAGTCAAAATGGCCTTGACCACCTCAGAGTTGCTGCCGTTAGTCGAGCCTTTGTTTGTGCAGCACAACGATTTGCGATCAACTCAAGTAGTTTCGGCAGATTGCGCCTGCCCCGTGAAGGAAGATGAATGGCAGATGCCCGCGGCCACGGCCAATACACTGGCCTTTTTGATGTATACCTCAGGCTCTACCGGCACGCCGCGCGGAGCGATGCTGAATCACCGCAACGCACTCTACAATTTGGCCCAGTTTCCCGCCTTTGAAGCGCGGCCGTGCACAGGGGTGGTCTCTTGGTTGCCTTTCTTTCATGATCTGGGCCTCTTTTTGGGCATATTGCACCCACTCTATCAAGGCGTTCCAGCCACATTGATGTCGCCGATCTCTTTTGCTCAGCGCCCGTTCTGTTGGCTTCAGGCTATCTCTCGCTGCCAAGCCAGCGCCACGGGTGGCCCAAATTTTGCCTACGAGTTGTGCGTTCAGAGAATCAATCCCCAAGAGCGGGCGGCGCTCGACCTGAGCAGTTGGACGGTGGCGCTTAATGGGGCTGAGCCAGTCCGCAGCGAGACCCTGGAGCGATTTGCCCAGACTTTTGAGCCGTGTGGCTTTCAGCGGCAGGCCCTTTATCCTTCTTATGGCCTGGCCGAAGCGGCGGCGACAGTTTCTGGAGGCCGTGCGGCGGCGTTGCCTGTTGTCTATGACTTTGAAAGAACGGCGCTCGAACAAGGCCGGGTTGTCAAAGCTTTTGCCCAAAGCGCCAGTGTTCGAACGTTAGTAGGGTGTGGCGGGACCGTGCCGGGCCAGAAAATTGCCATTGTCAATCCCAATTCTTTGATAGTTTGTTCTCCTGACCAGGTGGGCGAGATCTGGGTATCGGGGCCTAGTATCTCTGAAGGGTATTGGGATCAACCCGAAGAAACCCGGCAATTCCTGCAGGCGCGCTTGGCAGATACAGCCGAGGGACCATTTTTGCGCACTGGAGACATGGGGTTCTTGCTCGATGGAGAATTATTCATCGCCGGGCGGCTCAAAGACCTTATCATCATTCGAGGCGCCAATCACCACCCTGAGGACATTGAATTAACCGTAGAGCAAAGCAACCCGGCGGTGCGGCCTGGCTGTGTTGCGGCGTTTTCGGTTGAGGTGGGCGCGGAAGAACGGTTGGTGGCTGTGGCCGAGGTAAAGACTTTGTCGCCATCAGACACCAACCAAGTAATTGGCGATATACGCCAGAAAATCGCCCAAGACCATGATCTTTCAACTTTTGCGATTGTGCTTATCAAGCCTGGAACTATTCTCAAGACTTCGAGCGGCAAGATTCGACGCCAGGCATGCAGAGATGAATTCCTGGCTGCCAAGCTTGATGTGGTAGCCCAGTGGCAGGCTGTTGCCAATCAAGAGATTCCTCTGATAGACCAATCGCCGGAACCATTTGCGGCGCGTGCTAAGGACAAGCAAATTGCCGAAAGCATCGAGGGTTGGCTGATTCGTTATTGCGCCAAACGGGTAGGTGTCTCGCCTGAGGAAATTGATGCAAGCCAGGCCTTTACGCGCTATGGCATAGGGTCGCTCGAATCGCTAGCCTTGATGCATGACCTTGAGGATTGGCTAGGACGTTCTCTGTCTCCCGTTTTGGCCTGGAGTTACCCCTCGCTTGAAAAGCTAGCTGCCTATCTGGCAAGAGATTCCAAAATTTCAGATGCGCTCATGGGCGGTGATGCCGCAAGCGCCAAGGTGCAGGAGCCAATTGCCATCATCGGTATGGCGGGGCGTTTCCCAGGCGCTGACAACCCACAGGCGTTTTGGGATCTTGTGGCTAATGGCGTGGATGCGGTTCGTCAAGTCCCGCCCGATCGCTGGGACGTTGATGTATTCTACGACCCCAACCCTAATGCCAAGGGCAAGATTGTCAGCCAGTGGGGTGGGTACTTGGAGAACCCGAACCTGTTTGACGCTTCTTTCTTTGGTATCTCGCCGCGCGAGGCGGCGCATTTGGATCCCCGTCAGCGGTTGATCCTCGAAACGGCATGGGAAGCGTTAGAAGATGCCGGCGTTCCGCCGGACAGCCTGTCAGATAGTCAGACCGGCGTCTTTATGGCTGTTTTGAAGGATGACTATGGGACGCGCATTTTTGACGACTATGAAATCGTGGAGGTTTACTCGGGCACCGGAAACGCCAACAGCACGGTGGCTAATCGTCTTTCCTATTTTTTCAATCTGCATGGCCCTAGCGTTGCCGTGGACACTGCTTGCTCAGGAGCGCTGGTGTCTGTCCACCTAGCATGCCAGAGCCTGAGTACCGGAGAATCAACCCTGGCGTTGGCTGGCGGCGTGAATGTCATCCTGGAGCCGGGCAATGACGTCTTTTTCTCTCGGGCGGGGGTGCTCTCGCCCGATGGCCGTTGCAAGACCTTTGACAGCCGCGCTAATGGGATTGTCCGTGCAGAAGCGGCAGGGGTGGTCGTGCTCAAGCCGCTGGCCCAGGCGTTGGACGATGGCGACCGCATTTATGCCGTGGTTCGAGGCAGCGCGGTCAATCAAGATGGGCGCAGCAATGGCATTATGGCGCCCAATGGGCAAGCTCAAGAGGCGGTGTTGCGCGAAGCCTATCAACGCGCTGGGATTGCGCCGGGTCAGGTGCAATACATCGAGGCGCACGGCACTGGCACCAGCTTGGGAGACCCGATTGAAGTGCAAGCGTTAGTTAATGTCCTCAGCGTTGGCCGTCAAGAAGGGCATAAATGCGCTTTAGGTTCGGTCAAAACAAATATTGGGCATGCGGAAGCGGCAGCGGGTGTTGTTGGGATCATCAAGACATTGCTGGCATTTCAACATCGGCTTTTACCGCCTATTCTGCACTTTCGTGATCCCAATCCTCTGATTCCATTTAAAGAGTTGCCGCTGTTTGTGCAGCAGAGCCTGGGGCCTTGGCCCCAACCCTCCGAGCCGTTGATCGCGGGCGTCAGTGGTTTTGGATTTGCAGGGACCAATGCCCACCTGGTTTTGGAAGAAGCGCCGCCAAGCTCACCCGATCGGGATAGAGCGAACTTGGCGCCACGAGCTTGTCTGCTGCCTCTTTCTGCCAGAACGCCAGAGGCGCTGCGCGCTTTGGCAAGGGCCTATAGTGATTTCCTCTCATCGGCGGCGCAAAGTAATCTGGCCTTGCGTGATATTTGCTACACGGCCAGTGTGCGGCGCGGCCATCTCAATTATCGCATGGCGGTTGCAGGGGACTCACGCGAGGAACTAGCCGACCATCTAAACGCACTTGTCAGCAATGAACCTGCTCCCGGACTCGTGAGCGCTGGGACATCCAACCGGCAGTTGCCGCTGGTTTTTGTCTTCTCCGGTCAGGGTTCACACTGGTTAGGCATGGGGCGCGAGTTGATGCAACAAGAGCTGGTTTTTGAAACGACCTTGCAAAAATGCGACCAGGTTTTTAAAGAATTGGCCGGTTGGTCACTGTTGGAAGAGTTGGCGGCGGACGAGGCTCAATCTCGCTTAAATGATACCCTAGTTGCCCAGATCGCTATTTTCTCCATTCAGGTAGCGCTGGCGGCGTTATGGTATTCATGGGGACTGATGCCCAGTGTGATTGTGGGACAGAGCCTCGGAGAGATTGCTGCGGCGCACGTGGCAGGCGCGTTAAACCTGGAAGAAGCGGCCCGCGTGGTTTACCATCGTGCTCGTCTAATGAAATCTGTGGAGGGCCAAGGCAAGACGGCGGCGGTGGGGTTACCGTTGGAGGAGGCCAAGGCGGCGCTGGCCGGCTTTGAAGATCGCGTTTCTGTGGCAGGCAGTAATAGCCCCACTACCAGTTTGCTTTCCGGCGACCCTGAGGCGTTGGAGCATATTGCCAATTCATTGACTCAACAAGGCATCTTTTGCCAGATGTTGCGCGGCGTCAACGTCGCCTTTCATAGCCCTCAAATGGAGCCGCTGAAAAAAGAGTTGGCACAGGCGTTGCAAGGCATTGAACCCCGCACCACCCACATGCCTCTTTTCTCGACGGTGACGGCCACTCTGGTAGATGGCGCCCAACTTGACGCTGAATACTGGGGACGCAATCTTCGTGAGCCTTTCCTCTTTACTAAAGCCATTGAGCAGTTGGCGCAGAGTGGCTATAACACTTTTCTTGAAATCAGCCCGCATCCAGTATTAGGCTCTTCAATTCTGCAAGGACTGGCTGCGCTGAAAAAAGAGGGCAGTGTGATTCCTTCGCTGCGCAGAGGCGAGCCGGAACGAGCGACGATATTAGCTTCGCTAGGCGCGCTTTACGTTCAGGGCTGTCTGGTGAACTGGCAACATCTCTACCCCGAAGGCGGCCAAGTGGTCTCGCTGCCCACCTACTGTTGGCAGCGTGAGCATTACTGGCATGACCAGCTTACCCAGAGGCTGCTTGGCGTAGGCGCCAGGGTCACCGCCAAGGTGCGCGGCAGGCATCCACTGCTGGGTGAACACGTCAAGGCGTCGGTATCGCCCTGGCAGCACTTTTGGGAACAGGATTTGTCGGCAACTACCCCGCCTTACATGGTGGATCATCGCGTGTGGGGAACGAGCGTTTTGCCTGGCGCCGCTTATCTGGAAATGGCGCTAGCCGCAGCGCAAGCGGCCTTGGGTCCTGGCGCATATCGGGTTGAGCGCATTAGCTTTAATCAAGCGCTCTACCTTCCGGAAGATGGCGTGACACGGCGGATCCAGACTGTGCTGACGCCTGAAATGCCCGGCGAGGCTTCTTTCCAGGTTTTGAGTTCTGGGGAAAGTGCGAACTCTGTGAATGCTAGCCAAGAACATGCCAGCGGCACGGTGCGTACGCTTCAAGACGCAGATGCGGCCAGGCCCAATCCTGTGGCGCTCAAGGACATCCAAGACCGTTGTAAAGAGTGCATTGCCGGGGCGGACCACTATCGCACGATGGAATCGCACGGCCTGTCTTATGGCCCGGCCTTCCAGGCCGTGCAACAGATCTGGCGACGTGATGGCGAGGCTCTGAGCCAACTGCAATTGCCTGCAACTCTGATGCCCATGTGTGAGGTCTATCAAATTCATCCGGTTTTGTTGGACGCCAGTTTCCAGATCGTGGCGGCTGCTTCTCCTGTTTCTCCTGAAGGGCAAGGCGGGGAACAAGTCTTTTTGCCTGCTCAGGTTGGCTCCTTGCGCGTTTATCAACAGCCTGGCATTCAACTGTGGTGCCACGCTGTCCTCCGGCCCATATCAGAGGCAGAGCCAGATATTCGCGAGGCCGATGTGCGGCTGCTAAGCGAGGAGGGTCAAGTCATCGCTGCCGTGGAGGGGTTGCGCTTGCAGCGTGTGGCCATTGACCAGGGCCAGGGCGGCCTGAATCGTTGGTTTTACGAACTTGAATGGCAACCTATGCCGCTTTCCACAGCGGCCCCTGCCCAACCGCAGCGACAAGGGAATTGGCTCATTTTTACGGCGGCTGGCGAAAAAGAACCGTTGAAAGCATTGCTAGCCGAACGCGGTGGAAACTGCATTTTGGTGCACCCTGATAAGGCCTATCGCGCTGTCGCAGATGGCTCTCAGTATTGGATCAACCCAGAATCCGCCCAAGACTATGAGCGATTGTTTGAGGCCATTTCACAAGCGGGTCTGGCCCAACATTTAGGCCTCCTCCACTGTTGGGCCGGCGCAACGTCAACCATTCAATCGCCGAGCATGGAAACGCTGGACATGGCCCTGGCCTTTGGGCCAGGCAGCTTGCTGGCGTTGGTACAAGCGCTAGGAAAAAACCCTTCGGCTACAAGATCTCGCCTCTGGATAGTGACAAAAGGGGCGCAGGCGGTCACGGCTGACGAAATGGTTTCGGTGACCCAGGCTGCCTTGTGGGGCATGGGGCGAGTTGTAGCCAATGAGCAGCCTGAACTGCGTTGTGCCCTCATAGATCTGAGCGCGATGGGCGCAGCCGACGATCTCGGCGCCCTGGTGGAAGAACTGGGGGCCGAACAACCAGAAAACCAAATCGCGCTGCGCGGCAGCCAGCGATACGTGGCGCGCTTGATGCGCCACGCTCCGGCGCCCGCGGCCACTGTGAAACAACGCTATGGCGCTTTGCAGGATACCCCCTTCCACTTGGAGATTGCCACCCCGGGCGTGCTGGATAGCTTTCAGTTGCGCGTGACCCATCGCCGCAAACCCGGCCCAGGCGAGGTCGAGGTTGAGGTTTGCGCCGCGGGCCTCAATTTCAAAGATGTTATGCTGGCGTTAGGAATATTGCCGGCGCCCCAGGGCAAAATGGTTCCCCTGGGCCTGGAAGGCAGCGGGCGAGTAGTCGCGGTTGGCGAAGGCGTGGAAATCTGTCAGGTGGGCGATCAAGTCCTTGTCGGCGCTGATCATTGTTTTAGCCGATATGTTACCACCAGTGCCTGGCTCACAGGCCCCAAGCCGGCCTCGATGAGTTTTGAGGATGCGGCTACGATGCTGGTCGCTTTTGGCACGAGTTATTATGCGTTCAGCCGCTTGGCGCACCTTCAACCGGGCGAGCGAGTGCTTATCCATACGGCAAGCGGCGCGGTGGGCCATGCGGCTATCCAGTTGTCCAAAGTGGTGGGGGCGGAAATCTTTGCCACCGCCGGCACACCTGAAAAGCGCGCTTACCTTCAAGAGAAGCTAGGAATTAGCCATGTAATGGATTCGCGGTCGCTCAGTTTTGCGGACGAGATTCTAGAATTGACCGACGGCGAAGGTGTAGATGTGGTGTTGAACACTTTGTCGGGCGCAGGCATCACCAAGAGCTTGTCGGTGCTCAAACCTTACGGGCGCTTTGTAGAGCTGGGCAAACGCGATATAGTGCTGAACAGCATGTTGCGCATGGGACTTTTGGAGCGCAACATTTCACTGTTTGTGCTGGATTTTAATCAACTGATGCGCGACCGCCCCAAATTCATCTACTACATGTTGGGCGAAATATGGCCGCTCTTTTTAGACGGCCGGCTTCAGCCGCCGCCGGCTCAGGTGTTTTCTATCAGCCAAGCCGCCGAGGCTTTCCAGTTGTTGGCCCAAGCCAAGCATATTGGCAAGGTCGTGCTTACACTGGGCGATCTCTCTATGCAGGCGGCGCCGCTGGTGACCCCTCACGTCGAGATCCGTGAGAACAGTACTTATTTGATCACAGGCGGTTTGGGCGGGCTGGGCCGCACGGTTGCTCGCTGGCTGGTGGATAAAGGCGCGCGGCATTTGGCGCTGACCAGCCGCCGCGGGCGAGGCGCCCTTTCGCCGCAGGAACAGGAGATGGTGGCGTCGCTGGAAGCCTCTGGCGCTTGTGTCCTGGTCGCTGCGGGCAATGTGGCGAACCAGGCTGAGATGGAACATATTCTGGATGAGATCGCGGCGACCATGCCGCCATTGGGGGGAGTCATTCATGCGGCGGGGGTGTTGAATGACAGTATTATGCTTCAGATGAGCCATGATCAATTGACCCAGGTGATGGACCCCAAGGTCAAAGGGGCTTGGAATTTGCATACTCTGACGCAAGACATGCCGTTGGACTTTTTTGTTCTCTTTTCCTCAATTGCTTCTCTCATTGGGGTGCCGGGGCAATCAAACTATGCGGCGGGGAACGCCTTTATGGATACGTTGGCCCATTACCGCCGCGCTTGTGGGTTGCCGGGCCAAAGCATCAACTGGGGGCCTTGGGCCGAGGTGGGAATGGCGGCGCGCCAGGCGTTGGGTGAAAAACACGCGGCGGGAGGCGTGCATGCTATTGCGCCACAACAGGGAATACAGATATTGGAGCGGCTCTTGGAAGAAAACCCTTGCCAGGTGACTGTGGCGCCGTTTGATTGGCAACAGATCAGCCATACTCCCTTAGCCAGCAGCCCCTTGATTTCTGATCTGGTCAAGTCAGAGGTGGGCGGAACCGGCGTCGAGAGTATGAGCAAGACCGATTTCTTGGAAAAGGTTTGGGGGCAGGCTACCCCGGAAGAACAACCGCGCTTGCTTGAAACTCATTTGGTAGAGCTGGTCGCCCACGTGCTTCACCTGGATCGCTCGCGGTTGGATGCGCATCAACCCCTCAATACACTAGGCATTGATTCCATCATGGCTGTGGAATTGAGCAACAAGATTTCAGGCAGCCTGGGCGTATCGGTCTCCATCGCCGATTTGCTGCGTGGCTTGAGTATAGCTGATCTAGTTGAAAAGCTTTTGCCCGAGCTAGCTGAAGATGCTGAGGTAACAGAGTTGTTAGCGGAAGCCGAGCAGCTTTCCGATCAAGACTTGGAAGCGTTGTTAAGCGAAGAAAGAGTTGCGAATGAGTAATCTGGCGGAACGGATTGCCGCGCTGCCGCCGGGAAAACGCGCCGTGTTAAGGCGCAAACTGTTGGCTAAGCGAGAAGGATCCCAGAGCGGTTACATCGCGCCGCAACCCAGGGCGGGCCAGCCTTTTCCGCTTTCTTTTGCCCAGGAGCGATTGTGGTTTATTCACCAGTGGAACCCCAAAAATCCAGCCAACAATATCTCGTTGACTATACGTATCCATGGGCCGCTTGATTTGGTGGTCTTGTTGAAAAGCTGCGCTGAAATTGTGCAGCGCCACGAACCCTTGCGAACCACTTTTGCGACCATAGAGGGGAATACGGCTCAGATTGTGGCTCCTACTCCGCCCCTTGTTTTCACTCTAGTGGACTTGGAACAACTTGCTGCGTCAGAGAAAGAGACCTTGGTTCCGCAACTGGTGCGCGAGGAAGGGCGACAGCCTTTTGACCTGACCACAGGCCCGGTGTATCGCGCTGTGATGCTGCGCCTAGATGAACAAGAGTATGTGCTTGTCTTGACTACGCATCACATTGTTACTGACGGCTGGTCTTTGCAAGTGCTTGTCAGAGAACTGGGCGCGGCCTATGGAGCCTTTACAACGGGAACGCCTTTGCACCTGCCTGATTTGCCCATCCAATATGTAGACTATGCGGTCTGGCAGCGTCAAAATTTGCAGGGAAAAGAGTTGGAAAGACAGAGCGCTTATTGGAAACAGCAACTTGACCCAATTCCGACTGTTCTGGAATTGCCTACTGATCGGCCACGCCCTCCCGTTCAAACCTATTGTGGAGCGAGCTATTCATTTACATTGGCGCGGCCCTTGACGGAGGCAATCAAAACATTGAGCCGGCAAGAAGGGACAACCCTGTTCATGACGCTACTGGCAGCATTCAAGGCGCTGTTATATCGTTATTGTGGGCAAAAGGACATTGTGGTGGGGTCACCCATTGCTAATCGCAACCGTCCCGAGATTGGGGATTTGGTTGGATTCTTTGTCAATATGCTTGTGCTGCGCGCCAACTTGGCTGGCGATCCCAGTTTTAAAGAGTTGCTAAAACAGGTGCAAGAGCTATCGTTGGCAGCTTTTATGCATTGTGATATGCCTTTCGAGAAATTGGTGGAGGAATTGCATCCTGAGCGCGATATGAGCCGGAACCCACTCTTCCAAGTGGTATTTGCTTTTCAGGATACCTTGGGCGGAAGGTGGGAACTGCCAGGTCTGACGCTAGATTGGGCGGAAACTGAGAACGGTGTAGTGAGATTTGATCTGACCTTGTTCATGGCAGATATGGAACAGGGGTTGGCGGGCAGGGTGAATTATAATACTGACTTGTATGATGAGGCAACTATAGTCCAGATGATGGAGCATTTTGTCATTATATTGGAGCATGTGGCGGCTCGCCCAGAGGTCAGGCTGCTTGATATCCCTCTTTTGCAGCAGGGATATCCCGACGGCAAAACATCTGATTCATCCCCCCTAGGAACTGGACAGTTTAATTTTTAATATTACTACGAGACTTGGTTTTGCCTCAAGATCAATCTTGCAACAAACGAGACAACAAAAGCCAAAGCCTCGTAGTAATGCGAAATCTCGTAGTAATATTAACTGCAAGGTGGTAAACATAAGACCTTATCGGAAATAGCAGGACGGGCAACCCCACACCCTGTCTGCGCCAGGCAGGCTGCACTCCCGAAGGGGCCAAGCGCAGCGCAGGTGCAAGTGTGCCAGTCCGCCAACGTATGGGGATACGTTGGCTGCGTTATTTCCGAAAGTCTATTGTCTTC
>JBGSMF010000032.1:0-30522 GCA_041740315.1 Thermoflexales bacterium
GCAACTCGGCCAAAATGGCCTGCGCCAGCGGGTGTGCCACGCCAATGGGCAGGCGCGTGCTAGAGGCGCGGCGCAGGTAAGCCTCAGCGCCGGTCAATATCTTGGCTTCTGATTTTTCGCCCATGCCGGGCAGTCCACGCAAGCAGCCATCCAAGGCCGCCTGCCGCAAGCCGCTGACGCTGCTCAGGCCCAGTTCTTGCCAAAACAGCCTGGCCTTTTTAGGGCCTACATCCGTCACGTGGAGCATTTCCACCACACCGGCCGGCACCTCGGCCTTGACCCGATCATACAGGTCAAACGTGCCAGTAGACAAGAGGCTAGCTATTTTTTCTGCAATGGCCTGGCCCACGCCGGGGATCGAGCGGAGCTGCCCCTCGCGCCACAATTGGCTCACGTCAACCGTGAGCGCCATGATATTTTCAGCGGCCTTGCGATACGCCAGCACCTTGTACACAATCTCGCCCTGAATTTCCAGGCAATCGGCCACGTATTGGAAAACCTGCGCCACCTGTTGATTATTCATAGCCCTCCTGCCCCAAGAGTATACCCGCTACAGCCCGATTGTCAATGGCATAGACTATGGTAAAATTGCCGCGTGAACCAATCAACTGACACAAGCGCGCTTTTCCCACACATCTATGAATTGGTCTGCCAGATTCCACGCGGCCAAGTGAGCACCTACGGGCAAATCGCCGCGCTGGTGGGGCCGCCGTGCGACGCTCGGCAGGTGGGCTGGGCCATGGCCGCCGCCAAGAGCGATGTGCCCTGGCAGCGCGTCATCAACAGCCAGGGCAAAATCAGCCTCAAGGGCACAAGCGGCCAGATGCAACGCCAGCGGCTGGAAGCAGAAGGGGTCTTGTTCGACCAGCGCGGGCGGGTGGATTTGAAGCGTTTTGGCTGGAAAGGGCCAGAATAAGGGCCTATCCCAAAATTCACCAGGATAGGTTGGGAGCATTTATCATGCCTTTTGCAGAATATGTCGGCAACATGCACTTGCATACCGTGTACTCGGACGGCACGCTGCCCCACAGCGGCGTGGCCCAGGCCGCCGCGCAGGCCGGGTTAGATTATGTGATTGTCACCGACCACAATGTGTGGGTAAGCGGCCTGGAAGGCTATTACAACAAGCTGCTGTTGCTGGTGGGCCAAGAGGCGCACAATTGCCAACGCGTGCCACAGGGAAACCACATGTTGATTTATGGCGCAGAACAAGACCTGTCTACCGAGGCGCAAAATCCGCAGGGCTTGCTAGATGCCGTTCGTCAGGCCGGGGGTTTGGCCTTTTTGGCTCATCCGATTGAATTCACCAGCCGCATGGCCAACGAAGCGCCGCTGGGCTGGGGCGACTGGAATATTTCAGGCTATACAGGCATTGAAATCTGGAACTATATGTCAGAATTCAAGTCGCGCGTCCCTACGGTGCTGCACGCCGTTTACTATGCCTATTTTCCCCTGGGCGCGTTGCGCGGCCCATATCCGCAAACGTTGCAGCTATGGGACAAGCTACTATCTACTGGCGAGCGCGTGGTAGGCATTGGCGGGGCTGACGCTCACGGGAGGGCTTATTCGCTTGGCCCGCTGCGCCGAACCATCTTTCCATACACCTGGCTGTTCAGCGCGATTAACACGCACATCTTGGCAGAGCAGCGTCTGGCGGGAAATATGGCAGCCGACAAGCCGCTCATTTTGGAAGCGCTGCGCGCCGGCCGCTGTTGGGTAGGCTGCGACTTGCTAGGCAGCACCCGTGGATTCGCATTTAACGCGCGCAGCGGCTCGGCGGCGGCCACGATGGGGCAAACCCTGCGGCGGCATGGCGCGCTGACGCTGGAGGCGCAGACGCCTCTGTCGGCAGATATCCGCCTGGTTGTGGCGGGTCGCCGGGTGGCAAAGGCCAACGGCACCCAACTCAAATTCACCACCGCCGATGCTGGCGCGTACCGCGTTGAAGCCTATCGGCGCGGCAAAGGCTGGATCTTTAGCAATCCAATTTATGTAGTCTAAGTTTTTTTACTGTGAGGTAGCATGAGTCAAAATCAACCTGGAATCAAGCTAACGCCACGTCCCGGGCAGGGAGAACTGGCCTGGCACGAGTGGCTGTTGCTTTTTGGCGTCATTGTCGCATCCATGATAGCCTGTGGGCTGGGTGGACGAGCATTAATAAAGGCCCAACCCAGCGGCGAGACCGATGTCATTATTGTCTTGCCCACCGCCACCCGCCCGCCGACTCGCACCCCTCTGCCTACCTATACCCCCACCATCGCGCCGACGCCCACGGCCACACCGCCCGGCGCTATCGCCATCGGAGGATTTGTAAAGATAACCGATGCCGGCCCGCAGGGCTTGAGCTTTCGCGACGCCCCCGGCCTGCAAACGCAGCGGCTGCGTTACCTGCCAGATAGCACTGTGATGCGCGTGGTGGATGGGCCAAGCGAGGCCGATGGACTGACGTGGTGGAAGCTGCAAAACCTCAACGATCCAAATGATGTTGGCTGGTCGGCCGGCGATTACCTTGTGCCCACCGCCGCGCCGTAAAGAGGGCCTATGGCTGCCAAGGTTGAAAAGCGTATCAAGGAATTACACCGGCAAATCAGCTACCACAACTATCGCTATCATGTCTTGAACGATCCGGTGATAGCCGACGCGGAATACGACCGGCTCTATGCCGAGCTGGCGCGCCTGGAAAGCGAAAATCCGCGCCTGCTCTCGCCCGATAGCCCCACCCAGCGTGTTGGCGGGCAGCCCTCGGATAAATTCAACAAGCTTCGGCACCCGCACCCCATCCTCAGCCTGGGCAATGCCTTTTCAGCCGAAGGGGCGCGGGCATGGTGGGAGCGCGTCAGCAAGCTGCTGCCGGCCGATACAAGCGCGACCTTTGTGGTGGAGCCCAAGATTGATGGGCTGACAATCGTGTTGACCTACACAGAGGGTGTTTTCAACCAGGGCGCAACTCGGGGCGATGGCGAAGTGGGCGAAGAGATCACGCCCAATTTGCGCACCATCCGCTCTGTGCCACTGCGCATCCCGGCCAAACCAGATGCCAAGCTTGTCCCCCCCCACCGGCTGGTGGTGCGCGGCGAGGCCTATTTGCCCAAAGACAAGTTTGAAGAACTGAACCAGGCCCTGGCCGCAGCCAGAGAAAAAACCTTTGCCAATCCGCGCAATGCAGCCGCCGGGGCGCTGCGCCAGCTCGACCCACGCATCACGGCCACGCGCCCCATCCGCTGGCTGTGTTACTCGATCGTTGAAACGTCGCAGCCCGAAATCAGGACTCAATGGGATGTATTGCATTACCTGGACTCGTTAGGCTTGCCCGTGGCGCTCGATGTATCACGGCAGTTTGACACATTGGAGAAGGCCATTGATTATTGCCTCTCTTTTGCCGAGCGCCGCGACAACCTGCCCTACGAAATAGACGGGATGGTGATCAAGGTCAACGAGCTAGAGCTTCAAGCGGCTTTGGGTGTGGTGGGCAAAGACCCGCGCGGCATGCTGGCGCTCAAGTTTCCCGCCAGAGAAGCCACAACCCAATTGCTAGAGCTTCAAATCAACGTGGGACGCACCGGCACGTTGAATCCGGTGGCCGTGCTGGCTCCGGTGGAAATCGGCGGCGTGATTGTAGAGCGAGCCACGCTGCACAATTTTGACGATATTGCGCGCAAAGACATTCGCATCGGCGATACCGTCACCATCAAGCGGGCCGGCGATGTAATCCCTTATGTGGTGGGGCCGGTGACCGACCTGCGCCAAGGTAATGAGCGGCCCATTCGCGCGCCCAAGCTCTGCCCGTTTTGCCAGACGCCCGTTGCGGTAGACGAGGAAAAAGTGGCTATTCGCTGCCCCAATGCCGATTGTCCCGGCCAAATAGACCGCCAAGTGGAACACTATGTCAGCCGCGGCACGATGGATATTGAAGGGCTGGGTTTTAAAATTGTGGCGCAGCTTATCGAAGCCGGGCTGGTGAACGACGTGGCCGACCTGTACGCTTTGACTCTAGAGCAATTGCTGGCGCTGGAAGGTTTTGCCGAAAAAAAGGCCGCCAATCTGCTAGAGGCTATTGCAGCCAGCAAAGCGCGCCCGTTGGAGCGATTGATTGGCGCGCTGGGCATACCCGGCGTCGGCTCTACCGCGGCAGAAGACCTGGCAGACCACTATGGCTCAATTGACGGGCTGAGCGCCGCAACCTCCGAGCAACTGCAAGAGGTGGAAGGCATTGGGCCGGTGACCGCCGAAAGCATTGTTGAATGGTTCAGCCGCCCCAGCAACCAGCGATTGATTGCCAAACTCGAGCGAGCCGGCGTAAAGATGAAAGAAACCAGGCCCAAGAAGCAAGCCGCGGGAGGCAAGCAGCCAGGGGGTGCGTTGGCGGGCCTGACGTTCGTCATCACCGGCACCTTGCCCACCCTCAGCCGTGAAGAAGCCGAGGCGCTTGTCAAGCAGCACGGCGGCAAGGTGACGGGCAGTGTGAGCAAAAAGACCAGTTTCCTGGTGGCAGGGGCCGACCCCGGCAGCGCCAAGTACACCAAGGCCCAAGAGCTGGATGTGCCCATCATTGATCAAGCCAAACTGCTCGAAATGGTCAAAATTTAAAATTGCAGATTCAAAATTCAAGATTACAGATTCAAAATTGCAGATTTAATATGAAATCCCAATTGGTTCTCAAGCCAGGGCGCGATAAATCGGTGCGGCAAAGGCACCCTTGGGTGTTTTCGGGCGCGGTTCAACGCGTGGAAGGCGACGCGCCCGACGGCAGCGTTGTGGATATTTGCAACACTGGCGGCGAGTGGCTGGCGCGCGGTTTTATCAACCGCCGCTCGCAAATCGTGGCGCGGCTGTTTTTGTGGGACGAAGACGAGGCCGTTGACGACGCCTTGTGGCGCGCGCGGCTAGAGCGCGCCTTGGCCGGCCGCCAGGCGCTGCGCAGCAATGCCGGCACAAGCGCCTATCGCCTTGTCAATGCCGAGGCTGATGGCATCCCCGGCCTGATTGTTGACCGCTACAATGATTTCCTGCTCACACAATTCCTAACGCTGGGCATCGAGCAATGGCAGCCATCGTTGATCCGCCTGCTCGGCGAGCTGTTGCGCCCGGCGGGCATTTATGACCGCAGTGATGTAGATGTGCGCGAAAAGGAAGGGCTACCACAAAACAAGTGCGTGCTGGCGGGCGCAGAACCCCCGGACGAAATTGAAATTTTGGAAAACAGCTATCGCTTTCTGGTAGATGTGAAATGCGGCCACAAAACCGGCTTTTACCTGGACCAGCGCGATAACCGCCGCCGGACTGCGCCCTACCTGGTTGGATTGCAAGTGCTAAACTGCTTTGCCTATACCGGCGCTTTTGCCGTGTATGCCGCCGGGGCCGGCGCCGCGCGCGTGACCAACCTAGATAGTTCCACCCCCTCGCTCAAGCTGGCGCAGCGTAACTGCGGGCTGAATTTCCCCGCGCGGCCCGACGACGAATACATTGCAGGCGATGTTTTTGCCGAGCTGCGGCGCTTTAGAGACGAGGGCCGCGCCTTTGGCGCAATCGTGCTCGACCCGCCCAAGTTTGTGCATGGCAAAACCCAGCTCAAGCGCGCCAGCCGCGCCTACAAAGACATCAACTGGCTGGCCTGCCAACTCTTGCAGCCGGGCGGCGTGCTGGCGACATTTTCGTGCTCTGGCCTGGTAGATCCGGGCCTGTTTCAAAAAATCGTGTTTGGCGCGGCGCTAGATGCCGGGCGCGACGTGCAGATAGTAGAAAAACTGGGCCATGCCAGCGACCATCCCATTCTCCTCACTTATCCAGAATCGGAATATCTCAAAGGCCTGATTTGCCGGGTGTGGTAGTATGTCTACAAAACTAGGTCTTGTCCTCTTGACGCTTGCCATTGCATTGATCGTTTCTATTGTGCTGAACTGGGCGCTGTTTGCGCGCGCAAAGCAATATTACATAGAAGCCAACCGGGTGCACCTGGACCCGCTGGGGTTGAGCGAAAAACCGCCTCTCATCAGCCCAGATCATTCCACCGCCAAACCAGTGGTGGCCTTTTTGGGCGATTCAAGAGCCGCCATGTGGCCCTCACCCCCTACCCTAACTCAATTCGAGTTCGTCAATCGGGGGATCGGCGGGCAAAGCTCTGCCCAAGCCCTGCTGCGCTTTGATTACGACATTTCACTCGCGCGGCCAAATGTCATCATCATCCAGATAGGCGTCAACGACCTGAAAAACATTCCCATCTTGCCAGAGTGCAAACAAGACATTGTGGCAAACTGCAAACACAACATTGAGCAGATTGTTTCAAAATCCAGCAAAATGGGCGCAACCGTTATCCTCACCACCATCTTTCCCGTCAGCACGGTTCCCCTGGCGCGCCGTCCTTTTTGGTCGCCAGAGGTAGACCGGGCGATTGAAGAGATCAACGCTTTTCTGGGCACACTTGAAGCGCCCCCGGTCATCATTTTTGACGCATATACCCTCCTAGCGCCCCAGAGAACCGCGCCCGGAATTTATGCCGATGAATTGCACCTGGATGCAGCCGGGTACGAAATGCTCAATGACGAACTGGCGCGGGTTCTAGCTCAGCTTGATTTAAAGTAGCTGTTTAGGCACAGATGGTTTTCTACCAGTAAGCGCACAGTTGTCAGCTTTCAGCCATCAGCTCTGACTTTCGGCTCATCAGGCCTGGGCCAGACCGTCCGCTCTACCTGGACAAAACGCTTGCACAGCAGGGAGAAGCTGAAAGCTGACGGCTAATAGCTGAACGCTTACGAAACGAGGATAAAATCAATGCGAACTGATCACCTGGCCCTGCTCTATCGTGTTTCGCAAACCTTTAGTTCATCGCTCGATCTTGATCATGTGCTAGACCACATCATGGACGAAGCCATTGCCGCCACGCGCGCCGAGCGGGGGGTCTTGATGCTGCGCGATTCAGAAGGGCAATTAACCTTCCGCATAGCGCGCGGCATGGATCAGCGAACCATCGAAGCGCCCGAATTCCAGATTTCACGCGGTGTGGTAGAGCAGGTGGCGCGCGAAGGGCAGCCTCTCTTGACCAGCAACGCCCAGTTTGACGCCCAGTTGGGCAAGCGCGCCAGCGTGGTGGGGCTGGGACTGCGCTCCATCTTGTGTGTGCCCCTGTTATCCAAAGGCGCCAGCACCGGCGTCATTTACGTTGACAGCAGCTTGCGCGCCGGCATCTTTGATCACGACGACCTGGAACTGTTTGTAGCGATTGCGCAGCAAGCCGCCACGGCCATTGAAAATGCCAGCCTGTTTTGCGACGTACAAGACAAACTCCATGCCTTGCGACTGCTGCAAGAGATTAGCGCCGACCTCACCTCTACGCTCGATCTGGAGCAGGTCTTGGCAGCTTGCCTGCAACGTATTCTCGACCTGCTGGCCGCCGAAAGCGCCTCTATTTTGATTGTCGAAGGAAACGAGCTGGTCTTTCGGCTGGCGCTGGGGAAAAAAGCCGCCGAAATCAAGCCGTTCCGCATTCCCCTAGACCAGGGCATTGCCGGCTGGGTGGTGCAAAATGCCCAGGGCATTTACAGCAACGACGTGCACAACGACCCGCGCTTTTACGCTATGCCAGATAACGAGATCGGTTTTGTGACCCAGGCCCTGATGGCCGTGCCGCTGATTGTCAACGAGCGCGCGATTGGCGTAGTGGAGGTGATTAACAAACCGGGCGGCTTTGGCAAGGGCGACCTGGACTTGCTGTCTACCATTGCCGCAAGCGCGGCCATTGCCATTGACAACGCCCGCCTGTACCAGTTGGCGGTTGAAAAAGGCCGCCTGGAGCGCGAGCTGCAACTGGCGCGTCAAGTGCAGGCCAGCCTGATTCCACGCCAGACGCCGCAACTGCCCGGTTGGCAACTGGCCACGCGGTGGATACCGGCGCGCCAGGTGAGCGGTGACTTTTGCGACTTTATTGACCTGTCTCAAGTGACCACCGCCTCACACGATATTGGCATTGTCATTGTCATTGCCGATGTGGCCGACAAGGGCATGCCGGCAGCCCTGTTCATGACACTGACGCGCAGCATTATCCGGGCCAGCGTGGCGCAGCTCCACACACCTGCCGAGAGCATGACCCACGCCAATCGCCTGATTTGCGCCGACGCCCACGACGGCATGTTTGTCACGCTGTTTTATGCCCAATTAAACCCGGCCACGGGCGAGATGATTTGCGTCAACGCCGGTCACAATCGCCCCCTGCTCTACCGCGCCGCCGGCGACCAATTGACCGAAATTGAATGCGCCGGCATTGTGCTGGGGGTAGACGATAAAGCTCTCTATAGCCAATGCAGCGTGCCATTGCACTCGGGCGATTTGGCATTGCTTTACACCGACGGCGTGATTGACGCGACCGATCCCCAGCGGCAGCAGTTTGGCTTGGAACGCCTAAAAGACATCCTTTACCAACACCGCCTGGCGTCTGCCCCCGATATTATTGCCGCGCTCGAAAGGACACTGGGAGATTTTGCGGGCGGCTCGCTGCCTTTTGACGATATCACGATGCTGCTTGTCAAGCGGCTGTAAAGTTGCTTATGATACATCCTATCATCATTTCGCACGTCCAAACTCAAAGGCTGCTCCAGGCTCGGCAAAATGGCGAGCAGACGGCGCAAGTGTCGCCAGACTTGGAATTGACGAGCGTCGAGGTCGCCATCAAGCCAAACGGGGCGAGCTTTCCCAGCGGCGAATTGCTGGGTTGGGACGCCATTGAAGAAATCACTGCGTCTGAAAACAATTGCTTTGCCATTCAAGACGGTGAGCTAAACAAGATCATGATTTTTTCTGAGTTGACAAACCAATTGTTCAGTTTGATGCCAACCACCCAAGCGCCCACCATGCTGATTTCTGGCATTCCCATGCACCGCATCAAAAACACCGACCCCTACAACGACACGCTGGAAAAGATCAAGGCCATCAAGCCAATCAGCGGCCAGGTGCTAGACACCGCCACCGGTTTGGGCTACACGGCCATCCAGGCTGCCCAGACCGCCGACCATGTCACCACCATCGAGCTTGACCCGGCGGCGCTGCAAGTAGCGCGGCTCAATCCGTGGTCGCGGGATCTATTCGATAACCCCAAAATCACCCAACGCATCGGCGACAGTTATGACATCATCAAAGAGTTTGAGGCAGGCGCTTTTAACTGCATCATTCACGACCCGCCCGCTTTTAACCTGGCTGGCGATCTTTACTCAAGCGAGTTTTACGGCGAACTCTATCGCATCATGCGACGGGGGGGAAAACTATTTCACTATATCGGGAATCCCGATAGCAAATCGGGGCACACCATAACACGCGGCGTGATGCGCCGCCTGCAGGCAGCAGGCTTTAGCATCTCGCGCAGCCCGCGCGCTTTTGGCGTGGTCGCGTTCAAGTGAAGAACAAGGCAATGAATCGAACACTGCGCTGGTATGATTATATTACGATCAACATCTACCATCTGGGCTTGTCAACCATGGCTCAAACCCTCACGCCACTGGTGATGCCGCTACTGGTTCAGCAATTCGTGGGCGAAACGCAAAAAGCAACTTTTTTTGGCGTCCTTCGCCTGTGGGGGTTGATGGTGGCGCTGCTGGCGCAAGCCCTGTGGGGCATTTTCTCCGACCGCAGCATGTTGCGCCTTGGCCGCCGCCGGCCGTTTATCTTGGGCGGCACGCTGGGCGGCCTGGTCTTTATTATCCTCATTGGCCTTTCTGCCGGCATGGCAGGCATGACGGGCTATTGGTTTTTGTTTGTTGTGTACCTGCTGCTCCAGGTTATGACCAACGCGGCCCAGTCAGCCCAACAGGGGTTGATCCCCGACCTGGTGCCCGAAAATCAACGCGGACGTTTTTCTGGTATCAAGGCTGTGTTTGAAGTGCCTTTGCCCGTCATTTTGGTTTCCTTTGCTATAGCCAAGCTGATTGCCGCCGGCAATATATGGGGGGGCATCTTGGCAGCCACGGCGGTGCTGGTGGGAAGCATGCTGCTGGCCATGCTGGCGACTGAAGAGCCGCGCCAGGAAGCGCCGCCGCCGCTCGATTGGATGCCATTCCTGCGCCTGGTGTTGATGACCGCCATCTTTACCCTCACCATCCTGGGGATGGGCGAGGCTGTCAAGCTGGCCGGGAAAATCGCGGATGGGATTGAATCATTGAGCGGCGCAATGATTGCAATGGGGCTAAGCGGCTCGGCTGCAATGATTACAGCCATCGCGCTGGGGGTGTGGGTCAGCATTCGCATCAGCATCGGCGCGGCTGCGCGCCAGATTCCCTCCTTCACCTGGTGGGTCGTCAACCGGCTGGCCTTTTTGGTGGGCATATTCAACCTGTCATCATTCGCTGTTTACTTTTTGCAGGCCCGTCTGGGGCTAGACCGCATGGCAGCCGCCGGGCCGGCCGCCACCTTGATGATGATTGTGGGCGTCTTGGTGCTGGTGATGGCGCTGGTCAGCGGCTGGCTGGCGGACAAATTCGGGCACAAACGGCTGGTGGCCCTTAGCGGCATCATAGGCGCGGTGGGCACGCTCATCACCATCGCTGTGCCCAACCTCGCCATCATCTTTATTGGCAGCGCCCTCATTGGCGCGGCAGCCGGTTTGTTTTATACCGCCAACTGGGCGCTGGGCACCGAGCTGGTTCCCAAAGACCAGGCCGCCCGCTACCTGGGCATCTCTAACTTGGCCGGCGCGGGGGCAGGCGCGGTTGGCGCTTATATCGGCGGGCCAATTGCCGATTACTTTGGCACGCGAGCGCCCGAAACACCCGGCCTGGGTTATGTGCTCGTGTTTGCCATCTATGGTGTGCTGTTCTTGTTGTCGGCGCTGGCGCTCATACCCGTGCAAGAGCCAAGAACATCCCTGGCGCATAAAGCTTAGGTCATGCCTGGTTCACGCTTGGTCTATTCCACAGATTTTGGCCGCGCCTGCCCAGAATGTGGACAGCCCATTGCAGAGTGTAGCTGCAAAAAGAAATTGCCCGGCCCACCCAGCGATGGGATTGTGCGAGTGAGGCGCGAGGTCAAGGGGCGAGGCGGCAAAACCGTCACCACCATCACGGGCCTGCCGCCAGATGAAGACAAGCTGCGCCAGCTTGCCGCCGAGCTCAAGCGCAAGTGCGGCAGCGGCGGGACGGTTAAAGATGGCGTCATTATCATCCAGGGCGATCACCGCGACACGGCCGTCCCTTTGATTGAAAAACTGGGATATACCGTCAAACGAGCGGGCGGATAAAACTATGGCCCAATATCATCCTAGAATGGCCCGAGAACGCAAAACCATCGAGGCCATGGTCAGACTCTACTGCCACGACCATCACACTACCCAGACCGACTTGTGCGCCGAGTGCAGCGAGCTTTTAGGTTATGCCCTGGCGCGCCTGGACAAGTGCCCCTTTCAGGAAGGCAAAACAAGCTGCGCCAAGTGCCCGGCGCACTGTTACAAGCCAGACATGCGAGAAAAAATTAGGATCGTCATGCGCTATGCCGGGCCTCGCATGCCGTACCGGCACCCCATCTTGGCCATCTACCACATGTTCGATGGCCGCCGCAAGGAACCGGTTAGCGCAAAGCGAAATAGCGATTCTGCATAAAACTCTCTTTTCAGGAGGCAAGCTATGAAAAGACTTTTCACCTTTACTCTGATTGCAATCTGGGCAATCGCGGCCTTGGCTGCTTGCAGCCGGACCAAATCGGCTGCGTCCCCCACACCAGATGTTCAAGCCACAATTAACGCGGCCTTGGCGGCCACCAGCACGGCGCAGGCCACCATTGACGCCTCGGTCAAGGCCACTGTCGCCGCCATGCCCACGCCCACTGTGCCTGCCAGTGTGTCCACCATGAGTGAAGAAGAGCTGGCCGCGCTCATTGACCAGGCCGTGGTAGAGGCTGTTTCGACCACGCAGCAATGCTCCACCGCAACCACGCAAGCCACCGCCGACGATACCCTCACACAAGAAGAAGTTGACTCGGTGCAGGTGTACGTGGTAGATGCCGAACAAGCCATTGCCTACGCCGAAGCGCTGCTGACAGCTTATTATGGCACGTATGGCGAGTTGGCCGCCGAAACGCTTGCCATCCTACAAGCCATCGAGCAAGACCTGGCCGCGCTGGCCGAAACCACCGCCGCCATCAACGCCGGCCTGCAAGAAATAGAACAACTCTTGGCGCAAGGCATGGCGCTCACCGAAGATAGCATTGCCAAGCTGGAAACCGCCGCCCAAAATGCCGGCGCCAAGGCGGCACAGCTTCAAACCCAATCGCAAGGCTGGGTCAAGAGCCTCCAGGCCGAGGTCAACACGCGTGCGGCCAATGCGCTGGCGGTGCAGCCCAACCAACTTGCCGCCGATCGCCAGTCGGCGCTGCAAAGCGCTTTCGAATATCTTGATGCCAGCCGCAAAGTCATGGCCGATAACAAAATCTCGCCAGGTGAACTGGCAGAGATTGCACAATTGGGCGCAAATGCTGCCGCCAATCTCAACGCTCAGGGCGGCCCGCAACTACAAAAGCTATCGGGCAGCATTAACCAGCTCACCGACCAAATGGCGCGCGGGCAACTAGCGCGGGCGCAAGCTGGCCTGGGCAACTTGGAAGCCGCCCTGGGAGCAAGACCTTCCAGGCCAACCAGGCCATAGTAATTGTTCACCACCACCCTTGCAAAGGTTTCCGAACTTTCGCAAGGGTTTGCCCTCTCGCGAGACCGGTCCTCGCGCATCGCCAGTCAAGTAGCGAATTGCCCATCACCTGGCCGGTGATGGGCAATTTGAAACCTTTTCTCTTGAAATCCACCCTAGAGCAGGGTATAATAGCTTTATTGCACACGGGTAGTGTACATGGGGGGAGGCGTAATGGAACAAAACCAATCCAACGATTTCGTTGTTCGCATCGGCGGCGATAGCGCCGCCGGCGGCATTGTTACCACCGGTGAGGTTTTTGCGCGCATCGCCGCCTACGCCGGCCTGGAAATTTACACCACCCGCACCATCCCCGCCGAAATAAAGGGTGGGCACGTGATGTTTCAGGTGCGCGCCGCCGACCACCCCGTGCACAGCCAGGGCGACGAGCTTGATTTGCTGGTGGCGTACGACGAGGAATCGTACCAGCGTTACCTGAACATGCTCAAAAGACCAGAGGGCATCCTGGTCTACAACAGCAACGACCTGCAAGCTCCAAAAGAGATTCCCCATTCTTTTGGCTTGCCGCTGAACGACCTGGCCCGCAAAATAGACTTTATGCGCGGGCGCAACATTATCCTCATCGGCGCGCTGTCCAAGCTGTTCGACCTGCCCTACGACCTGGCTGCCGATGTGGTGCGCAAGCAATTGGGCCGCAAAAAAGAAATGCTAGACCAGAACCTGAGCGCGCTGGAAAACGGCTATAAATACGTTGAAGAAAACATTAGCCACACCGCGCTCTTTCACCTGCCAATGGTCAAAAAACAAGGCCCAGATGAGCGGCTGGTGCTCTCGGGCAACCAGGCCTTGTCCATCGGCGCGCTGGCCGCCAACTGCCGTTTTTACGCCGGCTATCCTATCACACCTGCTTCTGACATTATGGAATTTCTGGCCGCCGAGTTCCCCAAATGCGGCGGAACGATGGTGCAGGCCGAAGACGAAATTGCCGCCGTGGCCATGGCCATTGGCGCAGGTTTTGCAGGCCGGCGTTCAATGACAGCCACCTCTGGGCCGGGCCTGGCGCTGATGATTGAACTGCTTGGGCACGCCTCAATGACCGAAACCAGCATTGTCATTGTGGATGTGCAGCGAGGGGGACCATCTACCGGCTTGCCCACCAAGGTGAGCCAGGGTGATTTGCGCATGGCTGCTTTTGCAGGCAACGATGACGCGCCGCGTTTTGTGGTGGCGCCGCTCAGCGTGCAAGACTGCTTTTACCAAATGCCCCACGCCTTTAACCTGGCCGAAAAATACCAATCGCCGGTGCTCTTTTTATCAGATCAAGATATGAGCGTGCGAGTGCAAACGATAGCGCCCTTTGATCTCTCGCGTGTCAACATTGAGCCGCGCCTCCTCTGGCAGCCCGAACAAGGCATTGATGCGCCTTATGAACGCTATATAGACACGCCCAGCGGCGTCAGCCCGATGAGCCTGCCGGGCATGAAAGGTGGGCAATACACAGCCGAGGGACTGGAGCACAAGGCCTCTGGCGCGCCCGATTTTTCGCCCGCTCAGCACGTCAAAATGACCCACAAGCGCTTTCGCAAACTAGACAGCGCGCTAGACGACATTGAAGCCTGGCACATGTTCAAAGAGTGGGGCGACCCAGATGCCAGGCTGGGCATTGTGGGCTGGGGCAGCACCAGCGGCCCGGTGCGCGAAGCCATTGTACGAGCGCAAGCCCAGGGCATCAAGGTGGCGGCATTTTACCCCACTGCCCTGTGGCCCCTGCCCGCCCGTTCACTAAAAGCCTTTTTGCAAAAACGCAGCCAGATTCTTGTGCCAGAGATGAACTATACCGGCCAGTTTGCCGGCATGTTGCGCGCGCGCATGCAAGAGTATGGGCTGGACGTGCCCATTATCAAACTGAATAAATACAGCGGCGAGCCGTTTACGACAAGCCAAGTGTATGAAAAGATCAAGGAAGTAGCGGGTGGAAAGTAGCCGGCGCAAAAGACCTGTTGCCAAATGCCTATTTCCACCATTGTGAGGGTTGAGATGACTGTTAATGTTCCTGTTGCCATTGACGACACGCCGGTTAACTTGAAACCGACCGATTACAAGAGCAAGGTCAAGCCGATTTGGTGCCCGGGCTGCGGCGATTTTGGCGTATTGTCATCGTTTTACAAGGCGATGGCCGAGATGGGCACGCCGCCGCACAACGCGGTGATTGTTGCGGGCATTGGCTGTTCGGGGCGCTTTCCGGCCTTTGTGGAGGCCTATGGCTTTCACGGCGTGCACGGGCGCGCCCTGCCCTTGGCCACCGGCATCAAGCTGGCCAATCCCGGCTTGAAGGTAGTGGTCATTGGCGGCGATGGCGACGCTTTTTCCATCGGCGCGGGCCACCTGCCGCACGCCGCCCGGCGCAATGTTGACGTGACCTACATTGTGCTGGATAACGAAATTTACGGCCTGACCAAAGGACAGCCCTCGCCCACCAGCCCGCACGGCATGCAAAAGAAAGCCTCGCCCTATGGAAGCCCCGAATATCCCATCAACCCGCTGCTCATGATCCTGGCTTATGGAGCTTCGTTTGTGGCGCGCGGGTTTTCTAGCCGGCCCAAAGAACTGGTCGAGCTGATCAAGCAAGGCATCCGGCACAAGGGTTTTGCCTTTATCCAGGTGTATAGCCCGTGCGTCACCTTTAACGACACCTACGATCACTTTCGCCAACTGACGGCCGACTTGCCCGCCGAGCACGACCCGACCAATCACCTGATGGCAATAGAACGCGCCATGTCGCAGGATCCCTTGTATCTGGGCGTGTACTATCGCAAGGAGCAGCCAACATTTGAAGAATCGCTAGACCAAATGCGCGCGCGGGCAGGCGGTGATTTTACGCTCGAAAAGCTCATCCAACGCTACCGAACATAGAATGGTAAAGGCAAACCATGAACGAACAACTGAACAAGACGAGGGTCGGAGATGGAAGAAAACAATCAACAGTCTAGTATTCCCGCCGCAATTTTTGAAAAATGGAACAAGGCTCTACTGTGGTTGCTCGTCGTTGAAATGAGCTATTTGGTGCTGATAATTTTTATGGGAATTGGTTTTGCCATCGTCTCTTGGGTCGGCAGCTCCTTGTGGACTTCTCGATTGAGCGAGCTTGCCCCCTTGAGCTTTCTCCCACTCGCGCTTGGATTCCTGCTAAACTTTGGCGGGGCATTGGGCACGCTTGTGCTGGCCTTGTTTGGAGAGCAGCGAGAACGCTCCATCAACGATTGGATCGGGCACGTTTTAAATTGGACCTACCTCGTCGCTACCGGCTGGTTGTATATCGTGTTGACCCTGGTCGCCATCACCAGTGGCGGGTTCATTGATTGAGCCAACAGCACAATTAATAGTCATTGGTCAGTGGTTGGGGAAATTGCTGGTCGCCAGTCGCTTATTGCGTCGCCAATTGCTTACTACGCTTGAGAAGGAATAGCCATGCACAAAACACATCATTGCGGAGAATTACGCGCCGAGCACGCCGGGCAGCGCGTCCTAGTGGCCGGTTGGGTCCACCGCCGCCGCGATCATGGCGGGCTGATTTTTTTTGACCTGCGTGACCGCAGCGGGCTGGTGCAAATTGTCACCAATCCTGAAGGCGCGCTGGCAGCCCACCAGGTAGCCGAAAGCGTGCGCAGCGAGCACGTGGTTCAGGTGGGAGGGCATGTTCGTCTGCGGCCCGAAGGGCTGGCAAATCCCAATCTGCCCACCGGCCAGGTCGAGATTGTCGCCGAGTCGGTCGTCGTTCTCAACCCCAGCCGCACGCCGCCCATCCCCATTGACACCGATGGCCGCAACGTAGACGAGACCCTGCGCCTGAAATATCGCTACCTGGACTTGCGCCGCGAGCGCATGCAGCGCAACATGCTGGTGCGCCATTGCGTCTGCAAGTTCATGCGCGACTTTTTAGACCGACATGGTTTTGTAGAAATCGAAACCCCCATCCTCATCAAATCTACACCCGAAGGCGCGCGCGACTATGTGGTGCCCAGCCGGGTGCAGGCCGGCAAGTTTTACGCCTTGCCCCAATCGCCGCAGCAGCTCAAGCAGCTATTGATGGTGGCCGGCTATGAGCGTTATTTCCAGATTGCGCGCTGCTTTCGCGACGAAGACATGCGCGGCGACCGCCAGCCCGAGTTCACCCAGCTCGATCTGGAAATGTCGTTTGCCGACCGCGATGATATTCTGGGCCTGGTGGAGCAACTGCTGACCGAGATGATGCCCGTCGTCGCCCCCGCTTCGCGCAAGCGCATCATCAGCCCGTTCCCCCGTCTCAGCCACGCCGAAGCTATGGCCCGCTTTGGCGTAGACAAGCCAGACCTACGCTTTGGCATGGAGCTGGCAAACCTATCCGGCGCGTTGAGCCAAAGCGATTTCAAGGTCTTTCGCCAAGCCATCGAAACCGAGGGACAGGTAAAAGCCATCTGCGCGCCAGGCTGCGCGGGCTATTCGCGCCGGGAGCTAGACGAACTGGCAGCCGTTGCCCAGGCGCAAGGCGCAAAAGGATTGGCCACGCTTGCCTTTGCCGCCGAGGGCGCCAAGGGACCAGCCGCCAAGTTTTTAAAAGAAGGCGAAATCGCGCAGATTGCGCAGGCCACAGGCGCACAAAGCGGCGACTTGGTTTGCCTGGTAGCCGATGCGCCGGCGGTTGTAGCCAAAAGCCTCGGCGCTCTCCGGCTGACCCTTCGTGACCGGCTGAACCTGGCTCCGCCCGACCTGCTGGCTTTTGGCTGGGTGATTGACTTTCCGATGTTTGAATGGAACGAAGAAGAAAAACGCTGGGATGCCGCCCACCATCCATTTACCATGCCCAAGCAAGAGCACCTGGATATTTTGGAAAGCGACCCCGCCCGCGTTCTTTCGGACGCTTACGACCTGGTGTGCAATGGTTACGAACTGGCCTCGGGCAGCATCCGCATTCACCGCCGCGATATCCAACAACGCATCTTTAGCATCTTGAACTATTCACCCGAAGAAGCGCAAGCTCGCTTTGGGCACATGCTGGAAGCCTTTGAGTACGGCGCGCCACCGCACGGCGGCATGGCCCCTGGCATTGACCGATTGGTGATGCTACTGTGCGACGAGCCCAGCATCCGCGAAGTGATTGCGTTCCCCAAGACCGCCAGCGCCTCTGACCTGATGACCGACGCGCCATCACCCATTGAAGAGAAACAACTGAAAGAACTGCACTTGAACATCAGGCCATAAGGCCTGGGGCGCGTGAAATTTGCCTGTTTGGTGATTTTGTGCTAATATAACGCTACCCTGCTGTGTGCGTGATGCCGCACCAACGTTTTGAGCCAACACTTTAAAAGAGGGAGCCGGAACTCTAAAGGGGATGCGATAGCCATTACGGCAAGGTTGAACCGATAGGCTAGGTTCCCACCTGCGTAAGCAGGTTCAAAACTCCGCGACACACGGCACGGCGGGGATCGCACTTTACGGGGCGTAGCTCAGCTAGGCTAGAGCGCTGCGATCGGGCCGCAGAGGCCGGAGGTTCAAGTCCTCTCGCCCCGACAAAAAGGCACTTGACTTCAAGTGCCTTTTTTTATCCCAAATTTTCGGCTCTTGTGGGCAGCTCAGCCCCCGAATTCTGACCGCGTCAGGCCATCAATCTTCTCTTGCACATCCGTTTGATCGAGAATGGCATAGACCTCATCTGTGATGGCAAGCGATTTGTGCATAAGGTTCTGCGAGACAGCTTTGTAAGTAGCCATATCTTGGGAGCGCTGTAAGCCAAAGACAGCATTGCTATGCCGCAGCGTATGCGGCGAGCGATAGCGAACCCCGGCCATTTCACACAAGCGTCGCAACCCTTTGGCTACTTTGTCATGGCGGCTCTGGCCGCTACAGTGATTATGCAACAAGCTCATCCCACCCGTAGCCAGCACCGCCTACCCTAGTTCGCGTCTCAAAACCCGTAGGCTGGCATCCCTATGCCTGCCGCTGCCGCATGGCGCAAAGCGTGCGGCAGTTACGGGAGTTTTGAGACAGGCACTACCCTACCCATCGCCTCCACATCCATCGTGGTGGCTTTTTAATTCATCAGCTCCATCAATACATCAGTTCATCACCACCGATGAACCAAGCCGCATGGACAGAGTTATGTTAGTATTCATTGTTTATTTTTCCCCCATCCATCAACCCGGCCACTTGAATTAAAAGAGCAGGAACAATGCCATCAGCCTAACAATTAGTCGGTTGGTCGGTTGTGACATTGGCCAACCTATCCAAAGGCTGGCTCCCTGCTCTGTTATTGCCAGTTATCACTGGCGCGGATCGTTATTCGGTTGGTGTGCCCACTAAGGATTGGAAATTAAATAACTTGCCCACAGTGACGCCGAAACACGGGCAAAACGAGCTATAGATGAGCAAGTTATCTAATCCCTAGTCCTAATTGGGCACAAGCTCTGCTCCAGCGCCTCTAGGCGCGGCGGCGGTGTTTCCTCTACCGTCTCTCTAGCGAGCGCAGGCCATTGATCGGTTGATTCGGTTTGGCGTCCCAAGACGCAATAGTGCGTTAGATAGATTATAGCGCAATCTTTTTAAAAATGCCACTTGATTTCACAATTTCCTCATCGTTTCTTCACACGCTCTTCACACTCTCCTGCTACACTATAACCAGCAAGTGAGAACAAGCTCACTCACAAAAAATCAAATTCAAACTATTGGAGGGTAACGATGAACAAGAAACTGTTGGTAACTGGATTGGTCGTGGCGCTGGTCGCCGCATTGCTTGCAACCACAGCCGCTTTTGCGCAGGGGCCGCAGCCGCCTGCCACACCGCAATACGGGCAAGGTTATGGGCGTAGCGCAGACGGAGGCCATGGAATGGGCTTTCGCTTTGGCGCGAGCGGTCACTCGCTGGTAGACATTGTGGCCCAGGTGACCGGGCTGGAGAAAGCGGACATTATTGCCGAACTGCAAAGCGGCGACACCTTTGCGCAGGTGGCCGAAGCCAATGGCAAGACGGCCCAAGACCTGGTCAATGCTTTCGTGGCCGACCGCGAGACGGTGCTCGATCAGGCCGTGGCGGATGGGCGCCTCACCCAGGCTGCGGCCGACACAATGCTGGCAACTATGCAGACCAACGTCGAGCAGCACGTGAATGGCACGTGGCAACCGCGTGGCGCTGGCAATGGTGGACAGTGCCCACTGGGCAACACACCTGGCACAGGGGCGCAGTCTCGTGGTGGAATGCGCGGCGGGACGTCCGGCGGGCGGTGGAATCAGTAACACAAGCTCAAACTAATATTGCAGGCAATGACCCTGGCCTCTCGGTTGAGAGGCCAGGGTGTTTTGTTTACAGAGATGCAGAGAGCGGGAAGTATAGCGGGGGTGGCGCAAGCCACTTTTGTTTTGGGGGTAGGTGGCTGAACGTCGTAGGTTTGCTGCTGGCAGTCAAGTTTTGACAGTTCGGTGATTAAAGTGTGTGGCGTCACATTCAAGCTTGACCTGGGGCGCACATATCTATACAGGCCCCAGCCGGGATTCTGGCGAAGTAAAAGAGAGGCCAGAGGGCTGCCCAGAATGGGTTGAGAGTAAAGAGTGGCACACCTGGTTCCGGCGCGGCCTGGTGGTGTGGGATCCTATCACCCAGCGCATCGGTGCGATACTGGCCGGTGAAGCCATCGAGCTGCTAAAGCAACTCCAGTCGGACGACGAGTGGAAAACTCGAGGCATTGCAATAGTCGAGCGGCACGAGAACAAGCTATACCTGAAGGAACAGGGGCGTGCAAAGCGCCAGCGCAAGAAAAAGGGAGCCGAGCCAGAACCGCCAGCAAAAACGATTATGGCCATTGGAATCTCCCTCTGGATACGCTAAACCTTACAAAACTGTTTTTCCAATTTGTCCGACATACCAAACAAAAAAAAAGCTCCACAGCTTCAGGAGTGCATCCTTGTGCTACCAAGCCCTACTGCATACAGGAATTTGGCGCTGAATGACGGTCCGCACCACTTGATCTTGGTTTGGGGATCGCGTAAAATTGGCAATGATGCGCGCTTCCCCACAGCATCACCTCTTTGAGCGGGCTGATTGGCCAGTAGCTGGGGCAGCCTCTGCCGAGGCCGCAAACGCCCCCGGCCAGCCGCCGTGCTTTTCAATGACCTGGTCAATTTTTTGCATCAGCCGGATCGTTTCACTGAGCGCCACCACGATACGCTGATAATGCTCAATGTCTTGCTTGGATAGCGCGCGGCCTTTGCGGTCTTTGAGCCACTTTTCACACACCTGGTAGCCGCCGATGTGGAAATTCCACACGGCTTCTGGCACGCCGCCAAAGCCGGCGCTTTGGGCTTTATCCAGCCAGACGGTGTTGTGGGCATAGGACACTTTTTCTACCTCCGGTTTGGCCGGGCCGGTGTAGGTGGTGATGGGCTGGTCGAGCTTGGGCGATTCCAGCAAGTGCAACGCCACGAGTTCGCCGCCGAGCGCGGCCAGCGCGCGAAAGAGTTCCAGGCTGGCGGTGAGCGGCAGGCGCGGAAAATCTATCTTGAGAAATTCGGCGTAGCGGGTGCGGTAGGTGGGTGAGTGAAAGACAGCGTAGATGTAGTGGAAGATGTCTTCGGGGGTGAGACCTTGGGGCAAACCATACTCTGCACAGCGCAACTGCAATTTGCTCGCCAGAGTCTTAGCGAATGCAGATGTGAAGCTCGGCGCTCGGGCATAATTTGCTTTCAAGGCTTGTTGGCCACTGCTTTCGTCTTGATAAAGCCATAAGGGCACCAGTGAGGTGCGATCATACACAGCAACAATCTTGTGTGTAGAGATGTAGTGCGTGACGAGCACGGCAAACGGTTCTTTTGATTGGCGACAAACAAGGAGACCGGTATTTGGCTGCAACATGTGTCCATGCACTTCAAAAACCGGCCTGCTTGTGAAGCCAACCTTGTAATAAATGTGTCGAAAGTCAAATGGACGGTAGATGCAAATGCGAAGCGCCTTTGGATCGAATACTTGCCTCTTGGCTAATGTTACAGGGTCGTAGCTGCTTGATGGCCGAAGGTTGTAGGTGTCAACGAACTCTGTATCAAACGTACCTGAAAACACCTTTTGCATGCGCTCTGAGAGAGGAGCTTTGTCGAAATCAATACAAAGGTCATCGCGATCCGTGTTGAGGCCGCTGCCAATTACGGAGAAGACTTCTCCAAGTGGTATGCCTGCTCCATATTCATCCCTCATCGAGGCATTTTGGGGGGTGAAGAACAATTGTGGAGGCTCTGGCTCAAGTTGAACGGCAGGCGTTGACAGCATTGTGCGCGCAGCGAGGTATGCATATTTTTCCTCTCTCTTACCCCATAACTCTACGTATCCTAGCTGGCGCTTGCCCTTTGCCGTGGATTTAGTCCAAATGGAAATGGCAACGCCCTGTTGTATGTCAAAAACATTCTCGTCGGGCGAACCGTCAGGTGTTATATCACCGCGGCGACTGTTGCCATGAAGGTCAGTTATCTGGCCGGCGCAAAACTGTTGGAGCAGTGACTCGCGCATCTTCCGATGAACTAGTCCGTCTAAGAAGCTGCTATTGGTAATCATCCCAAAGATACCTGCGCTGGATTGCTCAAAGACATATTGCCCGAAGCGGAAAAATTTCAAATAATCGTCGTCGAGATTGAGTTTCTTCTCATTTAAGCCGCGCTTGTAGTCCTCCAGCAGGCCCAGTACGAACGGGATTCTGTTGAGTTGGCCAAAGTTGGCGTATGGCGGATTACCAATAACCACAGTGAAGTGCTGGTCGCATTTGACCTCATTAACTGCCTGCGCTTCAAGCGCCAGCGCGGGTGCCCATTCGGCAAAGGCCATTTGTTTGCCGTCGTCGCTGGCCGGTTCGAGCGCGTTGGTCAGGTACACGCGCACGCGCTCATCGCTGCCAAAGCGATAGCCGGTTTCATAGAGCTTGAGGCCAATCTTCATGTGCGCAATGGCATAGGGAGCCATCATCAGCTCGTAACCATACAGGCGCGGGAGCAAGTGTTTTGGCACATAGTCATTCCACGCGGCGGCTTGCTGGGCTTTGCTCAGGCGCTGCTGCTCCCACTTGGCCGTGAGCGTTTTGTAAATAACGTCAATGACCTCTACAAGAAAAGTGGCCGTGCCGGTGGCCGGGTCAAGGACGACGACAAAGGGCGACTGCGCATCAGTCCCTTGAGGAATTTTCAAGCCAGGCTGGCGCGCGGCCATTTCGCCCCAGGTGAGGGTAGAGGCCAGGCCGTCTTGCAAACCAAACTCGGTTTGCAGCAGCTCGTGGACGCTGCGGACGATATAAGAGACGACCGGCTGCGGTGTGTAAAAGATGCCACGCTGCACTTTTAGGCGTTTGTCGTAGGCGGCCAAAAAGTGCTCGTAAAAATGGATAACCGGGTCTTGGCCGCGCGTGCGGTTGCCAAAATCGCGCAAGATGGCGGGCAAGTCAGTCTCATCGCCGCGCAGCAGCTCTACCACATCCTGAATGCCCAGCTCGTCAAAATTGATGCCGCCGCGCCGCCCGCCGGCCTGCAGAAAGGTTTGGAGCATGTCGCGCAAAAAGGGATTGGTGATGGGCACCATCTCGGTGACATCCTCGGCCACCAGGGCCGTGCCATAGCGCCCCTCGCTCATTTCGGTTCTGGAAATGGCGGCGGTGAGCAGCCCGTAAGTGATGGTCTGGGCATAGGTATCGGCAAAGTCGGCTTCGCTCAGGTCGTGAATGAGCGCGGCCTGAAAAGCCTGGTATAGGCGGCGCAGCGGGCCGCGTTCGGATTCGTGCTCCATCAGCGTGTGGGCGGCGGCGTGAATGTTGCGGGCCAACAAAGCCAGCCGTTCGGCCAGCGCGTCGGCGGTGCGGATGACGTGGCCGAGGCGGTGGCGAAAAGCGCGCGTCCATTGCTGCCGCCAGGCGTCTATATCGTCAGGGTCGTCGGGCCAGCGCAGGCGTTCTTTGAGCGTGGCAGCCACGTGGTCGAGCTTGAGCGGGGTATCCGCGCCATCCCAGCCCAAGACGCGCAGCGTGGGCAGGTCGCCCATTTCCTGGTGAAAGTGGGCAAAGGCAATTTCTCGCTGGTCAGAGGCTTCTGGGCCAAAAGCAGAAACAAAAATCAGGTCATCCAGGTTCCAGGCGGCGGCCTGGGCCTTGTTGGCCGAGGCGCGTTTCTTGATGACCAGGTGGCTGAGGACGCGGCGCAGCACCACCACCGGCATGCGTTTCTTTTCAAACTCGACAAAGAAAATGCCCCAGGGCTGGTTCTGCCGGAGCGGGCGCAATTGGTGGATGGTCTTGACCTGGGCCGCTTGCTCATCTTTGAGGCCGAGTTCGGCAGGCAAGTATTCATAGGTCGAGTCTTCAAAGCTGTATTCTCCCAGCGGCCAGTCAAGTTCGTCTTGCAAATAGCGAACCAGGTCTTTGAAGGTCTTGATATTGCGCAGGTTGGGTGTGGGCATGGGGTACCTCTCAATTCAACTCCAGCCAGCACTTGAGGCTGGGCGCAACGCCGAGCGGCGCTTGCAACGGGCGCAGGTACTCGGTGACAACTTGCTTTTCCACCTTTTGGCGCAACTCTGAAAGCAGGGCGCGGTCAATGGCGCAGTGGCGCGGGGTATCCGGTTCGGAACGAATCAGGTTGGCGATAGCGCCAGGCTCGGTCAGGCTGCGCTTGCCTTCCAGATCGTAACACAGCCACACCGTAAAGCCGGCTGAATCGCTCCAGCGTGGGTTGCCGGTCTCAGTCTCGATCAGGTTGGGATCGGGGCGCGGGATGCGGTAACAAAAGAACACGGCCCGCGCGTCTGGCCGCGGAGAAGCGCGGCCAGAAAAAGCCTTGAGCGGCAGGCTGGCCAGCTTGGCGGCGAGTTCGGGGTATTGTTTCAGCAGGCCTTCATACTCTAGGCGCAATTGCTCGGCCTCGGAGCGCACTCCATCACACTGCTCGTTGAGTTCCTTGATGGGGTCAAACTCGTCATCCGGCGTCAGCAGCGCTTGCCCCTCAATGCCCAGCGTGCGAGAAATGACGAGCGCCTTGTTGGTGACTCGCTTGAAAAGGCTTAATAGCTCATCCAATTCATCGGGCGGCAGGAAATTCCAAAAGGCCACCTTGCCGCGCAGAGCAGCCTGCTCCGGGTGGTCGGCCACAATGCGCGCCTCTACCTTGGGGTTCATGCGCCGGTCTACGCGACCGATGCGCTGCATCAGGCGAACAGGGTTCCAGTGCAAGTCGTAATTGATCAAGCGGGTAGCGTCTTGAAGGTTGAGACCCTCGGAAAGCACGTCGGTGCTGATCAGCACGCGGATTTCCTGTTTGCCCGCGGCGGCCACATCAGCCGAACTCGAGCCGTTGTAATAAGGCGAAAAGCGGTGAATGACATCGCTGCGCTGGTTCTGGCTGCTGCCGCCATCTATACGTTGCAGTCCTTCAATTTTTGCGATTCCAAGTTCGCGCTCCAGGTAGCGGGCGGTATCGGCAAACTCGGTAAAGATAATGACCTTTTCCTTTTTCAGAATGGGATCGGTTTTGAGCAGCTTGATGAGCGCCTTGAGCTTGTCGTCTTTTTCCGGCTTGACGCGCGCCACTTCCTTGAGAAAATCAGCCAGTTGATTTAAATCATCAAAGGTATGGTTCAAGATGACACCAATGTCAAACTGCTCTGGATCAAGCTGCTCAACTGCGCCAAGCACATCTTCGCTCAGAAACTCTTCAACTTCGTCTTCGTCTGCTTCATCAGGCCACAGTTCGTATTGGTGGGCTCGAACATATCCGATCAAACTAGCGTTTTTGGTTTTCCAGCGTTCCAGGCGTTCCAGATCGTGAGCAGATTGGGCATGCACTGTTACCCATGCCAGCAGCTTTTTCAGCAAGCGCCAACACGAGCCTTCAAAGGCCCGCGCTGAACTTTCAAAGCGTTTCAGGAACAGCGTGCGAATGAGCATAACCACCTGCTTCTGGCGGTTTTCATCAAAGGACTTGAAAGCGGCGCTTTCCTTGTCGCCTTTCCAGCGGGCCAAAGGGTAATAGATATCCAGCACAAACAGTGGGTGTTCTTTGTGAAAAGCCGTGCGCACGCTTTCCAAAAGGTCGCCATAAGTGGACTTGATGCTATAAGGCGCGCGCCTGGGCGGCTCGCGCTCGGGAAAAATGGCGCCGCTGCCACCGTGCAGGCGTTGGCTGTCTTTAACATAGGCCCGGCTGCGTTGCACCACCAGGGCTTCAAAGAGCGTATCGCTGCGCAGGCGGCGCTCGGCGGCGCGGCGCTCGGCCTCTGAGACAAGGTCCAACTGTTGGACGGCCGGCAATTGGCTGAGGATGTCTTTTTCCAGTTGAACAAAGTACGCTCGTAGATTGTGAACGCCCAGCGTCGTGGCAAAGTAATTGCCTGCTGCGCCGGTAAATAGTTCAATAACGTGTCGAAAATCGTGAACCGAGTTGTTGACCGGCGTGGCGGTGAGAAAAAAGACCTGCTTGGGCCGGTTGCTGGATTGAATATCTCCTTGTAGTTGGCGGTAGCGCGAGGGCGCTCTGACACCCTGGCCTTTGATGCCGGGATTGCGGAAATGGTGCGCTTCGTCAATAATGACCACGTCGGCATCGCGGACAGTCAGCTTAATGTCCTCTGGCCAGTTGCCTGATCGCTGCAAGTCGGTGTGGTTATAGATTTTCAGGTTGACAAAGCCACTGAATACCTTGGGCAGGTATTGCCTGAGAACCGGCTCCCAAACATCTTCACGGACGGCCTTGGGCGCAAAGAGGACAACCTGCTTGGCCTCCTTAAAGACCAGCCGCTCAATGAGCATCAGCCCAACGTAGGTTTTGCCCAAACCCACCCCATCGCAGAGGAACGCCCCGCCATAGCGCTCGGCAATGAGCAACAGGTTGCGGTAAGCGTCTTGCTGGTATTTGTCCAGCTCATGGAAAACAATTGAACGCTGCTCGTCCCAAATGTCCGGCTCTAATTCGCGGCCACGGTAAAATTCATCCAGTGCCTTGAACCAAATCTCAAACGGAGTATGAGGCCGTGTGTGCCGCTCCAAGGTGCGCAGAATGTCAGGGGTGACATCTTCTGCCTTATCCCAATAATCATCGTACCATTTTTGCAACAGCCCAACTTGCGGCCCGCTGATCTGCACATTCAGTTCGACATTGTCTTCAAGGCCTGGAAAAGTGAAATTGGAGGAACCCACCAGGGCAAAAGAGCCTACCACCGCCGCGCGCCCGTGGGTGATGTAGGCTTTGGCGTGAAACTTGTCTTTGCGATAGACCTTACACTCTATCTTTCCAGACCGGATAGCTTCAACGATAGCCGGCACACCCTCTAGAAAGTCGTTCTTGGCTTTGGCGCTTTCAAGGCTGTGTTCCAACTTGCCCTGGATTCGTTCCAGCCCCTGCGCAAAAGCTCGCTTGGTGCCGAGGGATACCTCGTCACCCATCAGGATGCGGATGCGGTCCACCGCTTGCCATTTTTCCTTCAGCGCCAGTAGCGCGCCAATCTCAAAATAGCCGGTGGCAATATCAATGGACGAGGACAATTCGCACCAATCGGCCAGGTAAGAGCGCACCTTCCAGTCGGTGTCGCTGTTATCTACAATGAATAGCTCGGTGCCTCGCCGTTGAGGTTCAGGGAATGTGGTCGGTTCAGACGGGGAAGCAATTGGCGGCTGCGTTTTGTCTGTATCTTGCATAAGGGCTGGCGTAACTTTGCGTTTCGACATAGGTCGGTCAATGCTCCTACCGGCTTCAAGAAAGCGCCTTCGGCGCAGCTTTCGCAGTGGTGGAGGAAAGTTTTATACTTTCCTATACCAGAACAAATAATACAAGCCGCCCGCGACTGGATGCGCAAGCGGCCCGAAATGTGCTACGCTTTGCATAGCTTTGCCGCGCGCCTGCGTCGCGCCTGCCTAGCCGCCCCGCATTGGGCGGGGCAGGACAGGTTGGCCACATGCCCGGGTGTTGCAAACATCGCCTGTCTGTCTACCTGGCGGCCTGTCTGTCTACCTGGCGGCAGACAGGCCGCCAGGTAGACGGGCACGCTTTTATTCTACTTGAGTGCTTTACACGCTAAAAATTCCACAGCAATGGGAGAGCTTTTGTTTTTAGGGTTGTGTATTCTCTACGCCAAGCCTCAGGCGCGGATCACCGTCACAGTGCGTTTGCCTGGAGTAGTGGTCCGCTCGGCAGTAGTGCGCTCACTGATAGGCGGCTGTCCACTGCGCCGGTCAAAGATAACAAGCCAGCCTGTGTCTAGCCCCAACCCACTCAAGTAGCTATCCAACTGCGCCAGCCCCTCGCTCAGTGGATCACGCTCACCATTGCGCCAGACCCTTAGTTCCATTGCCGCTGTGACTGGCCCGTAGCGCAAGCAAATATCCATTCGCCCGCTGCCGATAGCATACTCGCGTTCAAGTGTCCCGCCGGCATTGGCCACGCGGTGCAAAAAGGCCATCAGCACCAAGTGTGGCGCGATTTCGTGATAGGGCGCGCTGCCCAGCAGCGGCTGCCCATGCTGTCGCCAAAAGGCCAGGAAGGCTTGGAGCAGGCAATCAGGATCAAGACGGCCATCAGGCCGCAGCCAAGTTGGTTGGATGCGCGGCAAGGACGCCATCGGAGTGCCGGCCAGCACAAGTGGCAGCACTTCGCGGTAGATTGGATTAGCAATAACCAGGCCGCCCTTGGGGTCCATCCTGCACAGCCCCAGGTCTTGCACAAAGCGAATGTCATCGGCGGGCACGTCGCCCAAAGATAACCCGGCCAACATTGGCTCGATGATGTGGCGCACGCGTGGCTCGCGCAGGCGCTCGGCCAGGCTATCAAGGTGCGTGTCTTGCCGTTGGATCAAGATATTCTTGGCTTGCTCAATGTGTTCCGCCGTAATGGGTTGGGATGGGTCGGTGACCAGGACCTGAACAGCTTGCCGGGCCAGGGCATTGACCAGCCAGGGCTGCCCTTGGGTCAAATCAAAAGCGTGTTGCAGCGATTCAGGGGTAAAGACCTGGCCGGTATCGGCAGTGTGCTGCTGGTACAATTCCGCAATTTCTTGAGCGGTGAAGGATTGTAGTGTGAGCGACTCGATTTTGATATTGAACGGGCTAGCGGTATTTAATCGTTCACTGCCGCCCGAGGCGACTTTGTAATCACGTACGTCGCGCAAGCCAATCAGCGCCAATGACCAAGGGAATGCCTGTGGCCGCCTGGGATAACCTGAGCGCAATTGTCGTAGCACCGCGATCAAGGCGTCGTCCCGCAGCGCATCAATCTCGTCAAGAAACAACACCAGTGGGCGGGGCGCCGCGCTTGCCCAAACGCTCAAGGCCGCCCCGATCCGCGCGCCTGGCTCGGCCTCTGGCCAGACCGGCGGCTGAAGCTCAGTCGGCAGCCACGCCTGAATGGCTACGCGCCAATCAGACAAAATCGCCAATTCAGCCGCGCCTGGGTTGTCATTAAATGCCGCGCCGACCTCCATTGAGACCAACGCGGACACATAACGCCCGCTGGCCGTTAGTTCTTGGGCCAAAGCCAACATCACCGTAGTCTTGCCCGTCTGTCGCGGAGCATGCAAGACAAAGTAGCTTTGCTGGTCAATCAATGGCTGCACGCCGGGCAAGCGCACAGTAGGCGGCAGCATATAGTGGATGTCGGCTTTGCACGGCCCGGCGGTATTGAAATGTTTTGGCATAACAGCCTCCAATCAGAACCAGCCCCATTCATGTCTGTCGAGTCTATTATATCCCATTCTGTTAGCACGGCAACGCCTGGCTTTTCATTTTCTTTACGGCTACTACCGTGCCGCATCTGTTTTTTTGCCCGGCTACGTTCCTTCGGCTGCGCTCAGGACAGGCTTTAAGCACGACTACCCCCGAAAAATGTAGCGAAATACGAGTATGCCCCACGCCGCCCGACTTTACGCCCGACGCCGTGATCGCTTCACCGCGCTGGCTGATAAAGAGATGGTCGTCACCGGCAACCGCAGGATTCGGGCGCACTTTTGTTGTACTCGTCCAGGTAACGCCGCGCTTCCGCGTTCAACGGGATTTCTCTGAATTTCTCACCCTTGCCTGAGCACACAATTAGCTTGCCGGAACGCGGCTTGCCTGTGGCCGTCAGGCTAATGTCCACGTCATCCTGCATCAAAGCGCACAACTCACCTACCCTGATGCCCGTGTTAGCCAAGAGCGTCACAATCGCCGCGTGCAGTGGCCGGTCGGAATGTTGCACCTTGCGCAGCAGCCGGTTGAGGTCAGCGCGATCCAGCGCCTTGGGCGGCGTTTTGGCCTGCTTGATGCCCTTGATGCCGGCAGTCGGGTCGGCCTTGAGGATGCCGGCAACTACCGCCCATCTGCAAAACGCGGAAAGCGCCGCCCCACCTGCGGCGGGCAGGCAGCCTTGCGATTAGTCGTAGCCGGCTTGGTCTTGCGCACCTTGGACAAGTGTTTGAGATAGGCTTGCACATCATCGCGGGTGATCTTGGCGGGGTTGAACGCCTCGCCATAGGTCTCCTGCACCCAGGCGGCATAGTCGCGCAGGTCGGCCTGATAGCCATGGCGGGTGAGATCGCTTCGGCTCCGCCGCGCAAAGCGTGTGGATTGCCCTGGCGTTTGAGATCGGCGTCAAATTCCTTAAAGTCACGCTTTGACATAGGGTTTTCCTCCCAAGTTAGGCGGTTCGGCTTCGCCGAACCGATCCGCTAAGGATTGGAAATTAAATAACTTGCCCACAGTGACGCCGAAATACGGGCAAAACGAGCTATAGATGAGCAATTTATTTAATCCTTAGTCCTAACCCGGCCAAGCCGGAACCAAACAGGGGGGCATTTTTACCACCAAGTACACCAAGGGACACAAAGGCTCCCTCTAGAGTTTTCCTTCGTGTTCCTTTGTGGCCTTCGTGGTGAATTTTCTTTGCCGGAAAAGCAAAG
>JBGSMF010000033.1:0-23858 GCA_041740315.1 Thermoflexales bacterium
GCGGGCCTGGCTGACAGATCCGGGGCCAGCGCCCACGGCCAGCGCCACGGCGCCGGCAATCAGGATGACGATCAATGCTCTTTTAAACATCTCTCCTCCTAAAGTTGGCTCAAACTGTCTTTGAAAAGGTCACTGGTTGCGCAGCACCAGTGGGATAAATACCACATTAGGAGTGATGAGCCGCCCGTGAATATCTTGGTAGGATGTGCCATCACGGTCGTGTTCCCACACTACCAAGTAGTTGGTATGGCCGCCGGCAGAGATTGGGTTAGTGCGGTCTGTAGCCGAGCCTGGTTGAACAATGACAAAGCCGGGTTCCAGTGTCGCGTCTGGCTGCACCACGCGCCCCCAGATGCCATATTTGAGATTTGTATACCTGGTTTGCCAGGTGACGAGATACTGTGTTCCTGATAGATTGCAGGCCACATCCGCCTCCTGTTCCGGCGAGGTGGTATCATCAATCAAATGGACACTGCCAGGGGCGCCATCGCCGCCTACGAATCGCGCATAGATGGCATCGTTACCAGCATCCTGGTTCGATTGCCAGGCCACCAGATACTGATCAGCTCCTTCACAAGCAGCCACAGCGGGATGGATTTCGGTGGCCGGCCATCCGGCAATGCTAAATTCACCCCCAAAATTGTGCCCAAGATTGCCCGTCAACCTAATCCCAAAAATGTTCACTGCATTATCATAGACCATCAGGTATTCGTTTCGCGCAAGGTTGTAGGTCACATCGGGGTTGACGCGATTTTCAGTTGCGTGGTTGATGGTCAGGTCACTACTGCCGCCTGGAAAGCTCCCATCGGCGGCCTTGACCCGGCGCCCGCTGACGTACACTGGCAGTGTGCCAGCCTGGTACTCATTGGCCCAAACGACCAAAAACTCTTCCACTGCTCGCCCATAGGCCACTGTGGGGTTCCACTGGTGGGTGCCCCAATTGCAAATGACAAATTCATTCAGGCTGGCGATGGGACCGTCCCAGGGGACAAGGCGTCCGTACAGATCCCAGTCGCTGCCATTACCAGAGGCGTCAAAGACCCACGCCACCAGGTAGCGGTCGTTGACAGGGTCATAGACCACAGTGGGTTGGGCGCTATCTTTGGTGGCATGTTCGTAAACAGTAAAAGCGCCCAAAACCTGGCCTCTATCAGAGATTCGCGCCGCTCGGATATCGCGGGTGCCGATGGTCCATTTCGTGTGCCAGACGACCAGGTACTCGTGGTGCTTCCAGTTGTAGGCCACGGATGGAAGGCACTCTTCGTTGTCTAGGGCCGAGATTACAATCTCGCCACCCAAATATGGGTTGGCAGCCGCCGACCTGGCCTCCCATTCTGGAAATTGAGCGCGGGCGCCAACGACACCCACGGCGCTGGCAATTAGAACAATGGTCAAGACTCTTTTAAACATTTTTACCTCATGATTTCAAGTGGTTCCCCCGCGTGCTGATGCGACAACGGCTTGGTTTTGAACCACGGAGGCACAGAGGACACAGAGAACTCTGGCAACTCTGTGTCTCCGTAGTAAAATCCCATCACCAACACTCAAGAGAAGGATGATTGATTTTTAAAGGTTAACTCAAACTGTCTTTGAAAAGATTAATGGTTCCGCAACACTAGCGGCAAGTAGATAAGCTTGGGCGGAGTGCAAGAAAAGGTGCACCCGGCGCTGCCCGCGTCTGCCCAGCCTTGTGGCCGATCACAGGCATTGCTAAACCCACTGTTGCCCGCGCCGCCGAGCGACTGAACATCCACATCGTTATTGGCGCAGACCAGGTTTTGCGCCAGCTCGCCGTCGTTCACTCCCACCAGGTGAATGCCACTCTGGTTGCCCCACACATAGTTTCGCGTGACGCGCGCGTTCGACCCACCATCTAGTTGCGCCCCCACAGTGTTCGAGACCAGCGCCGTCTGAAAGAGCGCCCCGTGCTGCACGCCATCGAGCGCGACGCCGGTGGCATAACCCTGCACATAACAGTTGGTGATCGTGACATAGCTTGTGGCGCTGCTCAGGATGCCAATGCCCGTGCCGTTCCCAATCAGCTTGGCGCCGCCGCAATCAAGCGTTGCGCCGTTGGCGCTGACATTCAGCACGCCGGGGTTGCCCGCGTCGGCGATTTCATAGACGCCGGGACAGAGCGTCGTCGTTTGGGTGATGGGCATGTCATCATGCGGCGGGACGCAAGGCAGAAACTCTCCACAGTCCTCCGGGCAGTTATACGGCCCCTCTCCCAAGCCACACCCACCATTGCCGCACTGCTCCACGCGCAGATTGATCTGCGAGCCGTTCAGGTCAAGCCAGTTGTCGGGGAACAGCACGTGGGTAGACATTGGCTCGATGACAAGGCCGCCTCGCACAGCAGTGGGCAGTATCTCGCCGATTGGCACAGTCGGTGAGACCATCGAGCCTTGCAGCCTGGCGGTGTATGCCACAGGCTCTGCCCCTCGATTAGTGTAGATCAGCATGTGGAAATCGGGGCTGACCCGCAAGACCGCCTGGGCGCCAGGGTAGATGCGCGCATTCTGGATGGAATAGAGCCGCACCGCGCCAGAGGGGTTAAACTTTTCACCGATAGTGAGCGAATAGGGCTTGCTGGCGTCCATCGTCTCGAACTTTACACGGACGGTGGGCGGGTTATCGTACTCGTAGCCGAAGGAGAGGGTGTCGCTCGTGGCGGGATTGGCGGGCACATCTTGAAGCTCAAACATAGAGTTGGTGTTGAACGCGGCGACGTTGTAACGGCCGCTCCCATTGCCGGCGATGTGAGCCGTGTAGCCCTTGGGTGGGAGGATATAAAACTCGTGCTCGGATTCTTGTAGGTTGCCCCAGCCAAACATGGGCGCCGCGCCAGGAATAGTATTTGTGAATACGCCGCCTTGCCACCCAATCACGTGGCCACTCTCATCCTCAACCCCTGTATCTGCCGACCCCCAGCCGCTGAACATGACCTGCTTCCACCCCAGGGGAATGGTAAAGCTGCCATTGGCGACCGAATATGGCAAGAACCACATGGCAGAGTAGCCTGTGTTCGCATATTGAAACGTATTGGTGGACTTGGTCACCGTGATGTGCGGGTAGGCGGTCTCGTCTGTGGGGTATTGGGTAGAAAACTTGGGGACGTTGCTGTCGTAGATATAGATGAGGGCCGTGTCGCCAGACTCGCGCACCTCGGCCGCAACGACCGTGTGCGCCGTGGTCAGCCCATCCAGCATCACAATGCTGCCTGGCTGGTTGTTCTGGATGCCCTGCTTGACCATGCTCAACACCTCGTTGGGGCTTTGTCCCCCCGCGGCGTACCAGCTAAGGTAACGGCTGGCAATTTCCCACGAGACGATTGCGCCGTGGGCTGCATCAATCGCGTCTTCCAACTTGCCAGAGTAGCTCAGGTCCGATACCTTTTGGGCCGAACTGTTGTACTGCGAGACATAGCGGTCGCCGCGATAAAAGCGCAGGCTGGTCGTGCTCATGCCGGTGCACTCACCCGGGTTGCCGCTGTGATGGTAGGCCGCCGCGTAATAGAGCGAAGCATGTATGTCTGGGATGCCGGTGGATACGCTCTTGTTCCATCCAAGACAATAACACCCGACGAATGGCAAACACAGCGGAACGCCGATGCAAATGTCAATCGAGGTATAGACCTGGTCTTCTCCAAACGTATCCACGTAATCACCCTGGCACGCGCCCCACGGGCAGCCAAAGCTGAGCGGATATTTCGTCGGATTCGTGAAATTATAGCCATAGTTGTATTGATACCAGCCGATGCACTTGAGGCTGCACCCGCTCGTCGCGCCAGAATCTTGCCAGGCCCACGATCTGGCGCAGGTGTTGCTACTTCCAGTGTTGCCCAGGCCGTTATTGTAAATATCAGAGTCAGTGTTGTAGCAAATCTTGTTGTTTGTGACCGTGGATTGGCCTGACGTGTGATCAAAGAATAGCCCCATGCCGTTCTGCAGCACAGTGTTGCCAGACAGGGTTACACCCGTAGAGTCGTTGACCGCAATCCCCTCCTCGGTGTTCTTTTTAACGACGTTGCCGTTGACCGTCACGTTGCTCGTGTCGTTGACCTCGATTCCCCGGTAATTGTCGTGTATGGCATTGTTATAGACCTGCGTGCCGCCCGTGCCCATACCCACAAAGACGCCATCGCCGGGGTTGTCGTGGAGCGTGTTGGTATAGACGCTGGCGTTGGGGCTGTAATCCAGGCTGATAGCGTGGTTCTGGCTTGAAAAGACATCGTTGCTGTAAATACTGACTTGGGTCGAGCTGATTACGGCAATGCCGTTGGTATAGGTAAGCCAGTTGTTGCGCACTTGAATGTTGCCAGAATCTATCAGCAGAATGCCGTCGTTCTTTATTGCGCCGTTGTTCATGCGCAGGTTCTCGATGGCGGCATTATGGACATTGCACAACACCACTTCATCATAACTCCCTGCCGGGACAGAGCCGCCGGCGGGCAGATCGTGCCAGTACAAGAGATTGCCCCCGTTGCCGCCTGTGTTGTTGTTGACCGTGTTGCTGCACGCGCCGCTCACCCACAGCGCATAGCTGCCATTGTCCTCCATATCGTTGTTCGAGATGTCGTTGTTGGCCGCACCCACAAGCCACAGCCCATACAAGTCGTTTTCGGTCAGGGCATTGTTATAAACCGCGTTTTGCTCCGGCCTGAGCACGTCTTCTGTCTTTATGAGTGAGGCGCCGACGGTGTTGTTGATGGCAATATTGGACTGGAGCATGTTCAGATAAGCGGAGCGAAGCGTGATGCCGGTGTGAAAGTTTTGGATGGTGCAGTTTTGCACCGTGACACCGATCTTGTTATCCAGGACAACGCCGGCGTTCGCGCCGCTGCCTGTCAGCGTGTGCCCGGCGCAATCCAGTGTGAGGTGATTGCCGCCAACCGTGAGGCCGCCGGGGATGGTCAGATCGCTGGTCAAGGCCACATAATTATAGTCGCCGTTGAGAGCATTCTGGCACGCCGTCCCAGAAGCGCAAGTGGTGGGAATATTGGGCGTGCACGTCTGGGCGCATGCGCTCACGCCCCCGCTGCCGTTCCAGTTGTAGATGAAATCGCACTTGTCGCCAGAACGAGTGTTGCCTGAGGTGGCATTCAAGGCGTAAATATCCTGCTTGGTCTGCTTGCACATCACGTTGTTGGCAAAGCTATTGGAATCGGCAGAAATCATGTATGTTCCAATCTGGTTCTGCGCAAGGTTGTTGCCCGACAAAGTGTTGCCGTCGGAATCTGCGAGGTGGATGCCCAACCCGTTGGCCTGCAAAGTGTTGCTAATCAGGCTGTTGCTGCCAGAGAACATTAGTGAGATACCCGTCTCAAAGCCCGAGACCACGCAATTGCTGATGATGTTGCTATTCTGTCCCTCTATGCGGATGCCATAGGAAAATTCGCCGGGATGGTTGCCAGCGATGGTGTGGCCTTGGCAATCAAAAGTAGTGTTGCCGGCTCCAAAGAGCACGCAGGAACCTGCGAGGCCAGTGAGGTCGGTGTTGAGAGCAACGACGTCGTAGACGCCGTTTAGCTTGGCCGAGCAATCGGTACACGAGTTACATTCAACTGTCTCTGGGGGTGGGCTGTCCCAAAATTTGTTGCCGGTGAGCGTCTTGCCGTCCAAGGGGATGACATACTCGATCCAGTTGGCGGTTCGCACCGTTCCACTGATGGTCGTCGCACCGGCGGAACCATAGCCCGGCAGGTCTGTTTCCAGGATATGATAATACTCAAATGCCCCATCATCATCATAGACGGTCAGGCCGTACCAGCCCTGGGCGTTGGTTGTGGTGCTGCGAATGAACGTGCCAAGATCGGGATAGGGATTGTTCGCGCCATAGACAGAGACCGTGACCCCCTCCAAGAGATGTGCAGTGGGCGGCTCGGCGCCAACGTCACCTACATACACTCGCCCTTCAAAGGTCCAATCCGCAGCTACAGAATGGACTTGAGAGCCAGACACGCTTCTCACCACCAGCAGCATGGTGCTGGCAATCAATCCGATGAGCAAAATTTTTTTGACCGACATTTCTACCTCCTAACCTAGCCTGGCCAAGCCAGAACCAAAACCACAAAGGACACCAAGTCCACTAAGGTTTTTACTTTGTGCTCTTTGTGTCCTTTGTGGTGAGTTTTCTTTGCTGAAAAAGCAAAGATTTGACTGATAAGGTACTAATTAAAATCGGGTTCATTTTCTTTGCCTTTGAATGACCTTGTCTAATATGCTGCCGGCGACGTCAGGGCTAAGGACGGCTTGCCCGGCGTTGACCACGCGGATGCTCTGAACGATCCGAGTTGCCGAGACCTTTTTCCTGATCAAATGCCCCAGCGCGCCTTCTCTGAACGCGTCGAGCACCTGTTGCTCCTGACCCTCATCGTTCAGCACGATAATCTTGACCTGAGGAAACGAGGCGCGGATTTGCGTTACTCTTTGCAGGTTACTTGCGCGCGGCGCGCCTAGGTCTAACAGAACGACATCAGGGCAAGTCTCGTGAATCAGATGGATTACTCTCTGCGCGTCCTTGGACTCGCCCACGACCATGATGCCCTCTGTGCTTTCAAGCGATTCACGCGCTCTCTGGCGGAACGCATCATCGTCGTCCACAATCAACACATGGATGGGGTCATTCACCGGCTTTTTCTCCTGGAAAACAAGCGACCGCGACAACTAGCCGCATGTCCCTAATATCTCACAAATCTGCCCTGGTTCGCAAGAGACAAAATTCACAACCAGGCAAAAAAAAAGTACCTATTGAAAGGCACTTTTTCCCCTGACCAGTAAGAGTGTTCAGTCTTCTGGCTCTAACGTCATCCACCCGCGGCGCAACGCAATCAAGGCGGCCTGAGTGCGATTGTTGACGTGCAGCTTTTCGTACACGCTGCTCAACCGGTTAGCAATCGTTCTTTCCGACAAGGCCAATCGCTCTGCGATGGCCTTGTTGTCCTCTCCCTGCGCTACCAGGCGCAATATATCCATTTCCGCCTTGGTCAGGTTTTCCATATCATCAGCCTCGTCAGCCTTGTGGCCGAGGCGGCGAAATTCGTCCAGCAGCTTGACGGCCAGGCTGGGGTTGATCAGCGCATCTCCCAAGTGAACGGCCCGGATGGCGGCGACCAGGTCTTGCTCGTCAATGTCCTTGAGCAAATAGCCGCGCGCGCCGGCCTTGACGGCCTCAAATACATAATGATCTTGCCGGTACATGGTAAGAATAATCACCCGCACCGAAGGGTCGGCTTCGACAATAAGGCTGGTGGCCTGCACACCATCCAAGACAGGCATGTTGATATCCATCAAGATGATGTCGGGCCGCAATTGCCGCGCCAGCTTGATGGCTTCTCGCCCATCCTCCGCCTCGCCGATGACGGCGAGATCGCCCGCCAGTTCGCAGACGTGGCGCAAGCCCTGCCGGACAATCCGGTGATCGTCCGCAATGAGTACGCGGATTGACGACATGTATCCTCCAAGTGCGGCCGTCATTGGCCCCCAAGCGGCACAACAGCCCAAATTTCTGTCCCGCGCCCGGGTTGGCTGCGTAACTCGAACGTGCCTTTGAGATTTTCCACTCGCTCGCGCATTTGCTTCAGCCCCAAGTGTCCGCGTCGAGCGGCTTGTTCCAGAGTGGCCGGGTCAAACCCTACCCCGTCGTCCCGAATTCTCAGCGCCACCTCGCCAGGCGATTTGAGATCCAATAGTATCCAGACCATGCTGGCCTGAGCATGTTTGCCAGTGTTGTTCAATGATTCTTGTATGAGGCGAAACAGCACCGGCTCCAAGAACGCCGGCAGCTTTTCCACCTGCCCCCCAACTTGCAGATCAATATGGAGTTGGTTCTGTTCTCCAAACTCGCTGATGAATTGACAGAGAGCGGGGTAAAAGCCCAATTCGTCCAACGCCACCGGCCGCAGAGCAAAGATAGAACGGCGCACCTCGCGGATATTTTTGCTTAATAATCTCCGCAAGCCATCTAGCTCGGCGTGCATCTGAGGAGGGTCAGCGTCCACCAGCTTGTGCCACAGCCCAACCTGGAAGCGCAGCCCCGCCAAATCTTGGGCCAACCCGTCGTGGATTTCGCGGGCGATGCGACGGCGCTCCTCGGCAATGGCTTGCTCCTCCGTGCGACGCTCCCGCTCGGCCGTAACGTCCTCTACAACAAGGATGGCCCGCCCACCTCCGGGTTCCCGCGCCGCGCTGATGCGAACAGGGAACTCGGCGCCATCTCGGCGCAGCCCAGCGGACTCGGCAACGATTGTCTCGCCGGCGCGCAGCGACTCGGTCGTCCGTTCCAGCACGGGCCGCGCGCGCTGGGGAAAAATCTGCTCAGGCAAGGCTCCCGCCAGTTCCGCCGCCGGCCAGCCAAAGACGCTCTCTGAACGCTGATTGGCGCGGAGAATGCGGGGCGTGCTTGCCGTCACATCTAGCTCAAAGACACACAGCGGGGCGTTATCGAACAAGGTCCGAAAGCGCTCTTCGCTTTCACGCAGCACGGCAATGTTTCTCAGCCGTCCCCTGACAGTGACGGCGATAATACCCGAAACGAGGGCAAAGGCTAGAACCCTGAACCACCAAGTCTGCCAGGGCGGCGGCGTGACGACGATTCTCACGGTCTGTCCAGCCTCGTTCCAAACGCCGTCGTTATTGCTGCCCTTGACACGAAAGTAAAAAGTGCCAGGCGGCAGGTTGGTATAACTGGCATAGCGCCGCGAGCCGCAGTAAATCCAATCACGGTCAAAGCCTTCCAGTCGATAAGCATACTGGTTCCCAGCCGGCTCGGTATAATCCAGGGCCGCGAATTCAAAGGCGAAAAAGTTGTCCTGGTAGGACAGCGCAATCTCTTCCACCTCCGAGAGAGGCGTATCAAATTCGACAAGCTTGTCAAACTTGCGGAACGCGGTTAACACGATGGGTGGAAGGTGAGGGTTATCCTTCACATCTGCCGGGTGAAAGGCGTTGAATCCATTATCGGCGCCAAAGAACATTTCTCCACTTTTGCTTTGGTGGTGGGCCGCTATCAAGAGTGTGTTACTCGTCAGGCCATCGCCGACGTCATAGTTCCGAAAGGTCTCGGTTTGCGGATCGAACCTGGATAGGCCTCCCCCGCCTGTGCCTATCCACAAGTTGCCTTGCTCGTCGGCAAGGATGCCTGCAACATTATCGCAGGCCAGGCCGTTTTCTGTTGTGTACACGGTAAACTGTTCGACGCTCTGGTCAAAGCGGTCCAGTCCGCCGCTGGTGGCAATCCAGAATATCCCAGTTTGGTCTTGATAGATTGACCAAACAAAATCGTGGCTCAAGCTGTGCGGGTCTTGGGGGTCGCGCCGGTATTGTATAAATGTCTCAGCCTGGCGATCAAAATGAACCAGTCCGCTATAGGTGCCCAGCCACAAATCTCCCGCCTGGTCTTCATAAATGGCTCTCACGCCGTACGTATTGACAAAACCACTTGGGCTGTTCGGATCGTACTCGTAACGGGCAAAGGTCCCGCTGGCTTTATCGAACTTGTTCAGATTGCCTGGCTCTTCTGTGCCAATCCAGAGGGTTTGGGTGTGATCCTCCAAAATGACCTTGATTGCTCCCTGACTCAGGCTGTTCGGGTCGCCGGGGTTGTGAATAAAGTGTGTAAAGTGCCCCGTGGCGCGGTCGAATCGGCTCAGGCCAGCGCGGGTTCCTACCCACAGCACACCTGCGTGGTCTTTGTAGAGGGCATTGACATAATTGTGGGCAAGGCTGTGAGGGTCGTTAGGGTCGTGCGTATAGTGTGTGAATTGCCCTGTGGCGCGGTCGAGGCTATCCAGGCCAGCGCCAAGGGTGCCGATCCAGAGGATGCCGGTGTGATCCTCGTAGAGCGCGCCAACCGGCGAATCGCTCAGGCTGTTGAAATCGAGCGGGGTGTGCTGGTAGCGCGCGAATCTTTCTTTGGCGCGGGCATACTGGTTGATCCCCTGGTCCTCGGTCCCAAACCAGAGCGCGCCGGACTGATCCTCGTAAATGGTCGTGATTCTACTACTGCTCAGACTATGAGGATCCGACGGATCATGCTGATAACTGGCAAAAGTGCTCGTGGCGCGATTGAAAATGTTCAACCCATCATCCGTGCCAATCCAGAGCGCGCCGGTCTGGTCTTCGTAGATTGACTTGACGTGGTTACTGCTTAAACTATGACGATCCTGTGGATTGCGCAAGTAACGCGTGAATTGGCCGGTGGCCTTGTCGAAAACATTCAGGCCGCCTTCGCCGACCTCGTACGGGTTGGCTGTCCCAATCCACAAGACGCCGGGCTGATCTTGATAGATGGCCGTCACCCGATTGTAGCTTAGACTATGGGGGTTGGCCGGGTCATGGGGGTAGTGGGTAAATTGTCCGGTGTCGCGATCAAGGGCATCAAGCCCATTGGTAGCCGTGCCTACCCATAATGTTCCAGCCCGATCCTCATAAAGGGATATTACCTCGTTATCACTCAAGCTGCGCGCGTCCGCCGGGTCATGCTTGTGCGAAACGAACTGTCCGGTTGCTTGCTCGCGCCGAAAAAGACCTGCACCAGCCGTGCCGATCCACAAATCGCCCGCAGCGTCTTGGTAGATTACATTAACCTGTTCGCCGATGGCGGGGTGATGGGTGAATTGCGTGCCATGCCCCGTAAAACTATCCAGGCCGGTCGGGGTGCCAATCCACAACGTACCTGCGTGATCCTGGTAAAGCGCATAAATTGTCCCTTCCGATAACGAATCAGATTCCGAACGACGGTGCTGATAGACGGTAAAAGTGTATCCGTCGTATTTGTTCAGTCCGTCATGCGTCCCGAACCACATGAACCCCTGGGCATCTTGCAAGATGCACCACACTGTATTATTAGATAGGCCTTGTTCGCCGGTGAGATGGGTAAATCTTGGCGTGGGCGTCTGCGCCTGGACAGTCGTCGGCCCCAGCATATAGCCCGCCAGAAAAAAAAGCGCGAGGATGATGCAAACATTTCCAAGTCTGCCCATAGCACGGCCCCCTGCCGCCCGCCTGTCTACCTACTATCAATGCCACATCCCATTGTGACATTTACCAGTATACACCAGGATGGCATTATTGGCATACTGGTCCCGTTTGAATTTTATTTTTTCAACTGCTTGCCGATTTTCCAGCAATCGGCAATGGCCGGCCCAAGCGTCCAATATTTCCGGCTTGTCATATCGAACAGCAGCGGCTTGACCTTGGACAGCTCAACCTTGCCGTCTACCAAAACGGACGGGTCGGCATAGGTGGCCACAACTTCACCCACAAAAACATCGGTGGTGGGAGTATCCACTACCGTGTAGAGCCTGCACTCCATTGCTAATGGGCAATTCTTGATAAGCGGCGCGGTCCCTAGTTCGCCGAAAACAACTTCGAACACGCCCGACTTGTCTACCACCCGCCCCGAAACAAGGCCAACATAATCGGTCTCAGTCACCATCGCCTCGGTGGGCAGGTTGACGCTGAACGTCTTGTTCTCTCTTATGCCGGCATTGGTATAGTGGGTTTTGTTCATGCCAAGCGAAATCAGGTGAGGGGGTTGGGCGCACAAGATGCCTACGTGGGCAATGTTGATAAAGTTGACCCGCCCGTTCACCAACGCCCCCACCAGCGTAACCGGCATAGGGTAAAGCACATTTTGATTGCCAATTTTCTGCAGCATTTAGCCTCCTTGGTTTGTTTGTATGTACAAGCAAATATAGAAACAAAAAAAATTAACCGGCCTCTAGTTTTTGGCTGGCCTGGTCAATTGTCTGAGCCAATTTCCGGCTGTCTTTCTCGCCCAAAACCTGCGAGTAGCGGCGGTGCAGCGCCTGCCATGCCGCGTCAATCGTCTTTTGCAGCCGCTTGCCCTTTTTTGTGGAATAGATTCTTGACAGTTTGCCTTCGGCCCTCTTTTCCAGGTAACCCTTGCGGGCCAACGTGTCAACAAAGCGAGTTACGGTGGAAGGAGCGAGCGCCAGCTTTTCGGCCAGTTCTTTTTGGGTGATGCCGGGCGTCTCGTTCACCAGCATCATCAAAAAGGCATACGAGGGAGCGATGCCGGCCAAAGCAAACTCTTCTTCGGCCATGCGCGTGACAGCGCGCGCCAGGGCGTTGGCGGTAAAGTACAGGCAATGATGAAAAACGGAGCATCTGTCTTGGGTCACAAGCTTATCTTTCGTTGATTGTACATACAATTATAACACAAGACGGCAAATATCAAAAACATTCATGGCGCAAAAACGCTATCGTGCGACAAGGATTTTTATCCCCCCACCCCACTGGACTAGTGCCTGTCTCAAAACCTGCGTAGCTACCGTACCCCATACGGTAGCGGCGGTATAGTAGGTAGCACATCAACCTGGTTGCAGCGAACGCCGCGCCATGATAAACTGGGCAGGTCGCTGCGCGACCCGCAGCAGATAGATTTATCGGTAAAACTCTGGAATTTTTGATCTATATAGGCATCTGCGCGGAGATTTGCGATGGGGTCAATCATTGGCGAACAACGCTTGACACGCTGGCTAGAAAGCCCGGTCGTGGCAGGCTTGCCTCCTCACAACTTGCCTGCCGGCCTCACCAGCTTGGTGGGCAGAGAAGACGAGCGCCAGAAAATTCACCATTTGCTTCGAGATGGACGACTGGTCACCCTCACGGGCCTGGGCGGGGTGGGCAAAACCTGCCTGGCCTTGCAGGTGGCTTGGGACAGTCTGCCCTATTTCTGCGATGGCGTCTATTTTGCGCCCCTGGCCGCGGCTAGCTCGCCAGATTCCCTGGCGGCCTCGATCGTGGAAACGTTGCAGTTTTCTCTGTATGACCAGGCGGATCCCAAGCTCCAGCTTTTCGATTATCTGCGGGCAAAGGAATTGCTGCTGGTGCTGGACAACTTTGAGCATATGGTACCGGCCGCGGGCATGTTGGTTGAACTCATCCAGCAGGCGCCTGGCGTGCGAATCTTGGCGACTTCGCGCGAGCGCCTCCGGCTATATGGGGAAAGCCTCTTTGAAGTTAAGGGGCTATGTGTTCCTCCCGAAACATCGGACAAGATTGAAAACTGGGGCGCTGTGCAGTTGTTTCTGCAAAGCGTTCGCCGAGTTTGCCCCAATTTCTCAATCACTGACCAAAATCGCCCGCACGTGATTCGCATTTGCCAACTGGTGGACGGGCTGCCTCTGGCTATCGAGATGGCTGCTGCCTTGGCCAGGGCCTGGTCTTGCCAGGAAATTGCCTGCCAGATTGAAAATGGCCTGGATTTCCTGGTATCGAGCTGGCAAGACCTGCCCGAGCGGCATCGCAGCGTGCGAGCGGTGTTTGAACATTCGTGGCACGCGCTGACAGCCCAAGAGCAGCAGGTTTTTAGCCGGCTAGCCACCTTTGGAGGCGGGGCCAAAAGGGCAAAAGCCCAATGTGTTGCCGACGCCACGCCAGATGTGTTGACCTCTTTGGTAGACAAGTCATTGTTGCGCTGGAATCCCTCCTCAGAACGTTACGAGATGCACGAGTTATTAAAACAATATGCGGCTGAAAAGCTGGCTCAGACTCGTGGGGAAGAAGAGAAAACCAGAGACAAACACTGTGAATGTTTTCTGGCCTTTCTCCACGAACAGGGACAGGCGCTCAAGGGGCGCGAGCAGCTTGCGGCGCTGCGGCTCATCAGCGCAGAAATAGAAAATATCCGACGCGCCTGGGACTGGGCCGCGGAACGCGCCAAGGTTAATTTGATTGAGCAGTGTTTAGATGACCTGGCGCGGTTTTACTCGATGCGGGGTTGGCTCCAAGAAGGCGAGGCGGCTTTTGCCAGGGCAGCAAAAGGGTTGGGAGCGCCCACTGCCTCGCCTATTGCCTGTAAGTTGATGGCGCGCCAGAGTTTGTTCGCGGGCCGTCTGGGGCAGCACGAGCTAGCCGTAGCGCAATTGCGCCAGAGCCTGGCCGTATTTCAGGCTTGGGGAGATTTACCCGAGATGGCGTTTTGCCTTCTCAGCCTGGCAGGCATGGCCATTCACCAAACGGATTACCCCAGAGCAAAAGAGTTGCTTGGACAAGCCTTGATTCTATCCAAAGCGCTAGACTCGCGCCAGGTAGAGGCCAATGCCCTGCGCAACCTGGGCAATATTTGTTGGCGCGAGGGTGACTATGCCCAGGCCCAGGCCTATTACGAGCAGTCCCTGCGCATCTACCGTGAACTGGGTGACCGCTGGGGCGAAGGCGGGGCGCTCAATAATCTGGGCATCGTTTTGAGCCTGATAGGCGATTATGCCAGGTCGAGAACCTGCCACGAGCAGACAATGCAAATTTACCGTGAGATGGGCGACCGGCATGGCGAGGCCATGAGCCTGGTCAATATGGGTTTGCTCTCGCGCTACATGGGCGATTTTAAAGCCGTCCAAGAATACAGCCGGCAAGCCTGGCAAATTGCGCAGGAATTGGGCGATCGCCTTAACGAGGGCTATGCCCTGACGAACCTGGGCTGCGCGTTGGTAGATTTGGGACAATTGGAAGAGGCGGCTGATGTTTGCCAACGCGCTGTGGCCTTGCTACGGGCGTTAGGCATGCACCGCCTGTCTATGGAATCCCTGGTTGGATTGGCGCGCATCTCGATGGCCCGCGGCGATTTGGCCCAGGCCCAGGCGCAGGTTGAAGAGATTTTGGAATACTTGGAGAGCAACACGCTCGACAGCACAGGCGAGCCTTTTCGGGGTTACCTGGTTTGCTATCAGGTCTTGTGCGCCAACAAAGATCCGCGCGCCGTCAGCATTTTGAGCGCCGCCTATCGCTTGTTGCAAGAGCGAGCGGCCCAAATCGGCGATGAGAAAGCGCGGCGTATGTTCTTGGAAAAGGTGGCGGCCCACTGCCAGATTGTGAGCGAGTTTAAAAAGAGAGCAAGAACGCGCCCAAAAGCTTCAGACAGCGATGCCTTGCCCCCGGTGGAATCCCTCAGCCAGAGAGAGTTGGAGGTGCTGCGCCTGGTTGCGGCCGGCCTTTCAAACCAAGAGATCGCTCACGAGTTGTGCATTTCTCTCAACACGATCAAAACACATACCAAAAACATTTACAGTAAATTGGGCGCGCGCAGCCGCATACAGGCCGTCAGGCAAGCCAAAGAGTTGGGCTTGTTGTAGTTGATTACATGCCCTCACCCTTTCAGAAAATTTCTCTACCGTACACTTTCTGCCCGGAGTGAATTCTGCGAGAACAATGCCGAGATTTTTAGCCACGAATTGCACGAATTCCACTAATTTGCTCTGTCTTTTTCGTGCTAATTCGTGAAATTCGTGGCAGAATGAAAAAAGTGTACGGTAGTGAATCAGAAAATCACACTTTGGGGTGATTACAACCCGTTGAGTTTGCGTATACTAGAGGCATGGCAATTTCTGCCCGATGTTGTCTATTTAATTTGCTTGTCGCAGGACAAGCAACAGCATAATGTTTTTTGCCTTGCGCCACCAGTCTTACAGTTCTGACGTTTCACCAGCCGGCGGCCTGTAGCATATCCTCGCTGCTGGCTGGTTTTCGTTTTTTTAATAGGAGGCAGACATGCTTTTTCATAACCTTTTAGCCAGCGTCCTGTACCGCGTGGTGACCTATACCCTCATTGTGACCATGACAAGCACTTCGTCCATCCCCCTCATCCGCTATTTGCCCAAAGCCACCGCCGCCTACCTGGGCATGTTGCAGCAATTGGGCCTGGTGGAGCAGGACCCCACCTCGCTGGCGGGCGTCCGCCCGCTCGCGCCGAAGGGAATGGAGGGAATGACGATGCCCACCATCGGCCCAGATGGCGAACCGGTCGGCATTTTGCTCAACGCCGACGCCCTCCAGATGAACGAGGAGGACTTTGCCCCGCCGGCCCTGGCAAACCCGCTTTCAGTCTCTCGCGCGCAATCGGCCTATGCGACCACAGACGCCATTTCTGGCACGCTCGTCATCACCTTTACCATCACCAACAATCGCCCCCCGGCCATCCTGCCAGATATTCCCGTGTCTGCCACCATCACCGAGACCATCTCTGCCACGCTGGCTATAGATTTTTTCAACGACCCCAATGTGATCCGCAATGTGCTGCTGGCCGATACCCTGAGTGATTCGGGTGCATTCATCTCGTCCTCCCCGATGCCGGATCGCCGGCCGGCCACCGGGGAAATGGCCTGGAACCTGGGCGATATTCCGCCGCTGGGAAGCATCACTGCCACGCTCTTTATCTCTGTTCCTGCCTCCGTTTCTACCTTTACTGAACTGGATACCGGCGCGAGCGCCTGGGGCACGCTGGAAGGCCGCGCCGTTTCAGCCTCTAGCGCCCCCGCGATGTTAGCGCCAGATAGCATTGGCGGCGAACCATCTGGCGATTGGCTGATCTGGACGGTGGACGCCGACTATTATGACGAGTACATGGTCGCCAAGGCCGCCGAGCTGGGCAACGACTGGCAGCAGCTTTTTGCCTACGTCCGCTCGCTGGGCTATGAAAGCTACAAAGGCTCGCTGCGCGGCACGCGCGGCACGCTGTGGAGCGAAGCCGGCAACTCGCTTGACCAGGCCAGCTTGCTCATCGCCATGCTGCGCGGCAGCGGCGTGCCCGCTCGCTACCGCCACGGCACGCTGAACACGGCGCGCGCGCAAGAGCTGATCCTTTCAATGTTCCCCAAGCCGCAGGGCACCATCGGCCACATCCCGCCCGGAACAGAGGTGGCCGACCCGGCCAACGACCCGCAATTGCTGGCGGAAACCATTGACCACTGGTGGGTAGAAGCCTACCTGCCCGGCCTGGGCTGGACAAACCTGGACCCCTGCTTTGCCAACGCCGCGCCGGGGCAAACGTTTTACAGCACATTGGCTGCCGACGGCACCGACCGTATTGCTGAGGCGCCCGATAGCACGCGGCACAAGGTGACCCTTTCCGTCAAGGTAGAGAACTATCACCAGTTGAATATGGGCAATAGCGGCTTGGCTTATGCCTATCCGTTGACTTGGACCTTCAATTCGGTAGAATTGGTTGGAAATCCCGTCACGTTGGGATACCTGGTAAACACGGATGTGCGGGGCGGAATGATCTTTTACGCCGTACAGCACACCTATGTGCCCTATTTTGCCGTGGGCGATTCCGAGACAGTGATTGAAGGGCATGCTTTTCAAGACTTGTTCTCAAATTTTCCGGCGGGCAATTTTGTCCACACCGGCATGTGGCTCCACCTTGATACGTACAATGCTGATGGCGAGCTTGTGGATCACTTTGAGCGCGAAGTTGCCGACCGAATTGGAGCAGAAAATCGCATCGCAGGCGGCAACGTGTCGGTCAGCTTTGAAGGCAACCCAACACCGCTCGTTTCTCCCATTGACACTTTTACAACCATCGTTGCGCCAGGGCTTGTGCCAGAAGAACCTGCGCGCCAAATGCTGCCCCAGGCAATCCAGTTGGCTCAAGGAGCAGAAACGCTCACCCAGGAAATAGATGAAAATGACTTGGCCGAAAGGTTGGAGCAAATTGACTATATGCGCCAGGCTTTAGCCGCGTCACAAAAGGTAACAGGCTTGCAGCATTTGAATATTTCCGATGTTTTTGCCCAGGCTACGGCGCAGTCGCTCATGGTGCGAACCTATCCCGATACACCCAGGGCGGTGATTGTCAGCATGCACCTGGACGAAAGCGGCATGAGCAGCGCGCTGGACCTGATTGCCAACAACGTCCGCGTCCTGGCCAATCCGGGGCAAGCACAAGCGGCTCCCGCGCAATACCGCTTTTTGCGTGGGCTGAGAGAATCGGCCCTCGAAGGCGTAATTACGCAGCAGGCTACAGGCTTGCCGGCGGCAAGCGCAGCTCACATTATTGCGGCCGCAGGCGAGCAAAACATTCCCCTCGTCAGCATAGACCAATCAAACCTGGATACTTTGCAAACGCTGACCATATCAGAAACGGCCCGCAGCCGGATTACGCAAGCGGTGCAGCAAGGCAAAGCCGTCCTTGTCCCAGAAAGGGCCGTCCAAATCAATGGACAACTGCACCTTGGGTGGTTTGAAATTGCCCCAGATGGCACGACGGAAGGAATATTGGAGAATGGCACGCGCGGCGCCTATACATTTGCCCCACTCTCGCAACCCATTGTGGATTACGGTATAACAGTAAGTAGCGTAAGCTTTATTTTGGCATTGGCGGTTCCAGCAATTCTTTTTATCATGGGATTTATATTTGGGGTTATTTACACGTTACTCCTACTAGTGGCTGCAGGCGAGTGCAATACTGATGTGGTTGGAGCGGCATTAACTTTAGTGGCTGCCATTGCTGCAATTTTCGCCACGATTCCCGGTTTTCAGTCATTTGTACTTGGGTTTGGGCTTGGATCTGCATTGGTGATTTTCGCCTACTACCTGGCTTATCGCCCTAGTCATTGCAAGCAAAAAGATGATAATGGCAATGACGATAAACCTCCATCCCCAGAGGATGACGACAATGTCGATTGCTCGATAGTTAACGCACATACAGTCAAGTTAGGAGAAACTCTTGCAAAGATCGCTTCTACATGTTGCCCAGGTGATCAATTTGAATACCGATACAGCTTGTGGTCAATTAATACTTGCCCGTCGTGGGAACATAACAACCCCGATTTCCAATATTGTGTGGGTGCGATTTATTTCGACAGTAACGGACAACCCACCCGGTTTGGAGATGACCTCCATGTAGATTATCTACTTTTGCTTCCAAATCCAGATAATTTCAACTGTGACATCAGCAGGCAATGCGGCTCGAATGGCCAGTTAAAAGCTCAACAACCACAATTCCATTTGCATAATTCACTAGACAAAGCCACGACTGACCTTGATGGCATCAATTATTCAACTCTGGCTCAAGAACAGGGAACAGTTTCCCTATCTGCTGCCGATCAATTTCCTCTGTTGCCTCAGCTATACCAACTGGATGCCAGAGCAAGCAATTCCGAAAGTGACGCTGTTGTATACAATGGAGCCTATACATTTGCAAATGGTCAACTTGTAGCAGACTCATCACCTAGTCATGCTTTGATGAAAGGGGACCTTACAACCTCCTGGCAAAAAACTAGCGAAACACGGTTGAATTACAAAGCCTTATCGGTCGTTTCTGCAACCGTCCACCTCCCAGACGGCAGCATCTTGGGCAGCGGAAAAGTAGAAGCATGGTCCAGAGGCGATGATCCAATAGCATTATCGGGATCTGACCTAGTCTACGAGATAAATGGCTGGGCTAGCTTGGCCGACTATTCTCCTGCATTGGCTGGCCTTGGCCTGGCAACAAATTGGCGCAATTATCGCCTGATAGCGTCGGCCACATCGTTCGACCCTGTAACTATACACCCCGATGCTTTGTATTTCAACAACACACTTTATGTGTCTGAAACATACACACTTGAGCTAAACAGTTCTATTATTTTCAGGGGAAATGGCCCAACTCTGACGCCGATGTTCGCTGAACAGCTACAAGCTGAAATGACAGGTGCCCGCATCCGGCTTGCGCCAGGGAGCGGCACGGCTACACTCGGCGCGCATGCGCTTGATGCAAGCCAGGGCATTGTCGCTGCCGGCTTTAGCGGCGCAATCACCATCACCGAACAGACCACAGCCACAGACCGCATTCAAATGACGGGCACAATCAGCCAAATAGTCGAACTCGGTGTTGCTCCCCCAACCCAGGCCGTCATACCGTTCCAAAATGCTTATTTCCAGGTGGATGTGCTTTCCAACCTGACCGATACATATTACCTGGAGGTCTCTGGCCCGCCCGGTTGGGGCATTGACCTGGACGAAAGCGGCGCGGTCACCGTCACGCCTGGTGTCAATTTGGCCCAGCCTGGCGATTATACCTTCCTGGTCGTAGCCCAATCCTACTCGCGCCCCGAACTGATAGTCTCGGCCAGACACACCGTCACCATCGCCTCTCACCAGGGCATGGCAATGGACGTGGCCCAAGACCCGCTCATCACCGTCCCCTGGGGCCCCTCTCAGGGGGGAGCCGGAGGGGGGTTCGACACAAACAACGGCCAACTGCAACTGACCGACGCAGCCTATACCGTAGATATTACCAACACCTCAACCACCTCGCACACCTTCTCTATCTCTATCTCAGGTCTCCCCTCCGGCTGGCTCGTTCTCAGTGGAGCGGAATGTGCGGGCGCAGGGGCCTGCGCCCCAACCACCACACTCACGCTGCCGGCCGGCGGCATTGGGCAAGTGGGGCTGTACGTTTCGCCTACCGTCACCAGCCTGCCGCCCCCCAATACCCCCCACCCGTTCTCGGTCACGGCGACTGCGGTGGATAACCCGTCGCTCACACAAAACGACTCGGATGTCTTTACTGTGCCGGCCATTGCCTTTAACCATCTCACCGCCGCGCCGGCCCTCGTCTATTCTGCGCCCGGTTTCACTGCCACGTTCGATATCAGCATCAAGAACGTTGGCAACATTAGCGGCGCTTTTCCGCTCAGCCTGACGCTGCCTATCACAACCTGGATCAGCTCGCCGCTCGTGTCACCGCTCAATTTAGAGCCGAGCCAATCCATCACCCAGGCGGTGACCTTGAGCACAACCACCGGCGAAATTGGCCGCGCTTACCCGCTGCGTATCCATAGTCCTTCCGGCGGCGCTTATACGCAAACTACCTATATCCAGGCGCAGTTGGTCAGTTCTGGCACACTGCAAGTGTACCAGGCCGCGCAACAAGCCGCCCAACTCTATCCCGATGATGTCACGCTGCCGGCCGCATTGGAATACCTGGGCCTGGCCATCGGCGAGGTGCAAGCCGATTGCCAGGACGGCAACCTGATGGAAGAGATATTGCGCGACCGGCTCGCTTTGGGCGCGCAGGCCGTGGCTAACCATCTGGCCGCTTATCCGCTCGTCACCGCCGACGACACGCTGCGGCAAATTGCCGACGTTATTGAGACCCACGCCACCTGCGCCGAGCTTGCGCCTGACGTGAGCGCGCTGCAAGATGCCATCAGCGATTTGACGGCGCAACTAACAGCCATTGCCAGGCACGATGCGCGGGTGGCCTTTCAACCTGGCGCGGCCGTGGTGCTCGTTGACCGCCCTGCCGCCTATACGCTCAGCGTGCAAAACCGCGGCGAGCTGACCACCACCTATGCCATCACTTTTTATCCTGAAAGCTGGGGGCTGTCGCCCATAACTTGTACACTGGCGCCCGACATCTCTATCTCTAGCTCTATCTCTATCCCTCTCTCCATCACTCCCACTGCCCTGGGTGAGTTTTACCTGCAGGCCAATATAGTGGCGCAAGAAGCGCCCATCGTCCACGCCCAGGCCAGCGCCGGGCTGCGCAGCTTGGATGCTTTTCTCGATGTGAGCCGCGTGGGCGCTAACCCACCCTTTGTCGAATATGCCTCTGGCACGCCGGCCCAGTTGTACGCGCACATTTCCAACCTGGCCAATGCGCCACTGGCAGGCCAGGCTCGCACACAGGTGTGGGATGTTAACGGCATGCCGATCTTGACCGATACACGCGCGATCCAATTCGTCAGCACATTAGCGCCCCTACGCTACGACCTGGTCACGCTGGATACAAGCGGCCTGGTGACCGGCGTGTATACCATCACGCTCGAGGCGCTGGATGCTGGCAACGTCATCATTCCGCGCGGCGCTGGCTGGGGCCGCTTTGTCGTAGGCCAGGCCGTCGAGGCCACCCAAGAAGTCGTTCCATCAATCGTGCCGCCGGGCAATGTGACGGTGACAACCTTTATCACAACCGAGTTGAGCGAAGCCTATATGGGCGCGCCGCTAGGCAAGACGGTTTACCATGCCGGGTCTTTGGGAATTGCCGTGACAAACCTCTCCCCTGGCCCCTCTCCTACAAGGCGAGGGGAGTTTCCCCCTTCCCTCGTAGGGAAGGGGGCTAGGGGGTTAGGTCAAACCGCGCTTTTTGTCCCCCCATCACGGGAAATCCCAGAGAGCCACCACGCCCAAGCCGGCACCGGCAAGCCCGCCTATGCCCTCGTCTGGCCGCCCTTTGGGCCAGAAAGGCCGCTTGCTCTGCCGGCGCAAGCCGTGACCCCCACCACAGATTTTTCCGCCGATCCCATTGCCGGCTCGGCCCCGCTGGAGGTATCTTTCATAGACCTCTCTTCGCCAACACTAGAGATTGATACTTGGCTGTGGGATTTTGGCGATGTAGAGACGAGCACCCTTCAAGACCCAACCCACGTCTACTCTTACAGTGGTTTTTATACCGTCAGCTTGACCACGTGGAGCGGCGTTTATTCAGATACCGAGACTAGACCATCCTATATCCAGGTCGGCGCATTGTCGCCTCAGTCTATCTCCGAGTTTGGAGCAAACTCGGTAGAACAACCCGCGCTGGCCTATAACGCCGATGACGAAGAATCATTGGTTGTCTGGCAGCAGTTTGACGGCAGCCAGTGGGATATCGTGGGCCGGCGGGTCAATTCAGGCGGGTCGCCGGTGGGCGATCCAATCCAAATCGTCACAGACACGGCCACACAGCGTGACCCAGCGGTAGCCTATGCGCCCAACGCCGGATATTACCTGGTGATCTGGGTAGACGAGCGCAACACTCCCAATGACATTTACGGCCAGCTCGTCAGCTATGAAGGCGAGTTGATAGATAGCAATTTTGTCATTGGAGATGGCGACCCATCGGGAGATGGCGCAGGTGGACCCGATGTGGTTTTCAACCCTGACAGCTATGAATTCCTCGTTGTATGGTATGACAAGGAAATAAGCGACACCGCCACCGATATTTTCGCCCAGCGTGTCTCTGCTTATGGCATGTTGATAGACGGGCGCCAGGCAGTGGTGCAAGAATGGGCATGGACTCTTAATCCGAGTGTTGCGGCAAGCTCCTCTGGCGCGTACCTGCTGGCCTGGATGGATAACCCCAATGCCTTTGACATCGCCGCGCGCACAATGTCGGCAGATTTAAGCGATCTTGATCCTGTCTTCACCGTGTACAGCTCCAGTTTTGCCGATGTGGATCCGAATGTGGCCTATAACTCTCTGGCCGATGCGTTCCTCGTTGTTTGGGATAGTTGGGGGAGCGGCCGGCCAAGAAAGACCATGGAACGCTGGGTGTTGCCCAGCGGGCAAACATCTGGCGATCCATTCACGCTGGATATCCCGGCGTCGGTCCAGACGGATGAAGAGCGCCCCACCGCGCGCTATGACCCCGCCACAGAACAAATGCTGGTGATGTGGGCCGATAATCGCGCGGGCGACTCGAATGTGTATGGGCAGCTCGTCGGGGCGGCTGGGCCGCTCAACCGGGCACAATTGCTCGTGGCGGGCGCCGATGTGCAGACCAAGCCCGCCCTATCTGAAGGCAATCTGGCCGTGTGGAGAAACGGGAGCGCGCAGAGCATCCAGGGAGCCAACCTCAGCCCGCTGTGGGCAGATTTTGCGGCAGATGTGCAGCAAGGCATGGTCCCGCAAACTGTCCAGTTCTCCGGCTCTGTCACCCCACCAGGCGTGGCCGAGCGGTGGCTGTGGAATTTTGGCGATGGCGCCACCGGGCAGGGGCAAACCGCAACTCACACCTATGTGTTACCTGGCTTGTACACCGTCAAGCTAAATGTTATGGGAGATCACCAGCAAGCCATCGAAACCAAGCCAGATTATATCTGGGTCACGCTCGTGCCAACCCAAAACGTCACTATCACAACCAACACAACATGGTCTGACCAAAAGCTCACGCTAGGAACCCTGGTGGTGACCAATTCGGCCATACTGACGCTGACCGGCAACACTATCATCACAGCAGAAAACATTATCGTTGCGCAGGGGGCAGCCATTTCAGCCAACGGGCAAGGCTATGGCGCTGCAAGCGGCCCAGGCCAGGGCGCGTCCGGCACAGACCCCTGGAATCCGAGCGGCGGCGGCGGCGGGCAT
>JBGSMF010000034.1:0-6287 GCA_041740315.1 Thermoflexales bacterium
AATTGGCCGAGCGCATCCAGCTTGTGCGCCAACGCCACGATGCCAAAACGTCCCGTATCACCGCGCCGCACGTGACCATGGCCGGCACCTATTGGCGCACCGGGCCAGCCACGCCTGAAAATGAAGCTGGAGCAATTGCCCACTTGCAGGCTGTTCAGGCTCAAATTCGGCCCTTTGAGTTGGTGCTGGGCGGCATCCAGTCTTTCCTGCCAAGCACGCCCGTCATCTACCTGCACGTCAAAATGACGGATGGCTTGTTGGCTGCCCGGCGATGGTTGCTTGAAGCATTAGGGCTGGACAAGCACCGGCAGTATGCGCCGCATCTGACGCTGACCATGCGTCTGGGCAAGAGCGCGACCCAATCGCTGCTGGCGCAGTTGCGGCAGAGCGAATGGCACACTGGTCGCTGGACTGTGCCGATAGATCATCTCTGGTTGATGCAGCGTGGGCCGGGCGATCCGGCGTGGCGATATATTCATCGAATTGAGTTATCAGACAGGGGATAAGACAATGAGCATTTTGTTCACCGCGGCCAAAGGCACGCTCACTTTGCCTATGAGCCAGTCTCTGCCACAACAACTCGGAGCACGGCGTTGAATTCAAATAATCCTACCCCGCCCGGCTTGCGTCCGGCTTCTTTGGCCGCCCGCATGGGCAATCAGGCGCGCCAGTTCTGGGAGGCGTTGCGCAATACACCGGAAGCATTCCGCTTGGTGTGGTCGTCCAGCCGGCCGGCCGCGCTGGTGGGGGTCAGCTTGACGCTGGTCGCAGCCGTCCTGCCGGCGGCGCAGGCCTGGGCAGGCAAGCTGATTATTGATGCAATTGTGAACGCTACGCGCCAGGGCATGGAACCGCTCTCCGGGCTCCGCTACGTCGCGCCGTACCTCGCGCTCGAGTTCGTGCTCGTGCTGGTCGGTTCAGTGACGGGCCAGGTGCGTTCTCTTTTCGACCGCATCCTCCAGTCGCAACTGACCAACCACGTCAATAGTCTGATCATTCGCAAGGCGATCAGCCTGGATTTGCAATTCTTTGAAGATCCCATCTTTTACGATACCTTACAGAACGCGCGTCGCCAGGCCGACGTCAGCGCGCTCAACATTGTCAACTCTACACTCCAGATGGCGCAACAACTCATCACGCTGGCGTCCCTGGTCGTCTTGCTGGCGCGGTTCAGCCCGTGGCTCGCGGTCATTGTCTTTGTGTCCGCCATCCCCGCCTTTCTCTCACAATCCCAATACGCCGAGCGCGCGTTTCGCGCCGTCAGCCGCCGCGCGCCAGAAGCCCGCCTGTTGAATTACCTGGAGACGCTGCTTACGGGCAACGACACCGTCAAGGAGATCAAGCTCTTTGGGCTGGGCGAGCCGCTGCTTTTACGCTATCAAACGCTATTCACGCGGTTCTACCTGGAAGACCTCGCTATTGCCCAGCGGCGCATCATTGCGGGCTTGGGCTGGGGGATGTTATCCAACCTGGCTTACTATGGCAGTTATGCGTGGATCGTCCTGCGCGCAATCGCCGGCGCCATCACTCTGGGCGACATGACAATGTTCCTGGCGATTTTTCGGCAATCCCAAAGCTCGATCCGATCGCTGCTCGACAGCTTGAACCGCCTCTACGAGAGCAACCTGTTTCTCGACAATTTGATGACGTATCTGAAACTACAGCCGCTGCTGGTTGCGCCGGCCAATGGCCTTATCGCGCCCGCGCCCATTCGCCATGGCATTGAGTTCAAGAACGTCTCATTTTGCTATCCTGGTTCCGATGTCTATGTGCTGCGCGACATCAACCTGCACATTCGGCCCGGCGAGCGCATCGCGCTGGTCGGCCTCAACGGGGCAGGCAAGACGACGTTGATCAAGCTCCTCACGCGGCTTTACGACCCGACGGATGGGCATGTGCTGCTCGACGGCGTGGACCTGCGCGATTACGACCTGACGAGCCTTCACCAACGCTTCGGCGTCATCTTCCAGGACTATGTCCGTTACCAATTCACCGTGCGGGAAAATATCGGGTTCGGCCAGGTGGATGCGCTCGACGATCTTGCCCGTATCAAGGAGGCGGCGGAGCGCGGCGGCGCCGGCCCAATCATCGAGGCCATGCCCCAGGGTTACGACACCATGCTGGGGCGGCGCTGGGAAAAGGGCCAAGAGTTATCGGGCGGGCAGTGGCAAAAGATCGCGCTGGCCCGCGCGTTCATGCGGAAGGCCGAGGTGCTGGTGTTGGACGAGCCAACTTCGGCGTTAGACGCAGAGGCGGAGTATGAGGTGTTCCGGCGCTTTGGCGAGCTGATAGAAGGCCGCATTGCCGTGCTCATCTCGCATCGTTTCTCGACCGTGCGCATGGCGGACCGGATCGTGGTGTTGTCGGCGGGCAAGATACTTGAACTGGGGAGTCACGCCGAGTTGATACAACTGGATGGCGTTTATGCGCGCTTGTTCAATTTGCAGGCGGAAGGGTATCGCTAGACACGCTCTTTCAGTCTGCCGCTTGTGCGAGGCAGCGCGCTAACCAATTCCACAAAAGATAACATGCACACGGGCTGGACGCCTGGAACTGACTTGCCCGGCGTCACGTATCTTGGACTAAAAAATGCCCGAATTGCCTGACCTGGCAATCATTCGCGAACAACTTGCCCCGCGCGTGACCGGCGTGACGATTGCCGCCGTTGAGGTGCGCCGCCCGCTGGTGGTGCGCAACTTGTTAGGTGGAGAGATCGGCCAACACCTGATAGGCCGGCGCTTTATTGATGTAACGCGGCGCGGCAAATTTCTGTTGCTGTCTCTCGATAGTAATGTGTATATAGTCATCCACCCCATGTTGGCCGGGCGCATTTATTACGGCGAGCCGCTGCCTCGTCACCGAATCCGCGATGCGTTGGTGTTGGGCTTGGAGGACGGTCACGAGCTGCGTTACTACGACGCCAAAGATATGGGCAAGGTGTACTTGGCGGCTGACCTGCCCCAAGTGCCAACCTTTGCCAGCCTGGGGCCAGAGGCGATTGACCCGGCCTTGACCTTGCCCGTCTTTTGCCAGCGGTTGAGCCAGCAGCGCGGCGAGGTCAAGCGTGCGCTGACCACCCAGAGCTGTGTGGCGGGTATAGGCAATGCGTATGCGGATGAAATCTGCTGGCGAGCAGGCGTGTACCCATTCCGGCGCGTTGCCAGTTTGACAAAAGACGAACAGACGCGCTTGCACGCGGCGATGCAGGCCGTACTGGCAGAAGCCATTGAGACATTGCGCGCGCGGATGGGCGAAGCGATTGATGTCGAGGTGCGCGATTTTTTATCGGTGCACGGCCAAGCCGGCCAGCCCTGCCCGCGCTGCCGCAGCGCGATCAGCGAGGTCAAGCGCGAGCAGATTGCCACGCACTTTTGCCGCGCGTGCCAGCCGGGGAGATTGGTGGGCGGGTAGGCGAGAATGAAATACGGCGCTTACCCGAAAGTTGCCGGTGGGCGGCAATGCTTCGGGCTTGCGCAAACAAGCACAGACGATAGGAGCGAACAATGCACAAGAAAATCGGCATCCTGGGTGGAATGAGTCCCGCATCCACCATCGAATATTACCAGCACATCACGCGCGCCTACACCGAACAATTTGGCGACTATGGCTATCCCGAGATCGTCATCTACAGCGTGAGTTTCCAGCCGTATGTGGATTGGCCTAACCAAGATCGTTGGGACTTGGTGGCGCAGGGTTTGGGCCAGGCCGCCCGGCAATTAAAAGCCGCCGGCGCTGATTTCGTCGTCATCGCCACCAACACCATGCACATTGTCTATGACCAGGTGCAGGCCAGCGTCAATATCCCGGTGCTCAGCTTGTTGGATGCCGTTGGCGATGCAATACAGGCGCGCGGGATGAAAACGGTTGGCTTGTTGGGCACGCGCTTTACGATGGAAAAGACCTTTTACCAGGAGACGCTGGCTCGCCGGGGCATCACCGTGATTGTGCCCGATGCAGATGATCGCGCGTATGTGAACAGTGTGATCTATAACGAACTGGTGGCCGGTCAGATTCGAGACGAGTCGCGCGCCGGCTTTGTGGACATCATCCGCAAGTTGGCGGCGCTCGGCGCCGAGGGCGTCATTCTGGGCTGCACCGAAATTCCGTTGCTGGTCAGTGAAGCCGATGCCGGGCTGCCGCTGTTTGACACGACAGCCATTCATGCCGAGGCAGCTTTGCGATACGCTTTGGCGTAAAGAGCCACTACGACTGTGCCCATTATCCCGCTTCACCTTCATTCCCATTGGAGCCTGCTCGATGGCGTTTCCTCTGTCCAGCAGGTTGTTGATTGGGCTTGCGCACACAATCTCCCCGCCATCGCGCTGACCGACACCAACGCGCTATACGGCGCAATCGAGTTTATAGCCGGTTGCCGCGCGGCCAATATCCAGCCCATCATCGGCGCCGAGTTTGCCCTCACCGGCGGTCAGTCCATCGTCCTACTGGCTCATAACCTTGCCGGTTATGCCAACCTGTGCAGATTGGTCACGCGCCTGCAAGCTGCACCCGACCGCGAAGCAGTGCTGGCGCGTGGCCTCAGCCTGGATGATCCTTCGGCAGGCTCAGGACAAGTCTTGCCAATACATACCACTGGCCTGATTGCCCTATCTGGCGGGCACGCCGGCCCGCTCGATGCAGCTTTGCGCGCTGGCGACACATCATTTGCAGAATCCGTCGTTCGCAAGTTGGCCAATCTGTTTGACTGTTTCTTCATCGAGCTCCAAATCATCAAAGAAGATGATGCCGCCAGGTGTGCTGCTTTGCAATCACTGGCCGACCGGCTTGGTCTGCAAACCGTGGCCACGCACGACATCCATTATCTCTCACCTGATGACGCGCCGCGCTACCGCGTGCTTACAGCAATACGTCAAAACAAGCGATTGGCCGACTTGCCGCCGCTGCCAGATTTGTCTTTTCCCTCGCCCGATGAGATGCAGCGCAAATTCGCCACGTTCCCGGCGGCATTGGGAAACACTGCCCTCATTGCCGACCTGTGCCGCTTTGATTTTCCGCTGGAGCAATTGCGCTTCCCCACACTAGACCTGCCCTCAGGCCGCACGCCGCGAGAAGAGCTTGAGGCGCTTGCTCTCACCGGCGCGGCCCAACGCTATGGCGAAATCACGCCAGATATTCAAGCCCGCCTGGACAAAGAAGTGCGCGTGATTGACACGTTGGGCTACACGCCCTACTTTTTGGTCGTGGCCGTTATTGTGCGTTATGCACGCGAAAAAGGCGTGCCTGTCTCGCCGCGCGGCTCGGCCTCGTCGTCGGTGGTAGCCTACTGCATTGGCATCCACGACGTTGACCCCCTCGCGCACAATTTGTACTTTGAGCGATTTCTCTCATTGGAGCGACGCGATCCGCCCGACATTGATCTCGATTTGTGCTCGCGCCGGCGCGACGAAGTGATTGATTACGTTTACCGCAAGTACGGTGCCGAGCACGTAGCAATGGTTTGCACCTACTCCACTTTGCGCGCCCGCTATGCCTTGCGCGAGGTAGGCAAGGCCTATGGCCTGCCCGAAGCGCGTATCAAAGAGCTATCGAAAGAACTGCCCTGGTTCTGGCATCCCGGCGCGTGGAAACAAGTCAAAGAAAAACAAGCCAAGCTCTTGGAGCAGGCGCGCGATCCCCTCGAGCGCGAAATGCTGGAGACGAGTTGGGCGCTAGATGGCACACCGCATCACTTGTCGGTTCATCCCGGCGGCATTGTCATCTCGCCGGGGCCAATCACCGACCTGGTTCCGTTGCAACACGCCACCAAGGGTTTGCTCATCACCCAGTTCGACTTGTCCGGCATCGAAAAGCTGGGCCTGGTCAAGATTGACCTCTTGGGCATCAGCGCCCTGACAGTGATAGCCGATTGTGTCGAGATGATTCAGCAGCGCGAGCCTGGCTTTGCGCTCGATTCGATTCCGCCGGATGACGCGGCCACCGCGCAGACGACCTCGACCGCGCGCACGATTGGCTGTTTTCAGACCGAAAGTCCCGGAATGCGCATGACCTTGCGCGAATTAGCTGCGCGCTCGGTCAATGATCTGATTGTGACCCTGGCGCTGTATCGCCCTGGCCCGCTCAAGGGGGGATTGAAGGATGCGTTCGTGCAGCGACACCTGGGGCAAGAGGCAGTATCCTACTTGCACCCCGCGCTAGAGCCAATCTTGCGAGAAACCTATGGGGTGATTTTGTACCAGGAACAAGTCTTGCGCATCGCGCACGAGGTGGCCGGGTTCACCTTGGGCGAGGCGGATACCTTGCGACGCGCCATGTCCAAACACCACCTATCG
>JBGSMF010000035.1:0-16960 GCA_041740315.1 Thermoflexales bacterium
CCCTCCCCGAAGCGGAGAGGGGAGCGTGTTCCCCCTTCCCTCGCAGCCTGTCCCGCGACCCCCAAAGGGGGGAGTGGGAGGAAGGGGGCCAGGGGGTTAGGTCTACCACGCGAAATCCCAAAGAGCCAAAAAACTTGCCACCAGGCAAGTTTTTATTTATCTACCTCAATTTGTGACGCTTGGCGCGTAATTTACGCGTTTTACGTGTGAGCAAAGTTGGATAGTCGTTAGCGTTATGTCCATTGACAATAACGAGACTGTTCACATCCTTACTAGAACGATTGTCACTAGTGATTGAATCATCGGTGTATTACTATAAGTTGCTGTAACTACTTAGCATCCTGAGCGGAGCGCCGCGCTCCTTCGACTGCGTTTCACTTCGCTCAGGATGCGCGGCGCGTAGCCTGCTCTGTCGGCAGACAGGTCGAAGGGTGCCGGCTGAGTAGTTACAAGTTGCTTATAAAATGCGGATTTGGGATTTTAATAGAGGAGAGATTAACCATGCAACGATTGTACGTGGACAATGCCAAATGTTCGGGTTGCCGCGCGTGCCTGCTGGCGTGCTCGCTCAACCTGTTTGACGAAAACAACCCCAAGTGGGCGGCGCTGCGGGTGGTGCCGCATTTCCCGGCGCCGGGCACGTTCGAGGTCAAGGTCTGCACGCAGTGTGGCAAGTGCGCCGAGGTCTGCCCCACCGAGGCCATCCGCAAGAACGAGCGCGGCGCATGGGCGGTGGTGCGTGAGGATTGCAACTTGTGCGAGGCGTGTGTGTCAGAATGTCCAGAGAGTGTGATGTTTGTGGGCTATGGGTTTGAACATTCGTGGAAGTGCGACCTGTGCGGCGATTGCGTTCGGGCCTGCGGCATGAGCGCGCTGTGGATTGCCGATGTAGAGACGGCGGCATAAGGAGGATGCGATGTTGAATGGTTATGCTGGACACATTTTGCGGGTTAATCTGACAAGCGGCAAGATTGCGCAAGAGCCTACCCCGCCGGAGGTAGCGCGTGATTTTGTGGGCGGGCGCGGTTTTGGCGCCTATTTCCTATATAAAGAGGTTCCCAAAGGTGCAGACCCGCTGGGGCCAGACAACAAGCTCATCATGTCCACCGGGCCGTTTTCTGGCACACTGGTGGTAGGCGCGGGCAAGATGGATTTCACCACCAAAAGCCCCTTGACGGGTGGTTATGCCAGCGCCAGCCTGGGCGGTTTGTTGACAGCCGAGCTCAAATATGCCGGAATTGATTCGATCATTCTCGAGGGCATCAGCCCCAGACCGGTGTACCTTTATATTGATGATGACAAGATTGAGCTGCGTGATGCAACGGAACTGTGGGGCAAGGGCACGATTGAAACCGAAGTGTATTTGAAGGAAAAATTGGGCGAAGAGTTTCAAATCGCGTGCATTGGCCCCGGCGCAGAGAATGGCGTGCTGTATGCGCACATCAATCACGATTTTGGCCGTCAGGCTGGCCGCGGCGGTGTGGGCACCGTGATGGGTGTGAAAAAGGTCAAGGCCGTTGCCGTGCGCGGCACCAAAGCTATACCTATTGCCGACAAAAAACTGTTCCGCCAAAGCGCCTATGCGCTGATTGATGCCTGCAAGAATTCTGATGGACTCAAAGCTTGGCAAGACTATGGCACCACCATTGTGGTGAGCTGGTGCGACGAAGTGGGCGCGCTGCCCACCCGCAACTTTAGCGCCGGGTCATTTGAAGAAGGCAAGAGTTTGTATGGCCCGGTGATGCGCGAAAAAATTGTCATCACCGACAAGGGTTGCTTTGGCTGTCCCAGCCCCTGCGGCAAATACAGCCACGCCAAAAAGCATGGCATTCGGGTAGAAGGCCCCGAATACGAAACCATCGGCATGCTCGGTTCGAATGTTGGCCTGAGCGACATTGAAGATGTGGCGTACGCCAACCTGTTGTGCGACGATTTGGGCATTGATACCATCAGCGCGGGCGGCGCGATTGGCTGGGCCATGGAGTGCTATGAAAAGGGTATTTTGACCCAAAAAGACACCGGCGGCCTGGAATTAAGTTTTGGCAACGCCCAGGCCGTGTTTGCGCTCATCAAGCAAATTGCCTACAAACAAGGGCTGGGCGCGCTGCTGGCCCAGGGCGTAAAGCGGGCTGCCGCCAAGGTAGGCCAGGGCAGCGAAAAATTTGCCATCCAGGTCAAGGGTATGGAGCAATCGGCCTATGCCACCCACAATGCCACGGCCATGCTGCTGGCCTACATGACGTGCGATGTGGGCGCGCACCACAATCGCTCGTGGGCCATTACCTACGACTTGCAGGTTGGGCGCGATCTGGTTGTGCCGGAAAAGGTGGCGCGCATCATCTGGCTGCAAGATTTCCGCCCAATGTTCGATTGCCTGGGCTCGTGCCGCTTGCAGTGGGTCGAACTGAGCATTGACCGCGATCTTTACGCGCCGGCGCTAGAGGGCCTCACGGGCATCAAACGCACATGGGCCGACCTGGAAAAGGTCGGCGCGCGCGTGTGGAACCTGACCCGCATGTTCTGGCTGCGCGAGATTGAAGGGTTTGGCCGCGAATGGGACATGCCCTCGCCGCGTTTTTACGAGGAACCACCCAAGACCGGCGTGACGGCTGGGCAGATCACCAAGTATGAGGATGTAATCAAGTTGCTTGATATGTACTATGAGCAACGCGGGTGGGATGCCAACGGCGTGCCGTTGCCCCAAACGTTGGAAGCTTTGGGGTTAAAAAGCCTGATTGCATAGAGCCAATTTGAGGGTTCCGATGAGCGCAACGATTAAACTGTTGGGCAGCTTGAAGCAATATGTCGGCGGGCGCAGCGAGGTGAGCGTTTCGGCGGGTCGCAGTGTGCGGCAGGCCATTCAAGAGCTGGGGCTAAAGCCAGAGATTGTGGCTATGGTGGTGGTGAATGATGCGCCGGCCGACAAGGAGTATGTGTTGCAAGAGGGCGATGTGGTCAAGCTGCTGGCGGTGATCGGCGGCGGGTAGAGGGTAAACGCAAGATGGGGGCGGGCAAAACACGCCCCCGTCTTTGTTTGGATTGAAACTTTTAGTCGCTTGATGCTGCGGGGGGCAGCAGGTGTTTTTTGATCTCTGTAACGAGCTGTTCGGCCGTGACCGGCTTGAACATGAACTGCCGCACTCCCAGCCCAAGCATTTGGTCTCGCTCGGCTTCGTTTGCAAATTGCTTGGCCGTCAAGACGACCACAGGAATATGATGCGTTTCCTGCCTCTCTCTCAGCTTGCGCAGAACGGTGCCCCCATCCATATTCGGCATCATCAAGTCGAGGATGATCAGGTCGGGTTGTTCGGCCGATGCTGCCTCAAGCGCCTGTAGTCCATCGTAGGCCCCAATGACCTGAAAGCCTTGCCGGCTCAGAACATAGGTCAGCCATTTCACCACATCCCTTTCATCATCCACCGCCAGAACCTTGGGATGGGTTTTGTGTTGCAGTTGCCCCACAATGCGGCGGATAGAAGCCAAAAGTTCCTGTTCGTCTAGCGGCTTGCCCAGGTAATCTGTGGCTCCAGGGGCAAACTCTCCCTCTGGATTGGGGACGATAGACGTAATAACCACAGGGATATTGGCTGTGATGGGGTCGCTCTTGAGCTCTCGCAAAATAGTCAGCCCTTCTACTTCCATCAGCGCGTCTAGCGCAATCAATTGGGGGCGGAATTGGCGAGCGCTTGCTAATACTTGCCGGCCCTGCGTCACCACCAGCACCTGGTAGCCATCTTTTTCAAGCTCTGTTTGGAAGGTGCGAGCAAGATCGAGATCGTCATCTGCCAGCAAAACGCGCGTTTGGGCTGGTTGGGCCGGGGTGGCTGTTGTTGCCTGTAGGGCAATAGCTTGCATTGGCCCGGTTTTTTGCGCAAGGAACTGTGGGAAAAGGGGCAGGCTAAAGCTAAAGGTGCTGCCTTTACCTAGCTCGCTCTGCACCCATATCTTGCCCCCGTGCATCTCGATCAGTGATTTGGTGATGCTCAACCCCAGGCCAGTGCCGGATTGTTGCCGCACATAGGTATCGCCGGTGCGAAAGAAGCGGGTAAAGAGTTTCTTTTGGTCCTCTTCCGAAATGCCAACGCCGTTGTCTATGATGTCTACCTGCATCATCATGTCGTCTACCTGGCGCGCCTGGATGACAACCTTGCCGGCGGGGGTGTATTTGTATGCATTGCTCAGCAGGTTGGTGACCACCTGGGCAAGGCGATTGGCGTCGCCCAGCACCTGCGGCAAGTCGTGGGGGGTATCAACGATGAGAGAAAGCCCCTTGTCGTCGAATTGCTTTTGCAAAAAGTTTGCCACCTTGGCAACAAGTTCAGCGATTGAAATAGATTTGACGGATAATTCGATTTTGCCTGACTCGATGCGAGAAACATCCAGCAAATCGTTCACCAGGTCGTGCAGGCGTTCGGTATTGTCGCGGGCCACGCGCATAAAGTTTTCTTGTTGCTCGTTAATGGCGCCCGCCGCGCCCATCAGCACCAGATCGAGATAGCCCCGGATGGATGTGAGCGGGGTGCGCAACTCGTGCGAGGCGATTGATACAAAATCGCTTTTCATGCGGTCAATCTCGGCTTCTCGGGTGAAATCGCGGAACACGGCTACCGTGCCTAACGTTTCAGTTGACCGGACGGGCGCAAAGCTCACCGAGAGAGTTTTGTCGCCCCATTGCACTTTGACGCTGGGGCGGCGCGCGTCTTTGTCTTTCAGCAACTCGCCAATGATCTCTCGTTCGGCGGGGCTGACTTTGGCTTGCATCAGGTCCTCAATGCTTTGGCCTATGATTTTGGCTTCGGGGCTTGCGATGAGGTTGCTGACTGCAAGGTTAGCCACAATAGCTTTGCCGTCATTGTCGAAAACGATAACTCCATCGGCAATGTCTTTGAGGATGGCTTCGTTCTTGCTGGCTTCGGCGTGCGTCTCGGCCAGGGCTTCGGCCAGGTCGCGGGTGCGGTCGGCCACGCGCTGGTCAAGCTCGCGATTGATGGTGCGAATCTCTTGGATGGCCCGTTCCAGGCTGCGTGCGGCCAGCCAAGCGACAGTGGCTACCACAAAAAAAGCCAGGGTGGCGATTACATTGGGCACAAGTTGCGCGCGCAGCGCAATAGCTGTAAGCAGCACAGAAACCAGGCCGGCAATGATAAAGCTGGCGTAGGGGCGGAGAAGGACACTTGCCATAAAGATCGGGATGACATACATGAACAAGCTTCGCCCCATCACCACTTCGCGTGGATTGTCGAACGAGACGGCAATGGTGATAAGAGCCAAGAAAAGCGAGCTAGCCAACTCGCCTGACACATAGCGGTTGATCAAGAAAATGACGACAATGCCCACCAGTGTGGCCAAACCGCTCGTATAGATTCTGCTGGGATCGGCCTCTTGCCCCATAATATCAACGACAACCATTGACATTATTCCCAATATGACAATGGGGATCAGGCTGATCAACAAGATATTGAGCAGCCTTCGACGCCGGGCATCATCAGGATTGGGCGAGTAGATGCTTAGCAGCTCACTAATAATAGTCGTCACGGGTAATATTATAGCTCAGATGCAAGCAAAAGGCGAACAGCACATTGCAAGGGTTCGCGCACGGGGAGGCGCGAACTGTTAAATCTAGACTTGGGCAGGCAGGTTAGATTTCAGGCGTATGGCCAGGTCGCGCAGTTGATTAAAGCTCACTGGCTTGACCAGCACCAAGTCGGCCTCTTCCTGAAACGTATCGGCCAGGCGCGCGTCGGCCGTGGCCAAGATGACGCAAGCCTTGTCCAAACGCGCATCAGCCCGAATTTGTTTGAGGATGCTTTTCCCCGACATGCCTGGCAGGTGCAAATCTAGCACGACCACATCGGGTACTGTTTGAGTCAGCCGTCTTGCAGCTTGACTGCCGTTTTGAATAGTTTCAACTTGAAATCCTGCTGCCTGCATTGCCTCGGTAAATATAATGGCAAGGTCCAGATCATCTTCGACAACCATTGCTTTGCAGGTCATGATGATTCCTCCTCAGTTATCTCTTCTTGCTTGGGCGGCTCTACGGGCAAGGTAACCGTAAAAGTGCTCCCTTTGCCCAACTCACTTTTAACGCCAATTTGGCCGCCCATCAGATCAATCAGTTGCTTGACAATGGCCAATCCCAACCCTACTCCTTGGTGCTTGCGGGTGGTCAAATCATCTACCTGATAAAATCGCTCAAACACACGATCTAGTTTGTCGGGAGGGATACCAGACCCCGTATCGGAAACTTGGATTGCCCAATGCGCCATATCAACCCGGTAAATGCGCACTTGCACTCCGCCTTGTTCGGTGAATTTGAGCGCATTGTTTACCAGGTTGACCACGACTTGGTGCAGCCGCTGCGGGTCACCTTGCAGCGTACTGGGCATGTCGCTGGCAATCTCGCCGCCTAGTTCCAGCCCTTTGGTTTGCGCCAGCACACCCATCACGCTTTGTATGCCGTCTAGCAATTCGGCAGGAGTGAATGATTTGAGCGTCAGCTTGAGTCGGCCGGCTTCCATCTGAGCTTGGTCGAGCAAGTCATTCACCAGGCCCAACAGCCGCTTGGCATTGGCGACAATGCGCTCCATGGTGCCAAACTGTTTTTCTGAGAGTTGCCCATAGACAGCTTCTTGGAGCATTTCGGCATAGCCCAGGATGACGTTCAGAGGCGTGCGCAGATCGTGGGAAACCATTGAAACGATGGCGCTCTTCATCCGATCAACTTCGGCTTCTTTGGTAAAGTCGCGAAACACAGTAACTGTGCCGGCTATACTGCCAGGCTCTGTGTGAACCGGCGCAGAGCTGACCGAAAGAGTTTTGGAACTCCATTCGAACTTGAGGCCAGAGTGGGGTTTATCTTTGTCTTTCAAGAGCGTGGTGATTTTGGCCTGGTCGGCAGCGTCTACGTTTTCGCCCATCAGTTCTTCAATGCTGTGGCCCAATATTGCTTCAGAGGGCTGCCCCAAGAGGAGGTTCACGGCTGGATTAGCAACAATGGCTTTACCTTCATTGTCGAAAACGATGACTCCATCGGCAATACTTGCCAGAATGGCCTGGTTTTTACCCGATGCTTCGGCCAATTCACGTGTTCGTTCAATTACACGCTGTTCCAGTTTTTCATTAAGAATGCGTAGTTCTTCAAGCGCCCGTTCGAGGCTGAGAGCGGCCAGCCAGGACACGGTGGCAATTGCAAAAAAGGCCAGCGAGGCAATGAAATTGGGCACAAGTTCTGCTCGCACTGCGATCACAGCCAGCAGAATGGTGATTAGGCCGGCTGCAATAAAACTGGCGTAGGGGCGAAGGAGCACACTTGCCATGAGGATGGGAATGACATACATGAACAAGCTGCGGCCCAACACCACTTCCTCTGGATTATCGAAAGAGACGGCTATTACAAGAACCAGCAAAAAGAGCGCCCCGGCCCACTCGCCCGAAAAGTAGCGGTTGATCAAGAAGATGAGACCGATGCCAATCAGGGTGGCTAGGCCGCTCTGGTAAATTCTATAGGCAGTGGGTTCAAGGTCGGTGATATCGGCGATAACTGTTCCTATTAGTCCCAGCACAACAATTGGGACCAGGCTCACCAGCAAAATGTTGAGCAACCTTCGGCGCCGCGCATCATCGGGATTTGCAGAGTGAACAGTCAATATTTTGTTGATCATTTGTATGTTTCCATTTGCTTTACGGAGAACGTCCAAAAGTTTGCTGGTACAAGATAAGCGCAGACAGGATGGCCGAGCGAACTACATCATAGGGTGTGTATAGGCATTTGCCTACCCAAAGCTCTGGATAAGTTGTGTCGGGCCCATGATACGAGCTTTCAAGAAAAGCTGCTGCCCGGTGTAGGATATCTGGGTCGGCAGGCTCATATTGGGCAAAAAAGAGCAGCGCCATGAGCGTATAGGCCGTTTCTTCGGCCGTTCCGCGATCAAAGAATCCCCACGAGCCATCGTCTCGCTGAGTGTGCAAGAGCCACTCGACGGTGTTATGGCAGGCGCTAAGCAAATAAGTGCCTTCTCGCAATAATCCAATCAGCGCATGGGCTGTAGCATAGTAGGGTGATGCGTGCCACTTGTCAATCCAATACATTTTGTATTGGCGGCTGTCGAGCAACATCAGGCTAATTTGCTCTCGCACTTTGCGATAGTCTGGATAGTCGGGCATTACCATCAAGGCTTCCAGTGCATGAATGTTTGTGCCGATGCTAAAGTTGCGCTCAAACTCGTAGGTGCGAAAGAGGCGTGTCGCTTTGTTTTCGAACCGGGCCAATATATCTGGGCTGACGTCAATGCCAGCGCTGAGCAATAGCCGCGTGCAGACTGATGTAATATCTCCATCAGGAATGCCAAAGGTTGGGTCTAAACCTATGCCCTGAGGCGTCATGTGGGCATTCAGCTTTTCCCATACTTCTGGACCGGCGAATTCAGTCACAGGTAGCCGCGAGAGCTGAAGGTTATTCAACACCCAGCTCAGTTCAAAGATGCTAAAGGGATATAGGTAAATCACCTCGCGCTGGTGTTTTCGAACTTGCTCCAAGTAAGACCAGGCGCGTTTGTCATCGCCATAGTGAAACAGCAGATAGTAGGCCGTGGTGGCCGGCGAGTTTCCCAGCGAACCGTTGCTTGCGATGCTAGCGTGAATCAGATCTGGTCGGCCAGAGCGCCCCAAGAACTCGAGCGAGTGAATGGTGGAAATGCGAGGAGAATAAAGCATATCAGGCGGGATCAGGCGCAGCTTGGCTGTTTGGATTTCTCCATAACCGCACGTGTGGGTTGGCACATCCAATCCTGCTGCGTAGGCTTCTGCCAACAGCGTAGGCGCCACCAATTCAAACCCTACCAGCTCAAAGGGGTCGCGGGGCAAAAAATGCAAGTGATGCCACAGGTAGCGCTCGGCGCGCTTGATGGCTTGCCGGGCCTGCGGTGTATGCCCGTTGGCATGCAAGGCCAAGATGGCTGCCAAGGTGCAGATGATGCGGTCGTGGTAATATAGAATCTCGCTGCCCCAACTGCCGTCTTGGTGCTGATTTTCCAACAGCCAGTCGAGCAGGTCGGGCCAGTGAGCGCCGCCGTTGGATGGCAGGCGAGCCAACCAGGCGATGTCATAGGGGCTAGGCCCCATGCGTTGATCTAGATTTCGTACCAGTGCTTTAGCTTCTTCTATGTAATCCACGGCTCTACTCGCTCAGTAAGATAATGTGAATGTCAGTCATGCGCCAGCCGGTGCGGTGTATAGACGTCATCTGGTTTCAGAGCCCATTGCTGAAACTGGAACTAGAGTGGGTTGCATGGCGTTGACGTTGCGTTTTTGCCCCCAGCGTTCCTGGGTTTGGCGGTGAATGTGCCAAATGTCATCCTCGGTCAAATCTCGGGATACAACACCGCGAAAGGCCTCTTCAAAATAGATGTAAGGTGGGTCGGTTTTGATATCTAGAGAGACATAATCAAGAGTGTTTTCCTTGTCGTGCATGCGCGTGATAGCTGTGCCAGGGTGATAGGTGCAGATATTGGGGCTGGCAATGTAAATGAGATCGTCTTGCACCAATTGGGCCACTTGTTCAATCGTCTCCTCGATAGTTTCTCTTGTTTCACCATCCAGGCCAAACAAGACAGATACCCCCACACGAATTTCGGCTTGCTTGAACAGCGCCAGCGCCTTGCGCACCCTTTGATTCCAGGGCAGCTCGCCGCCTAAATTCTTGTGCACCCTGGCAATGACCGACGGAGACATGCTCTCTAGGCCAAAGTAAATATACGTGCAGCCGGCCGCCTTTAGATAGCCCAGCAGCTCAATCGCTTCGTTTTCGGATTGCAAGGTGGTGATAAAATCAAAAGTCATCTGCGCGCCCCACTGAAGAGCAAGGAAGCGTTGCCGATCGGTCTCGTTTTGCAGCCAGGGCAGCTCTTCACCGGCGGCGGCTTGGGTTTTGGCCTTGGATAGCGCAATGCAAAACTCTATCATCCGGCTGCGGCTGCCGGCCCAAAAGACCGAGTCATCGAAAAAGATCGCTTCGGCGCCGTAGCTAACATATTCCAAGATGTGGTCAATGGCAATTTTTACCTGGTGGTGCAAGAGTTTCAAAAGTTGCCCTACCACACTCACCGACTCGGAGCAATAGTTACAGCGGAAGGGGCAGGCATGGGCCGTGTTGATGTGGGCGGTGCGTTGAACCTGGCCGGTAGATGATTTAAAAATTGGAAATTCGGCCCGAATGACAAAGGGCCGGTAAAAGGGCGGCAGGTCGCCCAGGTTGGTTGGCCGCCCCCGTATGGGGAACACTTGCAAACATCCGCCATCCAGCGCCGCCAGCACCGCTCGGCCTGGCACGGGGTGGATGGCGGCCGCCATTTGGTCTAGTGTGTTAACAACTGCTCTAACCGTGGTGGTTTTGCTTTCAATATCCATGGCGATGGAAATGGCTTTCATTAGCAAGTCCAGCGCAAAATAGCCCTCGCCGCTGATTAGAAAATCTACTACGGGCGCTGCGCGGCCGTCTTTTATTGCCCGGACGGTGCTGCTGTAAGCCAACTCTGGCTCGTGTGCAAAATCGTTGTAATGGATTGTCTCATCAAGGTGTCGCCCACCCATCACAATCAGCGCGCTTGGATCGTGCTCACGCACCATGCCGGCGATATCGAGCGCATAGCGGTGAGCGGGTGAGGTGGCGCTGATCAAGACCACCCTGGGTTGGATTGTTTTGAGTAAATCAACAAAGTAATGCTTTATCTCGTCGTTCCATACTCGGGGATCAAAAACAGTCTGATCGGTATTGAAAAGCGGGCCTGAAATTACGCGAATGCCGCTGACGCTTGCAGCTCGCCGGTAATCGGCTGAGGGCAAATCGCCCAGGCGCGGGCACAGGTCGTTGTACGGGCTTGAGGCAGACAGGCCGGCTTGTTTTGATCTAACTACCTGGTCAATGGTCCAGCTTAGCGCCGCATACAGACACATTGGGTCGCCGGGGTACTCTATTTTGCCCACGTGCGAGGTTAATACAGGCGCCAGGACGCTCAGCACCGGGTACGAGCGCGCTAGCCAGCTTTGTGTTTCATCCAACCCGCAGGTTCGTTCGGCCAAATCCTGCTGTCGCCGTAGCAGCAGGTCGTCAAATTCGGCATTGGGCAGAAGGCTAAACTGCCCCAAGTTTGTGTGAATCTGATATTTCATTACAACCGTTCCCACTCGTTCATTTGGGGTGGCAACTCTATTGGGTGCGGCAAGGGATACCAAAAGCGATTAGTTTTATGCATGCGTCCCAGCCCCAGCACCTGTTGGCGATTCAGTGTATAGAATTCTTTTAACGTCTGCCAGTCTTCCGGGGTCAATTCTTCATAGCTGGCTTCTTGCACTCGCCGGGCATATAGGTGGTCGTACAATATTGCTCGCAAAGTATGGCTATCCAGATATGGCGATGGGCTGACCATAAAGTACAGGTCTTCGAACCCAGACAGAATGAGCGGAATATCAAAGACCGCCGGGCGCTCAAAGCCTATAAACAAGTTTACGGGCTCAATGTGTTCGCCGTAATAAGCTTTAATGATTTGTTGCTTGCTGGGGGGATGCCCTAGTTTCTGATAGAGGCTGATCACACTTTGGGAAATCGTTTCCAATGGATCGTCGGCGCAAGCCCCAAAAAAAATGCGGCGAGTTTTATGGTTGGCTGTCTGCTGGGTAACCTGCGCGTAGGCGCCTAGGATGTGGGCATAGGACGAATTTCCGAAATAGCGCCTATAGTCGCCATAGATGTGCACACGGACATCACTCGCCTTGTAAAAATCTAAAAAATCTTGGTTGTGCGCAAACCATGCCAGGCCTGGTTCTAGCAGTCGCCGGTATTCTTCGCCGCGTTCTAAAATGTCGCGCCCGTAAATGGGTGTGACCAGCGTATCTATGCCGTGGTCAAATAGCAATTGGTAGAGTTCAATATGCCGCCGCCAGGCAATTTGCAAATAGTTTTCCGCAAAGTTTGTCTCCGCTTGCTCGGGATATTCCAGCATGAACCAGCGGCGGGTGCCGTTGATGGGAAACCCACAGACTTGAGGCCCAGCCGCGCGCACCAACCTTGCCACTTTGGATGTTGGCAAACTTTGGAATGTTTGAATATCCATAATTGTTCTCCTGGTTGGGCCGATGCGGCACGCAGCGCAAGCAGGCTATCTAGTTTCTGTCTCAAAACCCATAGGCAGGTATCCCTACACCTGCCGCTGCCGCATGGAGATGCGGTAGCTATGCAGGTTTTGAGACAGGCACTATCTAGCGTTTATCACTGAAACAAGACCCAAGTATAATCAAGTAAGCTGATAGCAAGTGTCATGACAAGCACAATCAAAAGCGACCATTCAAGTGCATGCCGCAAAGATTTGCCTTTTAATGACCGCACACTGGTCAAAACAAGGGCGCTACCCGCGCCCAACGCAATAATATGCACAATATCTCCTATGCCTAGCGGCTCGGCTTCGGCCAAGCTTTGGGCTAATGCCAGCCCTCCCCCAGCCAGGCCGCCGATGAGCCAATCGGTCTTGGTGTTGCTCCATGAGGCATTAGCGCCCAAATAAGGTATGATAATCAGCTCTAGCAAAGCGATACTGGCGATATTTACAAGTGTGACGCCGATGGTTTCAACTTCACCGATGACCAGCGGTTCTAACAGGCGAATGGTCAGTGAGCCAACTAATGCCCCGCTCATCATGCACAAGATTGATTTGCCCCGGCTATGCTGTGCCCAAAACCAGGTGGCGGCCACAAACGGCAAAACCAATGCAGTGTTTTCAACAAATTCCAAAAGGGTGGCGATGATAAATTTCATTGCATGCTCTTGTTCTCTTGCCGTTGTGTTATATTACATCACAATCACTCGTTGCGCAACACTTGAATAATCGAGAGCTTGGCTGCCTGTCGGCCCGGTATCGAGCTGCCCAGCATGCTTATTCCAACCATCAGTGGAGGCAACGCCAGGATATAGAAAAATTTCAGGAACACTTGAACTTGGCTGAAACCAAAATTGTTGGCTAAAGCGTCAAGGAGTTGCTGGGTGAACAGCAGACCCAGCGGCATTCCAAGCAGCGCCGCCCCCAGCCCCAACAAGCCAGCAGTTGTGTTGCCCATCATAATAACCTGGAGCGGGGTCATGCCGATGGTCTTGAGTATGCCAATAGCCCGCACCTTTTCTCGCATGGCCAGCAGTGATGTGTTGAATACGTTGACCAGAGCAATGCCGATGAGAATGACCGATAATGCCAGGATGGCCAATTGCAGGTAGAGGATATAGCTTGGAATCTTTTGCCCGACAATGGTCAGGTTCAAGTCGGCATCTGGTTTAGGCTCCAGGTAGTGTTTCAATTGAACGGTATCACAATCTGGGGCTAGTTTTAAAAAGTAGGTGCTGGGTTGACTAGGCCTAACATGCTGCGCCAGAGCCGACAGATTCACCATCAATAATTGCCCGCGGTTGATCGGCTCTAGGTATTCGCCGACGATTTGCCACTTGATGGGCCGGTTGGGTTTGTCCTCAAAGATGAGAGTGAGGGTGTCTCCCACTTCCAGCCCTAGCCAGTTGAGTAGCCCTCGCCCCGCAATGGCCTCGTAAGTGTTGGGTCGGAAAAATCTGCCTTTCGAGATGGTAAAGGCAAAGTCGCTCAAGCTCCCTTCTACGGCGCGCACTTTAAAAGATTGTCCGGCTAGTGTTTTGGCGTCGGTCAGGTATTCGCCATAAAAAGCCGCTACTCCTGGGGCTCTGTCTAGCAGGTAGCGGGTTTTGCTGTCGCTGGTCAACTCTCGGGTCACACTGGCGTCGTACACAATGCCCAATAGGGCGGGGTTGGCTTTGTAGGCGTCTAGTGTTTCATTCAGCGCCAGGCCGAAAACAATACCAATCACGCCAAGGGTCAGGTTAAAGCCGGTCAGCAGCGATCTAAACGGCCTGGTGAAAATATCATTCAGCCCCAACACAAAGACCATCGGTAGGTTTAGCCGTTCGGCCAGCCTGACGCCCCAGGGCAACTTTTTGCGAGGGGCCTCTACCCCAATGGCGATAGAGCGGATAATATTTGCTTTGGCTCCCATGTTCGCTGCGCCCCAAGTAGACAAGATGATAATGCCCGCAATTGTGCCCAAGACTAGCGCAATGAGCGCCAGATCGAGCGATGGCTGGTAGGGCGTGCCCAGCGAGACGGCAATGCTTTTTAGCGGCAGTGGAGCCAGGATAAAGCCCAAGAGCAGGCCCACCGGGCTGCCCAGCAAGCCCAGCGCCATGTATTGTCCCACGTAAAGCCACAAGATTTGTTGTTGAGTGAACCCCACCGCTTTGAGAATGCCGATTTGCCTGAATTGAGAAAGGACAATTGAGCCGATGCTGCTGACCATAACCAAGACGGTTGCTACAATGGCAAACAGGCTGAACGCGCCCAGAAAGACAAAACTGATGCGCGCGTCAAAAGTGGCGGTATCCCTCACCTCTCGCCAATCAGTATGGGCTTGGATCGCCTCTGGGCGGAGCATCGCTTCAATTGCAGCCAATGTCTGGGTTACAGCCTCAGGATCAGTGAGGCGCAGCCCAATTGACCAATCCCAGGTGGATTCGTCGGGAAACAGTTTGCGCATTGTTTCTTCAGTAACGTAAAGATAAGGAGGCTGGGTGTTGCGATAGGTATCCCACATAGGATTGTAGGCCAGCCCAATGACCGGCACATTGACCGTTTTGCCATCCCGGCGGGTGATGCCGATGGTGTTGCCGACTGCCAGGTTGTATAGGTCGTTCAGGTCTTTGCTGGCCAATACCTCGACTTGGTGTGCGGCCATGTAGTGGCCTTCGCGAACGAATAAGCGATTGATGGCTGGTTGTTCTGGCGGCATAACCCTTAGGCTGACCCAAACACGCGTGTCATGAATTTTCACCCGGCTGATGGCGCTATGCTGCAAGCCGGTGCTTTGCGCCACACCGGGCATGGTCTCAATCTGCTCAATATCGTACGGGCGAATTTTATCTCGGTTGAAATAGAGCCAAAGATGAGCCCCGTTGAGCTCATCAAAGGATTTGTCGTAGGGAGCGTGCGAGTTCATCAACGTCGCTATGGCCAGAGTGAGCAGCGCAGATGCGGCAACGATTGTCACGGTGATGAGCGCCGAGAGGAGGCGTCGGCTGGTTATATCGGCTTTGATCTTTTGCAGCACTGCGCCCATATCAACTCACTTGAGGTTTGCCAGGCGTTGGGCGATTTGCTTGATATCGCCGCCGGGCATTGCATCTACCAGATGGCCGTCGTGAATGAACAGCACTTGCTTGGCCTTGGCTGCAGCTACAGCATCATGGGTAACTATCAGAATGGTTTGGCCCTGCTGGTTAAACTCTTGCAGAATGTTCAATACTTCTTGCCCGCTTGCGCTATCGAGGTTACCGGTGGGTTCATCTGCCAGCAGCAAGGTGGGGAGGTTGATGAGCGCCCGGGCAATGGCCGCCCGCTGCTGTTGCCCGCCAGATAGCTCCCAGGGATGCTTGTGGCTCTGGTCGGCAATGCCCAGCCTGGATAAAAGTTCCTGGGAGCGTTTTCGAATGGCTTTTTTATTTTGGTTGCCGGCCAACAGGGCCGGCAATTCTACATTGGCCTGAATCGTCAAATTATCAATCAAGTTAAAGAATTGAAAGACAAAACCAATATAGGCGCGCCGAAATTTGGCCAGGGCGGTTTCGTCCATGGTGTGCAAGAGATAGTCGTTTACCTGCACTGTGCCGGCGGTGGGTTGGTCCAGGCCGCCTATCACATGTAGCAAGGTTGACTTGCCGCTGCCTGAAGGCCCCATGATGGCCACGAAATCCCCCGCAGAAATGCTTAGCGAGATTCCTTTCAAAGCCTCAAAGGTTACGTCGCCGGTTTGATATACTTTTTTTAGATCCGTAATATGAACGAGCGTGCTCATCAACCTTTCACAGCCGCGTTTCTACTTGAGGTGGGATGATGGGCAGCGTGGCAGTGAATGGGCCGCCTTTCCCTACCTCGCTTCAACACCACCTTGGCCGCCCATAAGCCCAACCAGTTGCTTGACAACGGACAGCCCCAACCCATTGATGCTTGCGTGTCGTGATGTCGGTTTCTGCTTGGAAAAATTGTTAGCATGACAATTATCACGCTGGCTTTTGGGGCGTATCGTGGTAACTTAGCCATTTTCCCCTCGCGCAACCGCCAGATAGGTTGTTTCAAAAATGGTTTGGTTACCCCCAAAACATACCTGGACATTTGCTGGTTTATCCGCTTCGACTATGGTTTGGCCGGCTATTTCCTCTGGTTGGGTAACCACGCGAATTGCTAAATCTTGCCTATTGTTGCCAAGGGTCGGCTCTGCCACAAGCGCCGCAGTCACTGCGTCCCAAAGGGGTATGGCAGGACAGCGCGGTTGTATCAACTGCCACCAATGGATCAGACGCACCATGACCTGCGAGGCTTGTCCGCGCGCCGAAGCTCGGAGGCGGCGCACATAGTCTCGGCTGAACAACAATGGCTGCGAACCTGTCACATGGGTTATATCCAGAGGAACCAAAACTATCCGAATGCCTGCCTCGAACACCAGCGCGGCAGCTTCGGCATCAAGGTATAGGTTCCATTCCGCCACGCGGTTGGGGTTAGTTGGCACATCGGTGTGAATGGGGCCTGGCACATTGATCGCGCCGCCGCTGATATAGAGCGTTTCGATCCGACTGGCCAAGGCGGCATCTGCGCGCAACGCCAGAGCTAGGTTGGTCAATGGCCCCAACGCCACAAAAGTGATGGGCCTATCGCTCGCCCAACATTGCTGTTGGATTAACTCGGGCGCAGAAAACCTTGGGGAAATTAGACATTTCCGTTTAGATGAATTAACGTCAGGTTGTGTTGTTTTAGTATTATGACATATTGACATAGCACTTTACCAACTGAAAAGTATGCGATAGCTTATTCCATCGTGTTTCAGCATGGTGGGCAAGTTGTTCAAG
>JBGSMF010000036.1:0-9321 GCA_041740315.1 Thermoflexales bacterium
TAACCAACTGGCTCATTACTTGCGAATGCGGGGCGTCGGGCCTGAGGTGCTGGTCGGCGTTTGCCTGGAGCGCTCGCTAGAAATGGTCGTGGGCTTGTGGGGCATTCTCAAAGCCGGTGGAGCCTATGTGCCGCTGGACCCCCACTACCCTCGAATGCGGTTAGATTTAATCTGTCAAGATGCCAAGGTGAAGGTTATTCTCGGTACTGCAGAAACATTAACGGCCTGGGTTGCCGGTAACGACCTACAATTAGTTGATATCCGCGAAGCAATCACTTCAAACGCAATTCGGGTAGATGGTTTCAATTCAACTCGTAACACGTCAGATCAGTTGGCATACGTGCTCTATACTTCTGGAACGACTGGCACACCCAAAGGCGTCATGGTTGGGCACCACAGTGTGCTCGCATTGTTACAGGCGTTCGAGCAAGTCGCAGCCTCTGGTAAACACTTCATTGGAACTTCGATATGTCCCTTCAGCTTTGACGTTTCGGTGTGGGAATTTTTCTCCGTGTTATGCTTCGGTGGAACTCTGCACATTCTTTTGCCCAATGTCTTTGCCGACGCTGAGTGTTTTGCCAGTTACTTGATAGACCATCGGGTCACCAGTGCTTATCTCCCGCCAGCCTTGCTGTCAGAGGTTGCGGATGGGCTTGACCGACAGTGTGCTCGAATTGCGCTTGATCGTATTTTGGTGGGTGTTGAACCCATCAAACAGAACGTTCTGCAGAGGTTCCGCAATCTGTCCAGTCAATTACGCATTGTGAACGGCTATGGGCCAACCGAGACTACTATCTGTGCCACGTTCTTCAATTTCCAGTCAATGCTTGATCCAGATCGACGCACCCCTATTGGCAGAGCTGTACCGGGTTATAGGGTATACATTGTGGATCAGCACCTTCAGCCTGTGCCCGTGGGCGTGACTGGGGAGCTATACATCGGTGGCGCTGGCGTGACTCGAGGCTATCATCATTTGACCGAGTTAACCGCTGAAAAGTTCATTCCTGAGCCGTTCAATAATGAACCTGGGGGGCGCCTGTACAAGACCGGTGACTTAGCCCGTTGGTTGCCTGGTGGCAACATTGAGTTTCTAGGGCGGATCGACCATCAAGTCAAGATCCGCGGCTTCCGCATCGAATTAGCTGAGATAGAGGCGATACTCATACAACACTCGGGCATACACGAGGCCGTTGTTCTGGCACGTGAAGATGTTCTTGGAGACATGCGTCTGATTGCATACTTTGTACCCTGCTCGCAACTGGCGCCAGCGGTCAACGACCTACGTGCTTTTCTTAAAACCAAACTACCGGAGTACATGCTCCCGGCGGCCTTCGTGACATTAGCGGCACTGCCCCTCACACCAAACGGTAAGATCGACCGCCATGCGCTGCCTGTTCCTGATCGACACCGGCCAGAGCTCGATGTGAGCTACAGCGCGCCGCGTTCGCCCACAGAAGAGATTTTGTCAGGCATCTGGGCGAGTGTGCTTAGTTTGTCCCAAGTAGGCACCCACGACAACTTCTTTGAGTTGGGTGGGCATTCCTTATTAGCGACGCAAGTCATCTCGCGGGTTCGTAATATCTTGCAGGTTGAACTATCGCTCCGCACGCTGTTTGACACACCCACTGTAGCCGAACTGGCAGAACAGGTTCAAACCATTCAACGCGCTGCGCCAATAAGGTGGACTCTTCAGTCAGTTAGCCGTGAATGTAGACTACCTTTATCTTATGCACAGGAGCGGTTGTGGTTTTTGAGTCAATTGGAACCGGGCAGTTCAACGTACAACGTTCCGGCTGCTTATCGTTTGACAGGACATCTCAATGTCACGGCGCTCGAGCAGGCGCTGAATGACATTACGGGACGACATGAGACCTTGCGGACGACGTTTACCGTCATCGACGGCCAGCCTGTCCAAGTCATCACCCCCCTGTTGCACGTGACCTTGCCCGTTGTCGATCTGCATCCTGTGCCTGAAGCCGAACGCGAAGCCGTCGCGCGACGTTTGGCCAACGAAGAAGCGCAGAAACCTTTTGACTTAACCCACGGTCCATTGATACGAGCCGTTCTATTACAGCTGGACGCTGCAGATCATATTCTTTCTCTCACGCTGCATCACATCATTTCGGATGACTGGTCAATGGCGGTGTTTAACCGAGAACTGTCCACGCTCTATGGAGCGTTTTCCCAGGGCTGGCCTTCACCGTTATCCGCGTTATCCCTGCAATATGCTGACTTCGCGGTCTGGCAACGCCAGTGGCTGGAAAGCAGTGGGGAGTTAGATGTTCAGCTGAGTTATTGGCAAGCACAACTGGCAGGCAGCCCGCCCGTGTTGAAATTATCTGTCGACCGACCGCGCCTGGCCACTCAGCCTTACCGAGGCGCCACGCACGCCTTCACCCTATCCCCGACACTGTCCAAGCCGCTCCAAATCTTGAGCCAGTCAGCCAGCGTCACGTTATTCATGACCTTGCTAGCGGCTTTCAAGGTGTTGCTCTATCGTTACACCGGACAGCCGGACCTGGTCGTGGGAACGCCTGTGGCCAATCGTAACCTAGTCGAAACGGAGGGGTTGATCGGTTTTTTCGTCAACACCCTGGTGCTGCGCACACAGCTGGGGGACAATCCCACGTTTCGAGAACTACTGGGCCGTGTGCGGGAAGTATGCCTAGAGGCATATGCCCACCAGGATGTGCCATTCGAAAAGATAGTGGCAGCCCTTCACCCTGAGAGATCCTTGGACTATAATCCTTTATTCCAAGTAGTGTTCGCTCTCCAAACTGCTGCCGGGGAGTCTCTGGTGTTGCCGAATCTGATAGTAAACACCCAAGTGCTCAACATCGGCGCCAAGTTTGACTTGACACTGGAATTGTGGGAAAAGGCAGATGGATTGTTTGGACAATGGGAGTACAGCACAGATTTATTTGATGCTGCTACCATCATTGAGCTGACGGGTCATTTTCAGGTTTTGCTGGAAAGCATTGTAACCAATCCTGATCAGCAGATCTCGGAACTGGCGCTTTTAACTCAGGAGGAACGTCATCGGTTACTGATGGCGTGGAACAATACCAAAATCGAGTATCCTCAGGACCACTGTGTGCACCACTGGGTTGAAACCTGGGGACACAAGACTCCCGATGCGCTCGCCGTGACCATGGGGAACAAACACTTGACCTATGGCGAGTTGAACAATCGGGCCAACCAATTGGCGCACCACTTGCAAAGTCTGGGGATAGGACCAGAAACACTTGTGGGAATCTATCTGGAACGCTCCCTGGAGATGATTGTAGGAATTCTTGGAATTCTTAAAGCAGGCGGTGTCTATGTGCCCCTTGATCCGCTGTACCCACAAGAGCGCCTGGCCTTTATTCTAGATGAGATTCGGGCGTCCGTGGTGCTGACCCAGCAGTGTTTGGTTGGTGACCTTCTTAAGCACACGGCCCAGGTGGTTTGCCTGGATAAAGATTGGGACGTTATCGCTAAAGAGAGTGAAAAGCCCGTTACGAATACGGTAGCAGTCGATAATTTGGCTTACGTCATTTACACTTCTGGATCAACAGGAAAACCCAAGGGCGTTCAAGTCGAACACCGCGGGCTGTTGAATCTCATCTTGTGGCACCAGCGCATCTTTGCTGTATCGCCGGCAGACCGGGCTACCCAAGTCGCCAGCTCAGCCTTCGACGCGTCTATATGGGAAGTTGGGCCTTATCTGGCGGCTGGAGCGAGCATCCACTTGGTAGATGAGGCAACGCGCGTCTCGCCTGTGCAGCTTGTGGACTGGCTTGCATCTCAGAAGATTACCGTCAGTTTCTTGCCTACCCCGCTGGCAGAGAGCATTCTGGCGCTAGACTGGCCCCAAGATACTGCTTTGCGGATCCTGTTGACTGGGGGAGATAAACTCTACCGATACCCCTCTCCCGTTTTGCCTTTTGATCTGGTGAATAACTATGGTCCGACAGAAAACACGGTGGTTGCCACGTCGGGACTGGTTCCAGATCGAGATCAGGCAGATAACGCACCGGATATAGGCCGACCTATAGCCAATACCTGTGTTTACATCTTGGATTCTCATTTACATCCTGTGCCTGTTGGCGTGCCGGGCGAATTGTATATTGGCGGCGCAGGCTTGGCTCGAGGTTATCTGAATCGGCCCGAATTGACGGCTGAAAGATTTATCCCTGATCCCTTTGCTGCTCTCTTATTTCCTCCTCATTCACGGAGGGAGTTAGCGGGGGGAGGCTATCGCCTGTACAAAACCGGAGACTTGGCTCGCTACTTGCCGGATGGCGCCATTGAGTTTCTTGGTCGCATTGATCACCAAGTCAAAATTCGTGGCTTTAGGATTGAACTGGGAGAGATTGAAACGATCTTATCCCAACACCCAGGGGTACAAGAGGCGGCGGCGCTCGTTCAAGATTCACCCCTGGGAAAGCGAATAGTAGTCTATGTTGTCCCTAAAAATAAAGATATTGTAAACAGTGAACTGCGCCACTTCTTGAGAGGGAAATTGCCCGAATACATGATGCCCTCGGTATTGGTGCTCTTAACGGCTTTGCCCCTGACACCGAACGGAAAGGTGGATCGCCAAGCGCTCTCGGCGCTGAGCGCAACTGACCTGGAGACAGAGAGTCAATTTGTAGTCCCCCGCACTTTGGTTGAAAAGCAACTGGCAGAGATTTGGGCTGGGCTTCTGGGGTTGGAGCGAGTGGGCATTCACGCCAATTTCTTCGACCTGGGCGGACATTCCTTGCTGGCGATGCAGCTTCTCTCGCGCATACGTGAAGCATTCAACGTAGAATTGCCTTTGCGTCGTCTGTTCGAAACGCCCACGATAGCTGAGCTAGCCATGGCGATCACCCAATCTCAGGCTGAGCAGGAAGATCGCGATGAGATTGCCCGGATGTTGCAGGTATTGGAAACCCTTTCGGAAGAAGAGGTGCGGGCGCTCCTCAATAGTTGAGTCCTGCAGCATAACCCCAATGGAGTATTCTATAACGAGGACTTGAATGAACAATCTTTCCAAACGTATTGCGGATTTGCCGCCAGAAAAGCGCTCATTGTTCGAGCAACAGCTCGGAGAAAAGAGAAATGCGAGCACGAAGAAGCAGCTGCTTCCTCCTATCCGTCGCTGTGCGCATGATCAGGCGCTCCCCCTTTCTTTTTCTCAAGAGCGGCTGTGGTTTTTGAATCAGTTGGAACCGGGCGGCGCTGCTTACAATATTTCGATAGCCTTTCGCCTAGCAGGCCAGCTTAATCTCCGGGTGTTGGAGCAGAGTCTCAACGAGATGGTGCATCGCCATGAATCGCTGCGCACAACCTTTGCTGTTAAAGACGAACAACCGGTGCAAGTCACCATTCCTGACTTAACGTTAGCGCTTGCCGTAAACGATCTGGGTCTCTTATCCGAGATGGAACGAGAAGTCCGAGTTCGAGAATTACTGATCAGGGAATCCCAGCTCTCCTTTGACCTGACTCAAGGGCCATTGCTGCGGGCCGTGTTGTTGCGATTAGGCCGCCAAGAACACATCTTGCTCTTGGTTATGCACCACATCATCTCTGATGGTTGGTCCATGGAGGTATTCAAGCGGGAACTAGCCATATTGTATGCTGCTTTTTCAGCGGGACAACCTTCTCCACTTGCCGAGCCTCTCATTCAATATGCAGATTATGCCTGCTGGCAGCGAGAGTGGTTGCAGGGGGAATTGCTCGAACGCCAGTTGGCCTACTGGCAAAAGCAATTGAGCCAAATTCTGCCCAGTTTGGACCTGCCTACCGATCGGCCCCGTCCAGCCGTGCAGACCTTTCGAGGAGCAACTCAGTCGTTCCTATTGCCAATGGCCTTGACCGAAGCCCTCCAAGCCCAAAGTCGCCAGGAAGGCGTCACGCTGTTTATGATGCTGTTGGCAGCATTCAAGACCCTCTTGTATCGTTACACGGGCCAGGAGAACATTGCTGTAGGCACTCCTGTTGCTAACCGAACCCAAATCGAAATTGAAGGGTTGATCGGATTCTTTGTCAACACCCTGGTCTTGCGCACTGACCTGACAGGAAATCTCACTTTTCGGGAACTGTTGGCACGAGTGCGAGAAATAACGCTGGGCGCTTTTGCTCACCAGGATGTGCCTTTTGAAAAGCTGGTGGAAGTATTGCATCCTGAACGAGACATGAGCCGCAACCCACTCTTTCAGGTGATGTTTGTGCTTCAAAACACCCCAGCCGAGCCAGTGCGCCTTCCGGGGTTAAGTGTGACCCCGGTAGAGATTGAAAGTAAAGCGGCTCAATTTGACTTGACCGTTTCTGTGGAAGAGACGGACCAAGGGCTGTATGGACTGATCGAGTATAACACGGACCTGTTTGATGCGAACACTATTAAACAGCTGGCAAAACATTACCGGGTACTGCTGGAAGCAGTTGTGACAAAAGAAGGACCAGGGCAACCACTGTGGCAATTGCCGCTGTTGACAGAGGCAGAGCGCCATCAGCTGCTGATGAAGTGGAACGACACTGGCGCAAACTATGCTCAAGGTAAATGCCTCCATCAGCTATTTGAGGAACAGGTGGAACGGACGCCAGACGCGGTGGCTGCCCTCTTTGAGGGCGAGCAAACGACCTATGCTGAGCTGAACCGACGATCCAACCAGTTGGCACATTATTTGCAAAAGATGGGAGTGGGGCCAGAGGTATTGGTGGGTATCTACGTGGGGCGTTCATTAGATCTGCTCGTGGGAATTCTAGGTATCCTCAAGGCAGGAGGGGCCTACGTACCGCTGGATGTGGCGTATCCCCCAGAGCGTCTGGCGTTCATTTTAGAGGATACCCAGGTGCTGGCATTGTTAACCCAGGAGCGGCTAGCGGGGGAGCTTCCTGGGCAAAGGCCTCCGGTAGTGCGTCTTGATGCAGACTGGGAGATCATCGCACAGGAGGGCCAGGAGAATCCAGTCAGTGGAGTGACAGCCGACAACTTGGCCTATGTGATTTACACTTCGGGGTCAACGGGCAAGCCTAAGGGGACTCTAATCAGCCATTACCATGTCATCCGCCTCTTTGAGGCTACTCACCCATGGTTCCACTTTGATGAACGTGATGTATGGACACTCTTCCACACGTACGCTTTTGACTTCTCGGTATGGGAATTGTGGGGAGCTTTTCTTTACGGTGGACGGCTGGTCGTGGTTCCCTTTCTAGTGAGTCGATCGCCTGAAATGTTCTACGCTTTGTTGTGCCGGGAGCAAGTGACGGTTCTTAACCAAACCCCCTCGGCCTTCCGTCAGCTCATTTGGGCCGAGGAATTTCTGGGTGTAGCTAAGGACCTGACCCTCCGCTTGGTCATCTTTGGTGGTGAGGCCTTAGAGCTCAACAGTCTGCGTCCATGGTATGAACGACATAGGGACCAGGGGCCGCAACTAATCAACATGTACGGGATCACGGAAACGACTGTCCATGTGACCTATCGTCCGTTAAAGGCGGCAGATTTGAGTGATGCTCGAGGTAGTGTTATCGGTGAGCCCATTCCTGATTTGCAAGTGTACGTATTGGATCAGCACTTGCAGCCTGTCCCAATTGGAGTCGCCGGCGAGATGTATGTCGGGGGCGCTGGATTGTCGCGCGGTTATTTGGGGCGACCTGACCTGAGCAGTGAGCGGTTCATTCCAGACCCCTTCGGCCATCAGCCTGGTGCACGGTTGTACAAGTCTGGTGACCAGGGCCGTTACCTATTCACTGGAGACATCGAGTACCTAGGGCGAATTGATTACCAGGTTAAAGTCAGAGGCTTCCGTGTCGAGTTGGGGGAGATCGAGGCGGTACTAGGTCAACACCCGGACGTGCGGACGGTAGTGATCCTGGCCCGCGAAGACGTGCCCGGCGAAAAGCGTCTAGTGGCCTATATCGTCTCAAACCAAGAGAGGATACCCACAGCCGGCGAACTGCGTGGCTTCTTGGCGGAGAAGCTGCCCGAATACATGGTACCTTCTGCCTTTGTATTCTTGGACGCCTTGCCACTGACGCCCAACGGTAAGATAGACCGGCATGCATTTCCAGTGCCTGATACAGTCAGACCGGAAACGGGCCAAGAGTTTGCAGCGCCACGCACTCTTGTCGAAGAGACGCTAGCAGGGATTTGGGCAGAGATACTGGGACTAGAGCAGATCGGCATTCATGACAACTTTTTTGACCTGGGTGGACATTCTTTATTAGCTACTCGGGTTGTTTCGCGCCTGCGTGAAACTTTAATGGTAGAATTGCCTCTGCGTGCCATGTTTGAAGCGCCCACAGTAGCAGAATTATCAAATTTGATTGTTGCCAACGAGACAGGCCCAGGACAAACTGAACAAATAGCCCGAATTTTGAAAATGGTCAACAGCATGTCTGACCAAGATGCAAAAGAGTTACTACACAACAAGAAGGAACCCCGTTAATTTCATGCTTGCCACATAAGGAGCGGGCATAATGACCATTGTCCAAGTTCAAGAACTAAAGCGAGTCTACACTTCAACACAAGGCTTTCTTAAGCAAAAAAAACGTGAGACGCTGGCCGTTGATGGCATCTCCTTTGAGGTTAATCCGGGAGAATTATTTGGCATGTTAGGGCCGAACGGCGCCGGTAAAACAACCATCATCAAAATACTGACCACGTTGTTGTTGCCGACTGCCGGTCGCGCGAGTGTCGCAGGGCATGATGTCGCCCGCGAACCCCAGGCGGTGCGCCGACAAATCAACGTGATTTATGGGGGAGAGCGGGGCTTGTATCGTCGCTTGAGCGGACGGCAAAATTTGCTGTATATCGCTGACTTGTATGGTGTGGAGCCTGCCATTGCTCAAAGGCGAGCCGCGGAGTTACTGTCTATGGTTGGCCTGGAGAAGCGGGCAGACGAGCGGGTAGAGAATTATTCGCGCGGGATGGCGCAACGCTTGCACATTGCCCGGGGGCTGATCAATGATCCATTAGTGATCTTTATGGACGAACCGACCATTGGCCTTGACCCGGAAGCCGCTCACTTTATTCGGCAGTGCATCAAATCGCTAACGGGACAGGGCAAAACCATTTTCCTGACTACCCATGACTTGTGGGAAGCCGATCAACTCTGTGACCGCATTGCGATTATCAAAAAAGGCAAGCTGATTGCGCTAGATTCTCCCCGCGAATTGCGGCGGCTCGTAGGCGACATGCAGGTGGTAGAGACAGAAACTTTTGGCATGTCTGATGAAAAGCGATCTAACCTAGAAGCAGCGCTAAAAAACAGTTTTGTCTCTGTGGCCACCTACGGTCCTAAACAGACAATTGCTATCCAGACTCAAGACCCTCATGGCGTGACCACACAGGTG
>JBGSMF010000037.1:0-2545 GCA_041740315.1 Thermoflexales bacterium
CCTGGACTGCCCGTCCACCTGTGCCTGCGCCACAGGTGCAGGCAGGGCAGGCTTGCACCTGCGCTGCGCTTGGCCCCTTCGGGAGTGCAGCCTGCCTGGCGCAGACAGGGTGTGGGGATACGTTGGCTGCGTTATTTCCGATAAACTCTATTATGCGTCTTGGCCTGCGCTCGCGGTGGGTGCAACTTGTCTGCCGCCAGGCAGGCCAATATAGTCTCACTCTTGCAATACAAAATCAAGCGCCTGCGGCAGTTTGCTCTCAAAATCCACCGGGAAATTGTGCTCCAGGTCGGGGTAAACCTCCAGTTCACACGGAACGCCATACTGCGGCAGGAGCGTTGCCAATCGCTGAGCCACACCCAAACAGAATTGGTCCCTATGGCCGGCGACGAGCCAAGCTTTCATATTCTGAGGAGGATGCGCCTCCATCAAAGGGATGACATTTTCGACATCCGGCAAAAACGGCCCAACAAGCACAAGGCCACGCACTTGGATGAGGCCGCTCAACGCGAGCCAGGCCGCCAGCCCGCCGCCTTGCGAAAAGCCCGCCAGCACAACGCGCTGCGGGTCAATAGAATAGCTTGAACAAAGCGCCGTGTAGCGCTCTTGAACTTCTTGAAGGGCCCAGTCCCAATCATTCCACGTAAAAACGCCTGGCGCATACTGTTGCGACGATTGCGGCAGAGCCACGAGCCAGCCATGTGAAACTGCCTCTGACCAATGCCTGGCAAACGATTCGACCTCCGAGCTTCCGCCGTGCAAGGCCAGGAGCAATGAATACGGGGGCAGTTGCGGGTGGGGCAACAGCGTCTTGACGACGGGCACGGCCTGCGCCATTGCCTGGGCGCGGCGCTCTGCGCAAATCTCGGCCAATCGCTCAAATTCGGGCTGGCCATGCAGCAATTGATAATCGGGATCAGTACGGAGGCCGCTATACCAATATCCAGCCTGCACCGCTTCTTCAAGCAACTGCAAGGCCAGAGACTGGTCGTTCAGTCGGCAGGCCATTGTGATGCGCCACGAGTAGACCACTTTTTGGGCATGATCAGAAAAATAGTGAGCATTGCGAGTGACTAGATCAAGCGCCTGGGCACAAGCGCCCGATTGCGCGAGCTGGTCAAACTGTTGTTCGATCTCTTGTGCCTTGGAAAGATTGCTCATTAATACCTCCACTACTATATAGTCGCACAAGCTTGCATTATACCGCAACTGGCTATAACTGCTCAGCCGTTACACAGAGATTCACAGAGAACGCACGGAGAAACGCAGAGAATTAGAAACAAAAATCTCTGTGAGCCTCTGCATTTACTCAGGGCAGCTCTGTGACCAGAGTAGTTACAACTGGCGTATGATTGGAAAATCTGATTGAGCAAGATGATTGCAGAATGCAAATGACGCCGGGCGCTTGCCTCTGCTTATTGAAGGCGATGCCGCCATCGCGCGCAGCTTGTGTGATGGATTGGAACGCGAGGGCTATACCGTCGCCTGGAAAGCCTCTGGCACAGAGGGAATGCAGCATGCCCGCGAGCAAAACCCACACCTGATCATCCTCGATTCAGCCGCTTTCACCGCGGGCGCAATGCCAGCGATTATCCTGGCAGCGGATTAGGATTGGCTATCGTTAAAGCGATTGCTCAGGGCCACGACGGGGAGGTAACAGCAGAGAGCACAAACAAGGGAGCGCGCTTTTGCCTGAAATTGCCGCTTTAGGCCATTTGGTCTTTCCCGCGACAAGGTCACACTTTATCCGCCGTCCTACGCTATCCCAGCACGCGCAAGACATTCTCGCGCGTCAAGAGACTGGGGTCCGCCCCCGGCTCTAGGAACGGGCGCACATCGCTAACCGCCTTGCTCCAATCCAGTTGGCGTAAACGATTGCGCACCACCTTGCGCCAGTTGTCGGCGGTCAACTCGGCGCCCTGCCAGTTTGTCTGTCGCAGCGCGGTGTTGAGCAGCGTCAGGTTGGGCTGCGGCCAGCGCGGGTCGCTGAGATACCACAGCAAATCGTAAATGTCCCGGCCTTTTGGATAGGCCCGCTGCAAGACGGCATGGAGCTTGCCCGCCAAGAGCGACGCCTGGTCGTGATGTTGAAGCTGGAGCACCACATAGCGGCGGACAACGCTTGTGGATAGCTGCGCCCCGACGGGCGGGTTCGTGTCCACCTCAAGCTTCACCGAGAGCACCTCGTCTCGATGGGGCGAGAGATTCAGTTCGTACAGCAGCCCGACAAAGCGAATGAATGCGCTATGAACGACCTTTTGGTCGCTCACTTTTAATTCTACTGCATAACCCTCGGCAGCCAGTTCGGATCGAATGGCTTGCAGATAGGCCCGTAAGTCATAGCGGGCCTTGTCCCGCTCCAGCGCAAAATCCAGGTCTTCCGAGTAATGGGGGATTGAATACAAAAAGCGCAGCAGCGTGCCGCCGTGAAACGCCAGCGGGACCATTGCGCCGGCGCGTTGGAGCGCGCCGAGCAGCCTGGCTTGCAAGTATTCGCGCGCCACATTGCGCCCTTGCGCGAAAGTCGGCGCGGCGCGGACGAGGC
>JBGSMF010000038.1:0-3915 GCA_041740315.1 Thermoflexales bacterium
CCTGGACTGCCCGTCCACCTGTGCCTGCGCCACAGGTGCAGGCAGGGCAGGCTTGCACCTGCGCTGCGCTTGGCCCCTTCGGGAGTGCAGCCTGCCTGGCGCAGACAGGGTGTGGGGATACGTTGGCTGCGTTATTTCCGACAAACTCTACAGAAAGACGCCCACGCCACCGCCTCTGGTTCCAAGCTGGCTAATAGCTGACGGCTAACAAAATCATCCAGTCGCAGCCAGTTCCAATTGCCGCTGGTAGAGTTGGCTGTACACCCCGCCGCGCGCCAACAGCTCGCGGTGATTGCCCACCTCGCTGATGCGCCCGCCATCCAGCGCAATGATTTTATCGGCATTGCGGATGGTGCTGAGGCGGTGCGCAATGACTAGCGACGTGCGCCCCTTCATCACCCCTTCCAACGCCTGCTGAATCAGGTATTCGGCTTCGGCGTCCACCGAGGAGGTGGCTTCATCCAGGATGAGGATACGCGGGTCGGCCAAGATGGCGCGCGCCAGGGCCAGCCGCTGCCGCTGCCCGCCGCTCAATTTCACGCCGCGCTCGCCAATTTCGGTCTTGTACCCCTGCGGCAGTTGTTCGATAAACTCGTGGGCATAGGCTGCCTGGGCCGCCGCCAGCAGCTCTTGGTCGCTTGCGTCGGATTTGGCGTAAAGCAAGTTCTCGCGCACGGTGGCATTGAACAAAAACGTGTCTTGCAGCACCACCGCCACACGCCGCCGGAGCGAGCGCAACTGCACCTGGCGCAAATCGTGGCCGTCTACCAAAACACGCCCGTGGGTGGGGTCGTAAAAGCGGCACAGCAGGTTGGCAATGCTCGTCTTGCCCGCCCCGCTTGGGCCAACCAGCGCCACCACCTGGCCGGGGGCAATGCGGAAATCAATATCGTGCAGCACCTCTTCATTATCGCCATAGTGGAAATGAACATCTTCAAAGGTCACCTCGCCCTGCATCTTTTCAAGCGCAACGGCATCCGGCGCGTCTTGAATTTCGGGGGGCTCGTCTAGCAGCTCAAAAATGCGGTCCGCCGCGGCAATCGCTTGCTGAAAAGTATTGTCCACGTCGGTCAAGCGCCGGATCGGCTCGTAGAAAGACGTGAGGTAAGACAGAAAGGCCACCAGCGTGCCCAACGACACCTGCCCGCCAACAACCAGGCCGGCGCCCGCGCCCAGCACCAGCACGCCGCCCACCGCCGAGACAAAATAGATGGCCGGGAAAAAGGTTGACCACGCGCGGATGGCCTTGACGCGCTCGTGGTAATAGTGCTCGCTAATGTCCCGAAAGCGTTCCAGCTCGGCATCTTCTTGCCCAAACGCTTGAATGATGCGAATACCGGCCAGGTCGTCTTGCAGCCGCGCGCTAATGTCGCCCAGGCGGTTGCGCACCTGGCGGTAAATGGGGCGGACATAGCGGTTGTAACGCCGCAGGGCAATGGCGATGAGCGGCACGGGAACCAGTACGACCAGCGCCAGCCGCCAATCGAGCACAAACAGCACCACCGAAGCGCCCAGCAAGCGCAGCAAGTCCACCGCCGTCAAAATGACGCCATGCGTCACAAATTGCTCCAACGCGTTCACGTCATTGGTCACGCGCGACATGAGCTCGCCCGTGGAGGTGCGGCTGAAAAAAGCAATGGACAGGCGTTGCAGGTAATCGTAGATGCGCACCCGCAAGTCAAACAAAAAGCGCTCGCCCAGGGCATGGCGCACAAACTGCTCGCCAAACTCGGTCAGCCCAATCAGCACATACACACCGATCATCCCGGCCACCCAAAGCGCCAGATGAGACAAATCGCGCGAGCCAATGACACCATCAATGATTTGCCGCTGGAAAAGCGGCGGCGCCAGGTTCAGCCCGGTTCCAAGCACAAGCAAGCTGCACGTCACAATCAGCGCCTTCCAATACGGGTCGAGATAGCCAGCAAGGCGTTTCAAAGATTTCACAGGGTTCTCCTTAGGCAGGGTCGCCAGCTTTTAGCAGCCAGTATTCTACCATTCTCGCAGCGCGGCCACCATTGCCTCGACCGCAGCGGCAAAGAAACGCTCCATCACCTCATCGGGAGCCTGGTATGCGCCGCCATAAGAGCCATCGCCCAGCAGCGAGCGGGTGACGCCGGCAGAGATCGCGCGCGGAATGGCGGCAAATTCCTTTTCGCCGGCCGGCACAGGGCACACGCGGGTGAAGGGAAAATTTTCAGACCAGTTGGCGTGCGATTGGCGCAAACCCGCTTCTTGGGCTACTTTGTCCACCTCTGGGTGCAGCCACCACTGGAACAGCGCCAACCTGGCTTGCGGGTGCGCGCTGCTTATCTCGACCATCAATGGGATGAGCACGCCGGTGTTGCCGCCGTGGCCGTTGCTGACCAAGATGCGGCAAAAACCTTGCGCCAGCAAGCCCTCGATCAACTCTCGCACCACACCGGCAAAGGTCTCTGGCCGCAGGCTGAGTGTGCCGGGGTAGGCGGCAAAGTACGGCGAGATGCCGAAAGGCAGCGGCGGCGCAATGAGCACGTGCTCCTGCTGGCAGGCCGCCTGCGCAATTTCCAGCGGAGCCAAGATGTCTGACAACAGGCTCACATAGCCGTGCTGCTCGCACGCGCCGGTGATGAGAACAACGCGGTCATCTGTTTGCAAGTATTTTTCCACGTCCATCCAGTTCATTTTTTCAAGCAGCATTTTTCTTCTCCGGGGGATTACGGTCAGCAATCCAAAGACATAAAACAGAGGCGAGTGAGCCACTCGCCTCTGTTCTTTAGTAAATTACTACGGCGCACGGTTATGGGTTCTTGTCCAAGATGTCGTGAGGTCCAATGTTCCGAAAGACCACAGTATCTTCCTCATAGTGAAACGTGAAACGACAGTGAATATCAACTCGGCCTTCCCACACCCCAGCCATTCCCTGTATTCGCTTCACCTGAAGCGAGGGATGATTAGGATTGCTTTGGAACAGCAGGAATGCTTTAGCAGCTTTGGCCTGGACAGCGTGTGGCAGCCGCTCGAACGCCTTTTTGAAAGAAGGCAAGCGCCTATACTTCATGCCGATTTAGCCCCGTCCAGGTCAACCCCCAGGTCTTGAAGAAACTCTTCCATCGTGTCAAAATCTTGAAAGCTACCAGCAGCCAAATCAGCCTCGGCGGCCCGCTCCCCCGCCTGCCACGCCTCGCCCCAGTACCAGGCCTGATCGCCTTCGAGGGACTGGGTCAACACATTAGCCAACGCCGCGCTTTCTTCCGGTGACAAGCTCAGGGTTAACGGCTCGTGAGCGGCACTAGCCAAGCGCGCTCGCCGCGCAATAGATTGCAATATAACCAAAGTCGCTGCCTGCATAAAACACCTCCCACTGCTTATATTTTATCACAACTTTTGCCTGTCTGCCGCGCCAATACCACCACTTTTTCCACCGGCAGCGCGTAACGCACATTGCCATCTCGCCCTATCATCGTCTGCGCCTGGCACAGCGAGTTGATAATGGCCTCTTCCACGCTCTCTGCCACCGCCGGGAAAAGCCAACGCATGGCCTTGGCCTCGTCAACCAGCACCGTTTGGGTTGCAGTCAGCGCCGATGGCTCGTGTTCGATTCGGTGAGCGGTGCTGAACGCGATGACAAAATCGCCGCTGCCGTGGCCATAGTGACTGCCGGTGCGGGCCAGCCCAGCCGCCGCGCGCGCACACAGCCGGCGCAACTGGCGCGAATCCAGCGGCGCATCAGTAGCCAGCACCATCATAACAGAGCCTTTATCCTGAGCAGGAGGGCTGGGCGCTTGGATGTGGCGGCCCACCGGCACACCGCCAATGACCAGGTCTTGTGAGCGGCCAAAATTAGATTGCACCAGCGCGCCCACCGTAAAAGCTCCCGCTTCGGCCGGCAGCACACGGCTGGCGGTGCCAATGCCGCCCTTCCAGCCAAAGCAA
>JBGSMF010000039.1:0-4332 GCA_041740315.1 Thermoflexales bacterium
CCTGTTCAATCGCTGCTTGCATCTGTCTCAGGTGCGACACATCCGCCCTCACCACCAGCACCTCCGCACCCAACTCTTCCAGCCGTTGTACCTGCCTAAGCTTGCGCCCCAGCCCTCTCTCGCCACCTTGCTCCGCCAAGATGCGCGCCCACTCCTCGCGCGGCGGCAGCCCAGTGCGCCCCAGCAGCACCAATTTGGCCTGCACCGTCTCTGCCAGGTGCTCCGCCATCGCCAAGCCAATCCCCCCCAATCCACCAGTGATCAGGTAAACACCCTTGGGTCGCAACAGCCTCGCAACGTCAGCCGGCGGCATGCGCTGCCGCTCGAATATCTGCGCCCAGCGTTGAGAGCCACGCAACGCGACGACCGTCTCGCTGAAATCGTCGGAGACAATCTCACCTACCAGGTTGTTCAAAAACGCCTCCGCCTGCCACGTGTGCCCTTCGGGCACACATACATCTATCAGCCGGCAAGACACGCTTGGATATTCCTGCGGGATCACCCTGATCGGCCCCAGCAGCGTGGCCCGACCGGGACGCACTTTTTCCATCCCCGTGACCTGGTGTATCTGTGAAGCCACAATGGATAGTTGATAACTCGTCAGGTCTGCTTCGCCCAACGCCTGCGTCAAACTCATCAGGCTGTAAAAGCTCAGCCCTAACACTCCTGCCAGTTCATCCTCCGCCTCCAATCCTCCGGCGTCTCCCGTCACATTCCATAGGTGCACAATGCGACTCGGCAACAACTCGCGTTGTTTAAGTCGCGACAACAATTCTTCATAGTCATCCCGCCGCTGCGGTCGTAGCTCGTACTGTCGCTCTGACAGTTGCCGAAACGCTCGCCCGGCTTGCACCTCCACCACCGCCTGCCCGTGCTCCTTCAGCCACCGGATTACGGCCTGACCCACTTTCCCTGCATCCGCAAACACCAGCCAGTTCGCCTGACCTTCCAGCACCCTTGGCAACACGGGTCCCACTTGCTTCCAACTAGGAAGATAGAACCAGTCCGAAAACGGTTGGCGCTCTCCTTCGCCGGCCTCTGAACTAGCCCCGCGCTTGTCTTGATGTTCACCCAAAAGCAAGCGTTTGGGCTGATACCAAAAACTCTGTCGCTCAAAGGGATAGGTTGGCAAGGGAATTCTGCGCCGATGTTCAGCGTAAAGACGCGACCAGTCAACCGGGTAGCCAAGCAACCATAACCGACCAATGGCATTGAGCAAGTAGGCGATATCTGATTGTTGGTCAAACACTGATCGCAGAGTGGGCAAGATACGTTCTATTTGCTCGCGATCACACTCTGGATGCTGCTTGGCAAAAGAGCCCAGGGATTGTCCGGGACCAACCTCTAGCAAAATCCAGTCTTTGTTATGCACTAGTTCAGCCAGATTCATGTCGAACCGAACGGTTTGCACCATGTGCCGCGCCCAATACGCTGGGTCTGTCGCTTCTTCTGATGTAATCCATCGCCCGGTCACATTCGACAGATAAGGAATCCGGGGGGGATGTCGCTGCATGGTTTGCACCCAAGCCGTCAACTTGGCTTGGATAGGCCGCAGCATGTGAGAGTGAAAAGCGTGGCTAGTTTCCAAAAAACGGTACGGAACCTCTCGTGCTGCAAGCTGATCGGCCAGCAAAGCCATAGCCTCCGAATCACCCGAGAGCACGCAAGTGGTGGGACTGTTAACGATCGCCAGGCTGATGGCATCATTCAAGAAAGGTTGAACGTCCTGCGCGGACAGCGGCACAGCCAACATGCTGCCGGCAGGCAGTTGCTGGATCATCTGCGCTCGCCGAGTTACTAACTTGAGTGCGTCTTCAAGTGTAAAGACGCCGGCCAAGGCGGCCGCCGTATATTCTCCCAGACTGTGCCCTACCAGAGCAGCCGGGCTGATTCCCCATGTTTGCAAGAGTTGGGCCAGCGCATACTCGACGATAAAAACAGCCGGCTGCGCCGTCTCGGTCCGGTTGAGCAGCGAACGCCAAGGATCGTCTTCCTTGTCTCGTCTTAGCATTTGCTCCAGATCCAGACCTCTAGCTGCTGATGCAAGATCGGTATTGGGTGGGAATAAGGCCAGCCTCAAATCAGAGCCAGTGATGGACTTGAGCAAGTCGCAGCAATAATCTATGGTCTCTCGAAAATTGGCTTCATGGTCGTACAATTCACGAGCGAGGTTGGGATAATGGTCGCCAACGCCCGAAAGCATGAACACAAGCGATGGATTGAAATCTTGTTTACAATAGCGCGTCCGAATGCGCTGAGGATCGAGAGATTCAAAAACCCTTAAAGCGTCCTCAGTATTCTGGCACGCCGCCATGCGCCGGTGCTCGAAAGGATGCCGTCCCACTTGCAACGTGTAGGCCACATCGGCCAGGTTGGCCTCAGGCTGCTGTCGCAAATAGTCAGCCAGGTTGGCCGTTGTCGTCTCTAGAGCACTTTCCGTCCGCGCCGAAAGAATCAACATCTGCCACGGACGTGAAGCCTCTGAAGGCGCTGGCTCAGGCGCTTCCTCAACGATGACGTGAGCATTCGTGCCGCCTAGCCCCTGAGAGTTGACACTCGCTACACGCGGCTTGCCGTTTTTAGCCCAGGGCAACAACTGCTGGTTGACAAAGAACGGACTGGTCTCAAAATCAATTTCCGGGTTGGGTGTCTCAAAGTGCAAGCTTGGCGGGATCAGACCATGCTTAAGGGCCAGCGCTGTCTTGATCAGGCCCGAGACACCCGCCGCCCGGTCGAGATGCCCAAAATTCGTTTTGACCGAGCCGATGGCACAGTAACCGGTTTTGTCAGTCGTCCTATGAAAGGCCCTGGTCAAAGCAGCCACTTCGATTGGATCACCCAGATTCGTAGCCGTTCCGTGCGCCTCCACATAGCTGATCTGATCTGCCGTTATCCCGGCCACTTCGATCGCCCTGGCGACGGCTTCCACCTGACCTTCCACACTGGGAGCTGTATACCCTACTTTCAGCGAGCCATCGTTATTGATGGCCGAGCCTTTGATGACAGCATAAATGTAATCGCCATCTTCTAGCGCCTCTTCCAAACGCTTCAGGACAACAATGCCGACACCGTCGCCAAAGGTTGTTCCTTGGGCCTTGGCATCGAATGTGCAACAATGCCCCGTCGGAGATTCCATGCCGTTTTCAACGTACAGATAGCCTGTCCGAACCGGCACGCGAACGGATACTCCGCCAGCCAGGGCTATGTCGCACTCTCCATTGAGCAAACTCTGGCAAGCCAAATGCGTGGCGACCAGTGACGTGGAGCAAAAGGTTTGCACGCTCACGCTGGGGCCTTTCAGATCAAGTTTGTACGAAACCCCAGTCGTCAGAGAATCTTTGTCTGTGCTGATAGCGATCTGAACCTCAGGTCCATACTCTTCCAAGTCGGATACCCTGGCAAGCCTGAGCAAGTAAAAGCTGAGGTTGGCTCCGCCAAAAATACCAATCAAGCCTGGGTAAGACCTGGGAGCATAACCCGCTGTCTCTAACGCCTCCCATGCACATTCCAGAAAGAGTCGGTGTTGAGGATCCATCAGCTCTGCTTCGCGGGGGCTGTACCCGAAAAATGCGGCGTCAAACAAGGCCGGATCGTCCTTGAGGATCGGACGCGCTTTGACATAGTTCGGGTCATGGACCGTCTCCGGCGACACGCCAGCCGCCACAAGCTCCTCATCAGTGAACCAGGTGAGGGATTCGACCCCATTGCGCAGATTCTCCCAGAACTCGCCCACCGTGTTGGCGCCTGGAAAGCGGCAGGCCATCCCGATAATGGCAATGCCCTTTTGCCCAAGATTTTGATAGGCTCGTTTGCGCCGCTCGGCCAAAAGCCCGACCTGATTCTTGTCCTCTTCCTCCTGATGGGGTGACAGATACTTGGCCAGGGCACTGATGGTCGGCGCTTCAAAGAGCGCCACCGCCGAGAGAGGCACCCCCAACTCTTTCTTCAACTGCGCAATCACCTGCAACCCTACCAGCGAGTTGCCGCCCAGGTCGAAAAAGTTGTCGTGGATGCCAATCTCATCAATGCCCAACAGCTTTTGCCAGACGGCAGCGATTCTTCGTTCATAGTCCGTCGCTGCCGGCACATAGCCCGTCGCCAACACTGGCCGAGCATGACCCGACTTGACCGCCCGACCTCCACCCGTCTCACGCAACGATTCCAGCAGAATCCATTGCCGAATTCGCGCCGCCAGGTCGCCGGTTGATTCAATCAGTTGCGTCTCCCCCGAATGCATCAGCGCGCGCTCAAAAGCTTGCTCCCCTTCGCCCACCGTCATCGCATACGCTGCCACCGTGCTGGCCCGAAATTCATCGCTCTGTTGCGCCGGCC
>JBGSMF010000040.1:0-22672 GCA_041740315.1 Thermoflexales bacterium
GCTGCTGCGCCAGCGCGCGCGCCACCAGCGCCAACTGCCGCTCGCCGCCGCTCAAGGTGGTGACCGAGCGTCCGTCCAAACAACCAAGACCGACTTGCTCAATGGCTTGCTTGCTGATGCCGCAATCCTCTGCGCCCGGCATATCGAGCGGAGCTAGATAAGGCGCGCGCCCCAGCAAGACATACTCCAAAATCGAGTAATCGAAGGGGATGCGCTCGCTCTGCGGCACCAACGCCATCCACCGTCCCAATTCTCGCCGCGAGAAATTGCCCAGCGGACGCCCACCCAACTGCACCTGCCCGCTTTGTGGCGCTAGCCAGCCCAACGCCAGGTGCAAGAGCGTCGTCTTGCCCGCCCCGTTCGGTCCAAGGATGGCCGTAACGGTGCCCGGTTCGATTTCAAGCGAGAGTGCGCGCAAGACTGACCGGCTGTTCGGTTGATAACCAAAAGTGACACGGTCAAATGAGAGCAAGGGAGTACTCATCGTTCTGCCCGAACATTCCGCGTCGACAGCATGGCGACAAAAAAGAGCGCGCCGAACAGCGAGGTCAAGATGCCGAGTGGAATCTCTCCGGCCAACAGCGTGCGCGCCATGTCGTCACACACCACGGCGAACAAGCCGCCCATCAGCATAGCCGCGGGAAGCGCGCGGCGAGCGTCTGCGCCGAACCAGCGGCGGGCCAGGTGTGGCACGATGAGGCCAATCCAGCCCACCATGCCGCTGACAGAAACGACCGCCGCCGTCGCCGCCACACCCGCCGTCAACAGGAGCGCGCGCTCGCGCCCGGGCGCAACACCCAGCGAAAACGCGGTCGTGTCGTCCAGCGAAAGCAGATTCAGTCGCCAGCGCATTCGATAGATCACATACAGGCTGATGAGTGTGACCGGCGCAATGGACCCCGCCTGTACCCAGGTGATGCTCCACAATCCGCCCAACAGCCAGAAGGTGATCTCGGGCAATTGGCGCAGTGGGTCCGCAATGTACTTGAGCACACCCACGCCGGAGGAAAACAACGCCGAGACGGCGATGCCTGCCAACACCAGGCGCAGTACCCAGCCGCCAAAGCGCGCGCGACGCGCCAGCGCGTAAGAAAGCGCCAGGCCCAGAAAGGCAAACAACACTGCAGAGCCTTGCACCAACCACGCCGAGCTGCCCAGAAAGATGATGCTGAACGCGGCCCCGAATGCCGCGCCTTGCGACACGCCCAAAAAGCCCGGCTCTACCAGCGGATTGCCAAAGAGCATTTGAAAAACGGTCCCGGCGGCGGCCAACGATAGCCCCAACATTACGGCCGTCAACAGGCGCGGCAGGCGCAGGTTGAGCACCAATCGCTGCGCCAGTTCATCGCTCACCAATCGTTCCGGCGAAAGCAGGCCCAGGCCCGAGTAGCGGCCCACAAACAGCGAAAGCGCAAACACAAAGATCAATGCCAGCGCAAGCCATGCCAGTCTGCCCCACTGTGGCAAAAACGAACGGCGGCGCGGTGCGGCGTCAGCGACGGCGGGCATGGTCAAAGCACCAGCTTTATCGCTCAGGGTAAATCTCCGACGAGATTCGGCTGGATGTATTTTTCAAAGGCTGCGTCATCCAGGTTGTACATTTCCTTGAAGAATGTTCGAGCCTCTTGCTGAATATTCAAGTCGGGAAATCGCTCGGGATGTAGCTTGCCAGCCAGCCACGTCAAGCCCAGAATCCAGCGTGTGTCGGGTTGATCCCAGCTATAATAGTCGGCGGCAAAAGCATACAGCTTGTTTTGCTTCACGGCGCGCAGCGCCTGCCACTGCGGGTCGGCCTTTAGCCGTTTGACCACATCATCCACACTGCCAGCGTACGCGATGATGTAAATTTGATCGGCGTCCCAGGCCGCCACCTGCTCCAGGTTGACCTTGGTCCAACCCTGGCCAAGTTGGGCGTCCTTCCAAGCTGGCCGCCCACCGGCCGTCTGCGCCATCCAGGTCTGAATCCAGCCCAACGGCGGGACATTGAATGCGACCGTGCCGTCCTTATCGGTATAATACAAAAGCAGCACGCGCGGCTTTTGATCTTCGCTCAATCCAGTCAGGGCTTGGGTCACGCGATCCACTCGCTCTTGATAAAACGCGCTCACCTGTTTAGCGCGGGTTGGATCGCCCAGGATTTGCCCAACTGTGGCGAGGTCGCGTTGATATTGTTCCGGCGTCTCAAAATCTACATAAACTACCGGGATGCTCAGGCTCTCCAAAGGCTTGCCCAATGTTTCCGCCAGATAGCTTTTGAGCAGCACTACATCTGGCTTGGCCGCCGCTACCTGCTCTGGCCCAACCTGTGTTTCCAGTTTGAGCTTGCTTTCGTGGTTCGGGTCAATCACAGGCACAAAATCTTTGCCTTGTGTATTCTTGCCCAACGTCACCGTGCGATCCGGCGCGGACGGAAATAGATAGACCGCATCGGTCACTAGCGTCACTGCCCGGCCAGCTAGCGCGATGCGCTGCGGCGGACTGGCAAAGGTCACGCTGCGCCCGAGCGCGTCGGTGACGGTAAAGCCGGCTGCGGTTGGAGTGGCAGCCGGCGCAGCAGTGGGTGTAGGAGCAGCCGGCGCGGCGCAGGCCGACAAGATCAGAACAAGAACGAGAGACAAAATGAGACGTTTTGAGAACATTGAGTGGCCTCCAGAGTTTAGAGTGTTTCCAAGCAACGATCAAGCCAGCGAATGATGGCTTGCATTTCACTTTGGCGAAATTCCAGCACCAGCATCCAATACTTGTCACCAGCCTGAGCAATAGCGCGGCCCAACGATTCGACCATCGCTTGCAGCAACGCTTTTTGGTCGGCCACGAGTTGTTCCAGGCCCGGCAGTGACAAGCGCCGAAAAAAGTAGAGGCGCGCCAAAAATTCGAGCCGGATATGGCGCACGTGCCGGCTGGGCTGGTGCAGCCAGTTGGTAAAATACGCTTGTCCTGCAGATGTAATGTGGTAGACATTGCGAGCAGGGCGATTAGCTTGCGCTTCGGTCTTGACCGCCACCAGCCCGGATTCGGCGAGTTGCTTGAGGTGAGCGTAAAGATGGCTCTGGCCAACATGCCACACTCGCCCCAGCTCGCGGTCAAATTCTTGGTGCAGTTCATAGGGATGTTGGGGACTTGACATGAGAAATCCCAGCAGGACAGGCTGAGGTGAAATATTAGTGTCTCTTGACATGGACGCCTTATGTTTGGCTTGTACTTAATTTGTGAATATTAAGATTATAAATATATGTCAAGATATTATAACACAGCATAAATACTTGTCAAGTCGTCTTTTTTGTGATAAGATATTTTTGTCACAATGTCAATGTGGGTGGCGTTGTGATTTTCTGTGGTCATCGTTATGTCTTTCAGATATAACGATAATGTGATCACAACCCCTGCCTACAAGTTTGTCGGTGTTGTGATTTTTTTTGCGATCTTCGCTATGCCATTTTGGCATAACGACAAAGTGATTAACCTCAACTGTTCAGGATGTTGGATTGCTCTCCCAATTCACAAGGAGGCAGAATATTTGAATCAAACTGCCAGTTTCAGTCGCTTAATTGTTACTGTTTGTTTCCTCGCTTATCCACGCAGATCAAAAAACACAAGGAGTTGAAAAATGCAGAAAAAAGTCCTCAACATCAATAGAGTACCCAAGACCGTCATTGTTGACCCAGAGGCCTCATTGGCCGACGTGCTTCGCAAGCAGGTTCTTTTGACCGGCACCAAAGTCTCTTGCAATGATGGTCATTGCGGCGCTTGCTCTGTCATTCTGGATGACAAACTCACTCTATCCTGCCTGGTCAAGATGAAAAAGGTGTCAGACGGCGCCAAGGTCATCACTGTTGAAGGGATTGGCACGCCAGACAACTTGCACCCGATTCAATTAGCCTTTATCGCTCATGGTGTAGCCCAGTGTGGTTTTTGCACGCCGGGCTTTGTTGTTTCGACCAAAGCATTGCTGGATCAAAACCTCTCCCCCACCCGCGAGCAGGTGAGAGCTTGGTTCACTCAACATCACAACGCCTGCCGATGCAATGGCTACAAGCCAATCGTGGATGCTGTCATGGACGCGGCCAAGGTATTGCGCGGCGAAATGCCCCAAGAGGCGCTCGAATACAAACTGCCCGCCGATGGCAAGATTTGGGGCGGCAAGTATCCGCGCCCGACGGCTGTGGCCAAAGTGACCGGCACGCTCGACTATGGCCAAGACCTGGGCCTCAAGCTCCCGTCCGGCACATTGCACTTGGCGCTGGCGCAGGCCAAGGTTTCGCACGCCAACATTCTTTCGATTGACGCCTCAGAAGCGGAAAAAATGCCCGGCGTCTTTAAAGTGGTGACACACAAAGACGTCAAGGGCAAGAACCGCATCACCGGTCTCATCACCTTCCCAACGAACAAGGGCGATGGATGGGATCGGCCTATTCTGTGCGACCAAAAAGTTTTCCAGTATGGTGACGCCATCGCCATCGTGTGCGCCGACACGCCCGAGCAGGCCAGGGCGGCGGTGGAAAAGGTCAAGGTGGAGTTGGAATTGCTGCCAGCCTATATGAGCGCGCCGGCGGCCATGGCCGAGGACGCGATTGAGATTCATCCCGGCACGCCAAACGTTTACTATGAGCAAAAGGTCGCCAAGGGCGAAGACACCAAGCCGTTGATGGAAAAAGCCGCTTACACCGTCGAAGGCGATTTCTATCTCCAACGGCAGCCGCACCTGACCATAGAGGGCGACGTAGGTTTTGCTTATTACGATGAAGAAGGACGGCTGACGATTCATTCCAAGAGCATCGGGCTTTACTTGCATCACGCAATGATCGCGCCCGGATTGGGCATTGAGCCAGACAAGCTGCGCCTGATTGAAAACCCGGCCGGCGGCACATTCGGCTACAAGTTCTCGCCGACGATGGAAGCTTTGGTGGGTGTGGCGTGCATGGCCACGGGCCGCCCGGTGTACCTCGAATATGACTATCAGCAATATATTACTTATACCGGCAAGCGATCGCCGTTTTGGATGAAATGCAAACTGGGCGCAGACAAAGACGGCAAGCTCATTGCGATGGAGCACGATTGGAGCGTTGATCATGGCCCCTATTCCGAGTTTGGCGATCTGTTGACGTTGCGTGGGGCGCAATACATGGGCGCGGGCTATAACATCCCGAACATTCGGGGCATGGGGCGCACAGTTGCCACGAACCATGCCTGGGGTTCGGCATTCCGCGCTTATGGCTCGCCGCAAGCATTCCTGGCTTCGGAAAGCCTGATGGACGAGCTGGCGGAGAAAATGGGCATGGATCCGCTCGAACTGCGCTACAAGAACGTCTATCGCCCCGGCGACACGACCCCTACCGGCCAAGCGCCGGATGTCTACAGTTTCCCCGAGATGATTGACATTATGCGCCCACTGTACAAGGCCGCCAAAGAAAAGGCTGCCAAAGAATCCACACCCGAAAGAAAAAAGGGCGTGGGCATTTCTATCGGCATCTATGGTTGCGGCCTGGACGGCGTAGATGGAGCAGAAGCCTGGGCCGAGTTGACCAAGGATGGCGTGACGATTTATACCACCTGGCAAGATCATGGCCAGGGCGCAGACATGGGCGTTTTAGGCACAGCGCACGAGGCGCTGCGCCCGTTGGGCATCGCGCCAGACAAGATCAAGCTGGCGCTGAACGACACAGCGATGACGCCCAACGGCGGGCCTTCAGGCGGCAGCCGCAGCCAGGTCGTCATCGGCAACGCCATCAAGGATGGCTGCGAGAAATTGCTGGACGCCATGCGCAAGCCCGGTGGAGCTTTTCGCACCTACGACGAGATGGTGGTGGAGAAATTGCCGCTCAAGCACGTGGGCAAGTGGGCGGCCTCGATGAATTCCAACTGCGACGCGAATGGGCAGGGTAATCCTTTTGCCGTTTACATGTATGCTGTCTTTATGGCCGAAGTGGCGGTAGACATTAAAACCGGCAAGACCACCGTCGAGGGCATGACGGCCGTCACCGACGTGGGCAAGATCAACAACAAGCTGGTGGTAGACGGGCAAATGTACGGCGGCATCGCGCAAGGCATCGGCCTGGCCCTTTCGGAAGACTTTGAAGACCTGGAAAAACACACGACGATGCTGGCCTGCGGCATCCCGTATGCCAAAGACATTCCTGACAAGTTTGACCTTTACTATGTGGAAACGCCGCGCGAGCACGGCCCGTTTGGCGCGGCGGGTGTGGGTGAAATCCCGCTCACCTCGTCGCACGTGGCCGTCATCAACGCGATCAAGAATGCAACCGGCGTGCGCATCACGCACCTGCCGGCGCTGCCGGAAAAGGTGTTGGCCGGCCTCAAGGCATAGCCCACACCAACGTAAAGCAGGCCTTTTTCAAGGGTCTGGCCAGCCTCCAGAGGTGGCTTGCACCTCTGGAGGCCGGCCATCCTGCACAAGTGACCTCACCTGTGACCAATTCCGTATCGCTGTTTCGCTGCGTTGACCAGGGCGCGGCTCAACGCCAACTGGCCGGCTTGCGGCGATTCACCATGATGCGAGAGCATTTTTCTGGAGACAAGCGGTGATTGAACAGAGTGAATTGCGCCAACTGGAAGACAAGTGCATTCAAGAACACGCGCCCGCCTGCACAGCGGCCTGCCCCATTCGCGTGGACGCGCGGGCGGTGCTGGCTGAAATCAGCCGGGGTGATTTTGCGGCGGCGCTCAAGGCTTTGAAAAAGACACTGCCCTTTCCCGGCATTATTGGCCGGGTATGTTCTCATCCTTGCCAGACAGTGTGCAAACGCATTGAAGCGGGCAAGGCGATTTCGATTGCGGCGCTCGAACGCGCTTGCGCCGATTTTGGTGGGCTGGCTGAAAAGCCCCGTGCCTTGCCCAAGCGCGGCAAGCGCGCGGCAATCGTGGGGGGCGGATTGAGCGGACTGACGGCGGCTTTTGACCTGGCGCGCAAGGGTTATAGCGTGGTCATCTATGAAGCCAGTGACCACCTGGGCGGCAGTTTGTGGAGTTACTCGGAGGAGGTTTTGCCTCGACCTGTCATCCATAGCGAACTCGCCATCATCGAGCAAGTTGGCGCGGCCGTCCAGTTGAATGCTCACGTACATCAGGACGAGTTTGCCAGGCTGCGCCGCGAGTTTGACGCGGTCTATCTTGCCAGCGGGGCGGGCAGCGAGACATTCAATCTCGCTTTGAACGAACACGGGCGAATCCAGGTTGACCCCGTAACTTTTGCCACCAGCCAGGAGGGCATTTTTGCAGGGGGCAGCTTGTTGCGGAGCGTGATGGAATCTTTGCCCATCCAATCCATTTCGGACGGGCGGCGCGCGGCGGTTTCGATTGACCGTTATCTGCAAAAGGTGTCGTTGACGGCTTTGCGCCTCAACGAGGGGGCCTACACCACGCGGCTCTACACCGACACCCAAGGCATCACTCCGCTGGCCGTCGTGCCCATGTCGAACCCGGCGCAAGGCTATGCGCGCGAAGAAGCGATTCAAGAAGCGCAGCGGTGCTTGCAGTGCGAATGTATGGAATGCGTCAAGGTCTGCGAATACCTGAAACACTATGGCCGCTATCCCAAAAAGTATGTGCGAGAAGTTTACAACAATCTCTCCATCATCATGGGCGAGCGCAAGTCCAACCAGTTCATCAACTCGTGCAGCTTGTGCGGGCTGTGCAGTGAGGTCTGCCCGGAAGGTCTCGATATGGGGCTGGTGAACAAGAGCGCCCGCACCGTGATGGTGGCGCAAAACCGGATGCCGCCCTCGGCGCACGACTTTGCTCTGCGCGATATGCAGTTTAGCAACAGCGGTCAATTTTCGCTGGCGCGCAATCGCCCAGGCACTGCCAAGAGCGACTATGTCTTTTTTCCAGGCTGCCAACTGGCCGGCTCATCGCCCGAATACGTCGAACGGGTCTATGACTATTTGCAGGCCAAGCTAGGTGATGTCGGCTTGATGCTGAGATGTTGCGGCGCACCGGCAGACTGGGCCGGGCGCAAGGATTTGTTCGAGTCCACTCTGGCCGATTGGCAAAACCAGCACAAGGCGCTGGGCGCTCCCAAGCTGATCGTGGCTTGTTCGAGTTGCCACCAAATTTTCAAGACGCGCCTGCCCAACATTAAAGTGCTTTCCTTGTGGACTCTGTTGGACGAACACGGCTTGCCACAATCCGAAATTCGAAATTCGAAATTTGAAATTCTGTCCGTTCACGATCCTTGCACAACGCGCTATGAAAGCTCTATTCAAGACAGTGTGCGGAACATTCTGCGCCGGCTGGGTTATCAGGTTGAGGAATTGCCCTTGAGCCGCGAAAGAACCGAGTGTTGCAGTTACGGCGGCTTGATGTGGCTGGCAAACCGCGAGTTGGCGCAGGCCGTCGTCAAGCGGCGCATCGCCGCGAGCCCGCTGGATTACGTGACCTATTGCGCCATGTGCCGCGATTTCTTTGCGGCGAGCGGCAAGCGGACACTGCATTTGCTTGACCTCATCTATGGTCAAGACCTGGATGAGCAAGCTACACGCCCCAGCCCCGGCTATTCTGAGCGGCACGAAAACCGCGCGAGGCTCAAGCGCAGATTGCTCAAACAAGTGTGGAGAGAAGACATGGGCGAGCCATCGGGTAAAGCCATTCAACTGGCAATCAGCGGCGACGTTGGAGCGAGATTGGAACAGCGTCTCATCCTGATCGAGGATATCCAGCGTGTGATCGGGTTTGCCGAAAGGACCGGCAGCAAATTATTGAACCGCCAAACGGGCCATTGGTTAGCGCATCATCGGCCCAATGCCGTCACCTATTGGGTGGAATACACGCGGCAAGGCGATGCGTTCGTCGTTCATAATGCCTACAGCCACCGCATGCAAGTTGTCGAGGACGTGAAAGCATGAGCGATCAAACAAATCAGGCTCAATCAGCGCAATGGGAGTGCGCCATGTGCGGCGTGCTGCTCGAAGCAGGCAAAGTGACGGTAGAGTATTTGGGCAACGCGTACCCGGTGGATTTGCTCAAATGTCCACAGTGCGGCCTGGTTCTAGTTTCTGAAGAATTGGCGATGGGAAGAATGGCCGAGGTCGAAAAAACGCTGGAAGACAAGTGAAACGTGATGCATGAAGCAAATTGCCGCGTATATGAACAAGGTCCTCTGCGCGAGGCGATGGGCGATGTGCTCCGGCCCGGCGGGCTGGCGCTGACGGACAGATCGCTGGCGTTATGCCAATTGTCCGCCGGAGCGCGAGTGCTGGACGTGGGCTGCGGCCCTGGCGCGACAGTGGAACATTTGATTGCACAGTATCATTTGGCAGCCTTTGGTCTCGATGCTTCAACAACGCTGCTCGATTCCGCCCATCGCAGAAACACCGCCCTACCCTTGTTGCAAGCGCGCGGTGAATGTTTACCTATCGCCGATGGAGAACTGGACGCCATCATCGCCGAGTGCAGCCTATCGGTCATGGCAGATGTAGACCGGGCCTTGGCGGAATTTGGACGAGCGCTAAAGGATGATGGGAGATTGATTTTGAGTGATGTTTACGCGCGCGAGCCGGCCGGCATCCCGGTTCTGCGCCGAATGCCTTTGGCAAGTTGCCTTTGCGGCGCAATGTCCCGCGAGCAAATTGCCCATAAACTGCGCGCTGCCGGCTTGGACATTATTTTATGGGAAGACCATTCCGACGCTTTGAAACACCTGATGGGACAACTCATCCTGTCTTTTGGTTCAATACAACAGTTCTGGCAGTGCACAACGCCGACGGGCAAAGATGTGGATATTTACCAGATAATCCGCCAGGCTAAACCCGGCTACTATTTGTTGATTGCCAAAAAAGTCTTGGTTCGCCGTGACACATTGAGGAGGTGCAAAAAGCAATCTGACCATTTTTGTCATCAGCCTGCCCCAAATGACTAGTAGACATTATCGGGAATAATTTTTTGCCACGAATTTCACGAATTGACGCCAATTTCCCAATACATTCGTGAACATTCGTGTAACACCTGCGCGGCGCGCAGGCGCATGTGTTCGTGGCTAATTTCCGATAAACTCTAATATTTACAAATTCTACCGATAAGAGGAAATATTATGAAGCTACGAAAAATGTGGTTAAACATCAACGGCGCAAATCGTATGTTCATGTGCAACCCGGAAAAGGATTCCATGGCAGACGTGCTGCGCCGCCTAGGGCTGACGGGCACCAAGGTCGGCTGCGATACTGGCGTGTGCGGTTCTTGCTCCGTCATACTAAACGGCAAGCTTGTCCGCGCGTGTATCATCAAGATCCGCACCGTCGAAGAATATAGCCAGGTGCTGACGATTGAGGGCATCGGCACGCCCACCCACCTGCATCCTATCCAGGTGGCGTTTATGAACTATGGCGCGGTGCAGTGCGGCTTTTGCATCCCGGGCTTTATCGTGTCCGCTTATGCCTTGCTGCTGGAAAACAACAATCCCACCCGCGAACAAGTGCGCGCCTGGTTCCAAAAACACCTCAACGTTTGCCGCTGCACAGGGTACAAACAAATTGTGGACGCGGTCATGGCTGCGGCCAAAGTGATGCGCGGCGAAGCGACAATAAACGACATTTCCTTCCAAACTCCCACGGACGGGGAATATTACGGCAAACCTGTTGTCCGCCCGACGGCGCTGGCCAAGGTGTGCGGGCTGGCCGACTATGGCGACGACCAGGAACTCACAATGCCGGCCGAAACCCTCCATGCGGCCATTGTGCAGCCCAGAATCGCGCACCATGCCAAGATTCTCAAGATTGACACCAGCGAAGCGGTCAAGATGCCCGGCGTGGTCCAGATCATTACCCACAAAGAACTCAAAGCCGCCGGTGGCTCAAACATCATGGCCGAGGGCCAATTCCACGAACGCACCACCGTCATGGTGCCTAGCCGCCAAGTTCTGTGTGAAGACAAAATCTATCGCTATGGCGACGTGGTGGCCCTGGCTGTGGCCGATACCAAGGATCACGCCCGCGAAGCAGCCGCCAAGGTCAAGGTGGAGATTGAGCAATTGCCCGAATACCTCAGCTATCTGGACGCCGTCATGCCCGATGCCATGCGCATCCACGAAGACACGCCCAACATATTCGCCATGCAGCCGGTGTTGAAGGGTGTGGGGCTGGAAGCCGCTTCCAAGGTGGCCGAGGTGATTGACCACTCGGCCTACAGTGTGGAAGGCAGCTTTTACTCTTCCCGCGAACCGCACCTCTCGATTGAGGGCGATACCCTTCAGGCCTATTTCGATGAAGATGACTTTCTGACCATTCAGTGCAAGTCGCAAGGGCTGTACTCTTCCCTCGGACGCATCGGCGATTCGGTCGGCATCCCCAAGAGCAAACTTCGCATCGTCATGAATCCTACCGGCGCGAGCTTTGGCTGGTCAACCAACGCGGGCGACGTTTGCCTGGTGGCGGCCGCGGCAGTTGTGACCAAGCTGCCCGTGGCGCTTTCGATGAGCTATGAGGAACACCAGCACTTTTCGGGCAAGCGTTGCCCCTGCCATTCCAATGGGCGTGTTGCCTGCGACGAGAATGGCCTCATCACAGCGGCTGAATTCGAGTTCGGCCTGGATCACGGCGCGTATTCTTGGGGCGGCGACGACCTCATGACCAAGCCCGTTCGTTTTGCCTTCTTCCCCTACAAGGTTCCCCACGTGGCCGGTCTGGCGCGCATCGCCAACACGAATCACAACTTTGGCGTGGCCTATCGCAGTTATGGTTCGCCCCAAACCTATACCCTGGGCGAGGCGCTGATGGACATGCTGGCGGAAAAGGCCGGCATTGATCCTTTCGATCTCCGCTGGCGCAACATTGTGCGCCCCGGCGACACCAACATCAACAGCTATCCATTCCGGCGCTATCCCATGGAAGCAATGATGGAAAAGATGCGCCCGATCTATGAGCAAGCCGTTCACGAGGCCAAAGAGCAAGATACGCCCGAACTGCGCCGCGGCGTGGGCCTGGCCTGGGGCGGCTTTAACGTATCCGAAGGCCCCACCGATAGCGCCACCGTCATCTTGGAACTCGGTCCCGATAACACCATCACCAAGTATGACACCTGGCAAGAACTCGGCCAGGGCGGCGACGTTGGCTCTCTCATGGTGACGCTGGAAGCGCTCAAGCCATTGGGCATAACCCCTGAGCGCATCAAGCTGGTCCAGAACGACACCAAGATTTGTCCCGATACCGGCATGTCGGCTGCCAGCCGCTCGCACTACATGAACGGCAACGCCACCATCATCGCCGCCGGCAAGCTGATGGACGCCATGCGCAAGCCAGACGGCACCTATCGCACTTTTGATGAGATGGTCAAGGAAGGCATCCCGACCCGGCATACGGGCAAGTATATGACTGCTGCCACACCAGGCCTCTGCCGGCTCGATCCCAACACCGGCATTGGCGATCCCACCCCGACCTTTACCTTTATCCTGAATCTGGCCGAGGTCGAGGTTGACACCAAGACCGGCAAAACCCGCGTTATCCGCTTTACGTGCGTGGCGGATGTCGGCAAGGTCGGCAACATTGACGCGGTCAACGGCCAGGCTTATGGCGGCATCTCGCACAGCATAGGGTTTGCCCTCAGCGAGAACTATGACGATGTGAAGAAGCATACCAATATTGCGTCAAGTGGCGTGCCTTATATCGAGGACATCCCGGACGAGATCACCGTTATCCATATTGAAGGCACCGATCCAGACGGCCCCTTTGGTTCTTGTGGAGCCTCCGAGGCCTTTCAGTCCTCCGGCCACGTGGCGGTGCTCAACGCCATCAACAACGCCTGTGGCGTGCGCATCTACGAGATGCCCGCCACCAAGGAAAAGGTCAAGGCGGGGTTGGACATTATCGCAAAAGGCAGCAAAGTTATGCCTCCCAAGAAATATTTCCTCGGCTCGGACCTGTACGATGAACTGGAGAATATCCAGGCGAATCCCGTGCCATTCGGCGGCAATGATTATTTCACGCCACTGGGCAACGCCGGCGCGGAAAGATTCTTCTAAGTTTCGCAGAATGTTGATGTGTGCCTGGGATGTTGGCAGTCTCCCGCTCACATGAAGAGGGAATTCACCGCAGAGGCGCTGAGGCCGCAGAGTCTTTTTTATATTTCTCAGCGTTCTTTCCCTAGGACGCCCCCGACTTCCCAGTGGGAAGTCGGAAAGGGCGTGCGTCTCTGCGGTGCAAAAACAGCCTATTGGCGACTAGCTAGTGCCTGTCTCAAAACCTGCGTAGCTACCGTATCCCCATACGGTAGCGGCAGGTATAGGGATACCTGCCTACGGGTTTTGAGATGCGAACTAGCTATTGGGTCGCTGGAAATTATGCAAAACTATTAACTGCTCAGCATCCTGAGCGGAGCAGCGCGCTCCTTCGACTATGCTACGCTCCGCTCAGGGTGCGCGCTGTGCAGTCGAAGGATAGGGCTGAGCAGTTACCAAAACTATTAACGAGTATGGGACGAGTCAGAGCCATAAAAGAAGCCTGTCTGCAACACGAACCGGCCTTTTGCACTGCCGTGTGTCCGTTTCATCTCGACGTTCGAGATTTCATCGCCAAATTGCAACGCGGCAGCTTTAACGCGGCGTATCGAGTGTATCTGAATGCGGTGGGCTTTCCCGGCATCGTCGCCGCATTGTGCGACGAGCCATGCAAACAGGTCTGCCCCAGACGGGCTAAAGATGGCGCAATTTCCATGCGGCTGCTCGAAACAGCCGCGATGACCTACGCGCGCAACCTGAACCCCAACAACTATAACCTGTCGCCAAAGAATGCAAGAGTTGCGATTATCGGCGCCGGCATTAGCGGGCTGGCATGTGCGCTCCGGCTGGCAGCCAAAACATACGACGTTACCGTGTACGAACAAGCAGACAGGATAGGTGGACAACTCTGGGAACTGCTTCCGCCGGCAGTGTTTCTGCAAGATATTGAGCGGCAGTTCATGTACGAGAAATATACCTTGTGCCCGAACACGGAAATTGCCAACCTTGGCCAATTAGACTTTGACGCCCTATACATCGCCACAGGATTGGGCGGCGCTGATTTCGGATTGAAACGCGACGAAAACGGCGCTTTTGCAAGTACACGGCCTGGCGTGTTCATGGGCGGCTCGCTTACGGGAGGAAACAGCATACAAGCCATGGCCGATGGCCTCCACGCTGCCAGCGCCATAGAGCGATATATCAAGGCCGGCGGTATGAACCATCCTTACGAAATCAATTGTACGAAACTGGAGCTTGATCCTTCATTAGTTGTCCAAGCTGACCTGGTTTTGCCTCAAGACGGCGTTTCCTATACCCAGGACGAGGCTATTCTTGAGGCCAAACGCTGCCTGAAATGCGCGTGCGATGCATGTATCCGCTATTGCGACCTGATGCGCTATTTCAAAAAATACCCCAAACGAATAGAAGAAGAAGTTGAAATCACCATCCATCCTGGCACGCTGGATGGAAATGGAACTGTGGCGACGCGTTTTATTTCCACCTGCAACCAGTGCGGATTGTGCAAAGAGGTCTGCCCGAAAAACATTGACGTGGGCGATTTCTTGCTCCACAGCCACCGGGCCATGCGTGAAAAGGGCGCTATGCCGTGGGCCTTTCACGATTTTTGGCTGCGAGATATGGAATTTACAAATAGCGCCGATGCCCATCTAGCCCGGCTTCCCGCCGGATATACTCAAAGCGGTTATATGTTTTTCCCTGGCTGCCAACTGGGAGCTTCGGATCCGCAATACGTTACGGCAAGCTACCGCTGGCTGCTGACAGTCAAGCCCGACACGGCTCTGGTGCTCGGCTGCTGCGGCGCTCCGGCTGAATGGGCCGGCGATGTCAAGCTCCACGGAGAGGTAGTGGCAAAATGGCGCGGCCACTGGATTGCTTTTGGGAAACCCAGGGTTGTGTTTGCCTGCCCCACCTGTAAACAGGTGTTTAAAAAATATCTGCCCGAAATTGAGGGCGTGTTTTTATACGATCTGATTTTGCAAGCGAAAGTATCCCCGGCAAAAGCGGCGAACGGCGAGACTGTTTCAGTCTTTGACCCCTGTTCCAGCCGTGAAGAACCAGAGGTACAGCAGACAGTCCGCGAACTTGCCAAGCAAGCGGGACTGGCGCTCGAACCACTTTCATTGGAAAAAAGGCTCGCCGCGTGCTGTAGCTGGGGCGGGCAGGTCAAACTCACCCATCCACCCTATGCCCGCTATGTCGCAGAGACGCGGGTCGCCCAAGGCGATAAACCCTACATTGCCTATTGCGCCAACTGTCGCGATATCTTTGCCACCGCCGGCAAGCCCTGCTATCACATTTTGGATATTGTATTCGGATTGAACAAATCCGAGCGCGTTCCCCCCACGCTCACGGAACGCAGAAATAACCGGGTACGGCTTCAGCGTCAATCGCTAAATGAATTTTGGAAGGATCAAGTGGAGATGGAACAAGGGCCGAGCAAAATAAATTTGCGGATTGCGCCCCAACTCAAGCTCAAATTGGACCGCGAAATGATATTGGAAACGGATATCGAAGCCGTGGTTGAATACTGCGAAAGCAGCGGCAGAAAGGTGCTGGACCCGGAATCCGGCCATTTCAGCGGACACTTGCAGATAGGCCAGATGACTTTTTGGGCCGAGTACCGGGCTATGGGCGAGGGTTTTGAATTGATCAATGCGTACGGCCACCGAATGGGTATAGAAGAGACCTAGGCGATGGCGGAAAATAAAACCGTAATTTGCTTCAAGTGCAAAAAAGAGTTGATACCGACCAAAACCTATCTCTGCTATTTGGGACACAGCTTTTCTGTAAACATCCTCAAATGTCCCGATTGCGGCCAGGTTTATATTCCAGAGGAACTCGTAAAAAGCCGCATCGCTGAAGTTGAAATGCAATTGGAAGACAAATAATTTTTTCACAGGTGAAAAATGGATGACATGGATCGCATCAGGGCATTAAAGCAGCAAGGCTTTTTTTGCAGCCAAATACTTTTCTTGTTGGGGCTTGAGCTGCAAGGCAAAGAGAACCCCGATCTAATCCGCGCCGCGCACGGGCTGGCTGGCGGCCTGGGTTTTGCGGGCGAGACCTGCGGCGCATTGACGGGCGGCGCATGCCTGTTGGGCCTGTATGCAGGCAAGGGCAAACCCGAAGACGAAGATAACCCCCGCTTGAACTTTATGATCGGCGATCTCGTCAAGTGGTTCAAGGCCGAATATGGCCAGCAGTTTGGCAGCATTCGCTGCGAGGAAATCCTGGGCGAAAACGCGCGCTATATGGCCGTCCGCTGCCCAATGATGGTCACTGGCGTTTTACAAAAGGTCAAAGAACTGCTGGTGGAAAATGGCTTTGACCTGGCCGGCGAGGAATTATGAGTTGTTGTGAAGAACAGGTTTTATCGGCGACTGAAAGCGTCTGCCCTGAATGTCTGGCCCGCATCCCTGCGACGCGCGTGGCGTGTGGTGACGACGTCTACCTCAAGAAAACTTGCCCTGAACATGGCGACTTTTCCGCCGTGATTTGGCGCGGGCTGCCAGCTTATACGTCCTGGGTGCGGCCCAAAATTCCCAGTTACCCGGATAATCCTTTCACGGCAGTTGAGCGCGGTTGCCCCTTCGATTGTGGCTTGTGTCCCGATCATCGCCAACACTCTTGCAGCGTCCTATTCGAAGTGACACAGCGGTGCGACCTGCGCTGCCCCGTTTGCTTTGCCGACGCCGGAGGCCATCTGGGGCGCGACCCTGACCTGGGCGAAATTGAGGGGTGGTATCGGCGCTTGCTGGAGGCGGGCGGCCCCTTCAACATCCAACTTTCCGGTGGCGAGCCGTGCCTGCGCGACGATTTGCCCGATATCATCGCGCTGGGGCGCTCGCTGGGATTTACCTTTTTTCAGGTCAACACGAATGGATTGCGGCTGTCCAGGGATGCAGATTATCTCAAGCGGCTCAAAGCGGCCGGGCTTTTAACGGTGTTTTTACAGTTCGACGGCACGCGCGACCATGTCTACTCCTACGGAAAACTGCGCGGACGCCCACTGGCTGCGCACAAACAGGCCGCCGTTGAATGTTGCGCCGAGCAGCAGATTGGCGTCGTGCTTGTCCCAACGCTTGTGCCTGGCGTCAACACGGGCGACATTGGCGGCATCATCGAATTTGGGCTGCGCCATTCCCCAACGGTTCGCGGCGTTCACTTTCAACCCATCAGTTATTTTGGCCGCTACCCACAGCCCCCGCACGATTCTGCCCGTATCACAATCCCTGAAATCATTTGCGCCATCGAGGCTCAGACTGGCGGCGCGATCAAGCGGGCACATTTCGGCCCGCCCGGCTGCGAAAACGCGCTGTGTTCGTTCCACGGGAGTTTTGTGTTGATGCCAGACAGCCAGCTTGTTCCACTAACAAGCCATACGCCCCAAAAAAGCTGTTGCTGCCAACCAACTCTTGCCAAAGAGGGCGCAGAAAAGGCGCGCCAGTTTGTCGCCAGAAAGTGGTCATTGCCAGATAACGTGATCGAGCTGCAAGCTGTCAGCAAACCGGGCCTCGGCGAGTGGGACGAATTTCTGGCCCGCGTCAAAACTCACCCTTTTTGCATTTCCGGCATGGCTTTCCAGGATGCGTGGACGCTTGACCTAGAGCGGCTGCGAGATTGCTGCATTCACACCATCAGCCCCGATGGCAAGCTTGTCCCCTTTTGCGCTTACAACTTGACCGATCAGCGTGGGCGCTCCCTGTACCGACAATTGCCCGCAGCAATATATTTGAGACAAAGGAATTTCTAGTGCTACAATCAAAATTGCCACAGTTCAGTTCACTATCATTTGAAGACGCCGTCAAGCTCTTTAAGAGTTGGGGCTTTCAAGTTGAGCCTGGTCCCCAACTCGAAGATGTTACTCTCATCATCGAGTCACCCGATCATCGGACATATAGTGTTCATCCCGTCAGTATGCTCCCCCAAATGGCGGCGGTCGCTTTGCGCGTTCGGATGCAGAACGGGGCCATGTACGAAGCATCGCGCCGGCTTGGGCAGATAGGCCAACAAGCATTGAACAGCGCGACGATGCCGCTTCCGGTTGAAAATATTTTGTGATACTCGCAAATGAACCCTCTCCTCACGCCACTCGATCCTTGGATTGCGCGCAAGATAGGCCAAGCTGGGCCGCTGACGCGAGAGGCCATTGAAGCCTATCAACTCGAAAAGATTCGAGAGACGCTTGAGCTAGTCAGGCTCAAGAGTCGTTTTTATCAAAAGCGCCTCAACGCTGCGCCACGCTACATTTCCAGCCTCAGCGAAGTAGCCCAATTCCCGTTCACCACTGCGCAAGACATCCGCGAGCAGGCGCTGCAATTTCTGTGCGTCTCTCAGGGCGACATTCAACGTGTGGTTACACTGGATACGAGTGGGACGACCGGCGAGCCCAAGCGCCTCTATTTCACCAAAGAAGACCAAGAGCTGACAATTGATTTTTTTCACATCGGCATGTCCACATTCACGGCAACTGGCGACAAGGTCTTGATCTTGTTGCCCTGTGAGCGCATGGGCAGCGTGGGCGATTTGTTGGCGAGTGCGCTGCAGCGCTTGGGGGCGTGCCCCATAAAGCACGGAGTAGTGCGAGATGTTTCCGAGACCTTGGATGTTATGCGCCAAGAACAAGTACATGGCCTGGTGGGCATCCCAACCCAGGCGCTCGCGCTTGCGCGCTATGGCGAGGGGATCAAGCTCAAAAGCGCGCTGCTCACCACCGACCACGTGCCAGACGCTATTGCCAGAGCCGTCGAGCGCGCGTGGGGCTGTTTGGTGTATAATCATTATGGCATGACAGAGATGGGGTTAGGCGGCGGGGTCGAGTGCCATGCGCGGCGCGGCTATCACTTGCGAGAAGCGGATATGTATTTCGAGGTCGTCAATCCGGCCACGGGTGAACCGCTGGCAGAGGGCGAAAGCGGCGAGGTCGTGTTCACCACCCTCGCCCGGTGCGGCATGCCATTGATCCGCTACCGCACCGGTGACCTCAGTCGCTTCATCCCTGGCAAGTGCCCATGCGGCACGACGCTCAAGACACTGGAGCGCGTCCGTCAGCGCGCCAGCGGTCAAGTCACACTGGGCAATCAATGGCGCTTGACAATGGCCGACCTCGACGAGGCGCTCTTTTCCATCGCAGATACGCTAGACTTTACTGCGACCATCTCGCGCCAAACGGCACAAAATGGCCTGCAACTAAAAGTTAGAGCGGTTGAAGGAACAAACGATAATGTTGCAGGTACGATTGAGGCTGCACTGAAATCTATTCCGGCGATCCAGCTTGCCAGGGCAGCTCGCCAACTTACAGTGAGGGTTGCGGTAGAGAAAACTCGCTCGGTGACCGCCCGCCCCATCAAGCGAACAATCAAGGATGTAAGGACCTATGCGTGATCTAGTGCCAGAAATCGAACGATGGCGACAGGCCGGCAAGCAAATTGCCATTGCCACCATCGTGCAAGTATATGGCTCTGCCCTGCGACCACTCGGCAGCAAGATGGCGTGCACATCGGCAGGCGATATTGCTGGTTCGGTGAGCGGCGGCTGCATCGAAGGCGCGGTCTATGAAGAAGCGCAAACCGTAATGAAGCACGGTCACCCCAAGTTGCTCGAATTTGGCGTCGCCGACGAATCGGCCTGGGAGGTCGGGCTGGCCTGCGGCGGCACAATCCAAGTGTGGGTGGAATCGCTTGCGCCGGAAATTTATGCGACCATCAAGCAATGTCTGGAGGCAGGCGAGATGGTTGCTTTAGCTACCGTCTTTACCGGCCCAAGGCAAGGAAGCAAATTATTCGTATGGCCGGACGGACAAGTACAGGGCGAACTGGGTTCAGCCGAATTGACCGAGCAGGTCGTTCGCTGCGCGGCTAAACGGTTGGCCACTCACGATCCTGGCCGGATAACGTTCGAAGTCAACAACGAGCCGGTGGAGGTCTTGGTCGAGGTTTTGACGCCGCTGCCCCGCCTCATCATCGTCGGCGCGGTCCACATCGCTATCCCATTGGTGACGTTTGCCAAAACGTTGGGCTTTCGCGCGATTGTGGTGGATGCCCGCTCGGCGTTTGCCACACGCGAGCGTTTTCCCCACGCCGACGAGCTGATGGTCGAGTGGCCGTCTACGGCGATGGAAAAACTGGGCCTGGACGAAGCAACGCACATTGTCATCATGACGCACGACGACAAGCTGGACATCCCCGCACTGCAAGCAGCGCTTGCCAGCCCAGCGCGTTATGTGGGCATCCTCGGCTCCAGCAAAACTCATGCCAAGCGAGTTCAGGCGCTCAAGCAGCTTGGTGTGACCGACGAGCAACTGGCGCGCATCCACGCGCCCATTGGGTTGGACATGGGCGCCGTCGGCCCCGAAGAAATCGCTCTTTCTATTATGGCCGAAGTGGTGGCGGCCCGGCATGGCCGCGCTGCGCGCCACGCCAAACCATTGAGCGCCTATGAAAAAAGAGACCGGACACTTGGCGATTGAACGTGTTTTGGGCCAAGTGTCCGGTCAAAAAAAACGCCGCGACTCGAAATCTCAGTTATACCACCTTTTCAATTTTAACAGCGCAAACCTTGTATTCCGGCGTCTTGGTAACCGGATCGAGGGCATTATTCGTAAGAACATTGGCGGCTGCTTCTGCCCAATGGAAGGGGATGTACACAAGACCGCGTCTGATATCATTGCTAACACGCACGCCCAGTTCGATTTGTCCACGCCGGCTCGAGACGCGCACGCGCTTGTGACCATTCAAGCCGATCTTTTTGGCGTCGTCCACGTGAATCTCGATATAAGCTTCCGGCGCCTCGCTTTCCAGTTTGGGCGAGCGGCGGGTCATTGAACCGGTGTGGTAGTGGAACATGATGCGGCCAGTGGTCAGCACGAAGGGGTATTCATCATCGGGTAGTTCGGCCGCTTCTTTGAACTCGATGGCGTGGAACTTGCCAACGCCACGCGCAAATTTGCCCTTATGCAAGTACGGTGTTCCAGGATGATCTACGGTAGGACAAGGCCATTGCAGGCCACCCCTCTCCAGGCGATCGTAATTGATGCCGCCAAAGCTGGGGGTCAACCGGCTGATTTCTTCCATGATGGCTCGCGCGGACGCAAAATTAAAGGCTTTCGAGCCCATCGCCTTGGCCAGCTCGCAGAAAATGACCCAGTTCTCCTTTGACCCATGAAGCGGATCAATTGCTTTGCGCACTCGTTGAACGCGTCGGTCAGAGTTTGTGTATGTGCCATCTGTTTCTGCAAATGAGGCGCTCGCCAGGACCACGTTGGCCAACTGGGCCGTCTCGGTCAGGAAAATGTCCTGGACCACCAGGAACTCGGTATGTTCCAAGCAATGGCGGACGTGGTTGATGTTCGGATCGGCGACCATGGGATTCTCGCCGAAAATGTACAGCGCGCGTAGCTTGCCTTCCCCGGCCGCGGGAAGCATTTGTGTGCTCGTCAGGCCTATGGTTAGCGGTCCGGCCGAACCCCAGGCCTCCTGGAATTTCTTCTGCACCTCTGGAATAGTCACCGCCTGGTAGCCGGGATAGACGTTGGGTAGCCCGCCCATGTCGCAGGCGCCCTGCACGTTGTTTTGGCCGCGCAGCGGGTTGACGCCGCCGCCAGCGATGCCCATGTTGCCGCATAACATTGCCAGGTTTGCGCAAGATTTGACGTTGTCCAAGCCAGTGACGTGTTCAGTAATGCCTAAGGTGTACAAGATGGCAGCGGGTTTAATTTTTGCATAGGCGCGCGCAATTTCATAGAGGCTATCTACCGGAATATCGCACACCTTGGCAACTTTTTCTGGGGGATAGCCAACAACCATGGATTTAAGCGCGTCAAAATCTTCGGTGCGTTCCTTGATGAACGCTTCATCGTGCAATCCCTCGCTGATGATGATATTCATCAATCCATTGAGGAAAGCCACATCAGTTCCCGCCCGGAGCGGGCAATAAATATCCGCCCAATGACCGATTTGAGTTTTGCGCGGGTCTATGACGATCAGTTTCGCGCCCCGCTTGTGACCCTGCAGGACGTGCATGGATAGCAATGGATGAGCCTCGGTCGTGTTGGAACCGATGATAAAAAAGCAATTGGTGTCTGTTCCAAATTCAGGAATTGAATTCGTCATCGCTCCACTCCCAAAAGCTGCAGCCAGACCGGCTACAGTGGGAGCGTGTCAGAGACGGGCGCAGTTATCAATGTTGTTGGTTCCAATCACTGCGCGGGCAATCTTTTGCATAAGATAAGTCTCTTCATTCGTGCACCGGGATGAGGTCCAGAAACCAATGCTGTCAGGCCCGCTTTGAGCTTTGATTTCTCCCAATCTGTCAGCTATGAGCTGAAATGCTTCATCCCAGGTGGCTGGCTCCAATTTGCCATTCTTCCGAATCAAAGGACTTTGCAAGCGATCAGGATGGTTGACAAAGGCATGCGCGTTCCAACCTTTGATGCACAATCCGCCCCGGCTAATCGGGTGGTGTTTTGCCGGTAATACCCCGGTCAAGTTTTTATCCAATACTTCAAGCCAAAGTCCACAGCCCGTACCGCAGTAAGGGCAGGTGGTTAGAACATTTTTATATTCGATCATTAGACATTTCCGTTTAGATGAATTAACGTCAGGTTGTGTTGTTTTAGTATTATGACATATTGACATAGCACTTTACCAACTGAAAAGTATGCGATAGCTTATTCCATCGTGTTTCAGCATGGTGGGCAAGTTGTTCAAG
>JBGSMF010000041.1:0-13497 GCA_041740315.1 Thermoflexales bacterium
CTTGAACAACTTGCCCACCATGCTGAAACACGATGGAATAAGCTATCGCATACTTTTCAGTTGGTAAAGTGCTATGTCAATATGTCAGAACACTAAAACAACACAACCTGATGTTAATTCATCTAAACGGAAATGTCTAACCTATGAATTGTTCGACACCATAATGGAGCGGCAGCAACATTTTATCAGTCGCCTGAAGGCCAACTGCAATCCCCTCATCTTGGAAGTTTATGTCGGTAAAGCCGAGTGGGTTGGGAAACGACTGAAAGACATCCGCTTGAGTGGTGGCAAGGTGGATTGCTTGGTCAACGTGAGTAGCACCAATCCGGCTAATCCCCGCATGCAGCATAACGTGCGCTTGGTTGGTCAGTGGATCAGTAAGGACCAAAGCTGGCATCTCTATATCACCAGCCTGGTGGCATGGCAATCCTACCCGCTGGTCTTGATTATTGACTTGTATCGGCTCAGGTGGCAAATCGAAATCCTGTTCCGCAATTTGAAACACGTCTTGCGAATACAGAATTTTGTCTCCATCACCGAAAACGGTATTCGAATTCAGATGTATGCCGCTCTGCTTCACTATATGCTGACTCATCTCATGATCTTGAAAGCCGTCCAAGAAACTGGCCGTCCGTTTGAAGATTTCTCAATCCCGTACTGTCTGGAAGCTGTTCAGCAAGTGTTACAACAAACCACTCGCTTGATTCTCAAAGGTCACTCGCCCAACTGGAACGAATTGGAAGCACGGCTGCTGCAAGCTATTATCAAGGTTGGGATACGTCCCAACCGCAAACGTAAACCGTTGATAACCAAGGTAAAGGCCCGTTTGCGACGCACCGCCCCTTTGCCGGCTTGAGGGTCTTAAGTTGACACTAATGTTATGAAAAGGGTACAATGAACAACGTGGATACTGTGGAGAATGGATTGGATCGCAAGTGGTGGATATTGTTTGCCATTGGCACTGGCACATTCATGTCCGCATTGGATGGCAGTGTAGTGAATGTCGTTTTGCCAATCGTTCGGCAAAGCTACGGTAGCGACGTTGCTACAATTCAATGGGTGGTTACGATTTATTTGTTGGTTGTAAGCGGTTTGTTGCTCAGTGTAGGACGTCTGGGTGATATGCGTGGGCACAAGCTGGTGTACGTGGCTGGGTTTGTGGTGTTTGTGCTCAGCTCGGCGCTATGCGGAACGGCTTGGTCGCCTACTGCGCTGATTACGTTTCGGGCAATTCAGGCCATTGGTGCGGCTATGCTGTATGCCAACTCGCCGGCAATTTTGACCAAGAATTTTCCGCCGGCCCAACGCGGCCAGGTGCTCGGGCTACAAGCCACAATGACCTATCTGGGCTTGACCGTTGGCCCGTCGCTTGGCGGATGGCTCACGGCGCAATTGGGATGGCGGTCTGTTTTTTATATCAATGTGCCGGTGGGATTATTGGCCTTGTTTCTTAGCGTGCGCTTTATCCCACTCGATGCGCCGGCTGAACACGCAGAGCCATTTGATCTACCTGGCGCTGTCACCTTTGTAGCTGGACTCGTGGCGGTGCTGCTTGGATTGAATCGTGGGTCTGAATGGGGCTGGGCAGCGCCGGCAACCTTGGCGTTGTTGGCGATGGGCGTGGCGCTATTGAGCGCGTTCTTTTTTATCGAGCGGCGCGCGGCGCACCCGATGCTTGACATTAGCTTGTTTTACAGCCGTCTTTTTTCGGCCGCGACCGTTAGCGCGTTAGCGAACTATATTTGTCTCTACAGCGTGACCTTTTTGTTGCCATTTTATCTAATCCAGGGGCGCGGTTTGGGGATAGTCGAAGCTGGCCAGATTCTCACCGCTCAACCATTGGTTATGGCTATTGCCGCGCCAGTCAGCGGAACGCTATCTGACCGAATCGGCTCTCGGCTGCCGGGCACACTGGGAATGGCGATTCTGGCGTTGGGACTGTTCTTGTTATCGCAGCTTGGGGCCACATCTCCCACGCATAGCATTGTGATCGGGCTTGTCATCGCCGGCCTGGGCACGGGAATTTTCATTTCGCCCAACACCAGCGCGCTGATGGGGTCGGCGCCGTGTCACCGGCAAGGGATTGCCTCTGGCATCCTGGCCACCGCTCGCAATGTGGGGATGGTGATGGGGGTTGGATTGGCCGGCGCAATTTTTACCACTGTGTTGGCGCAAGGCCAAGCGGCTGGGTCCACTACTGCCATGTTTGATGGCGTGAGCGCCAGCTTTCGTGTGGCGAGCGGCTTGGCGGTTTTGGGCGCGGTGATTTCGGCGGTGAGAGGGAATGAAAGCGCGCAGCCAGGCGCAATAAGCTAGAAGCATTATCTTGCTCTTGCTCGTCAGTGTGGTGGGCGTGGCTCACGCGCAATCGGGCGGTGGCTATGATATGATGTGGGACACGACCGACGACGGCGGGGCAACCTTTTAGTAGTCACTTGACCAATACTCTGATCTCATCAGCAGGTTGCCAAGCTTGGGCAATTCTCAAAACAGGGTAGGGGGCAAACCGCCAGCCGGGTCAACTTGTCCAGCAGGCTTTGCCAGGCAACAAAAAACTATCGATACGGCCACGCCAATCGGCGGCTTGGAGGTGCGCCGTATCTTCCATAGATTGCGCTCGGTGGCTATTGAAAATTTCAATGCGCTTTTCTAAAGGCAGCCTGATGAATTATGACCAGGCCTCAATTAATCGAAAGCGGTTATGGTTTGTGCGACTAGGCAATATCGCAGTGAGCAAATCGCCGCACAACAGCGGCGGGTGGGGGGCAACTTCTCTTGTCCGGTCCGACAGTTACGAGGTTGGATGGGCTACTCGCGGAGCTTTGCCTACCTAGCGGTGTGTGCTTATCCTCCCTCACCGAGAGAGGGCGGGATGAAGATGCCTTTCGTATCAAATACAGGTGTTAACCATCAAGCCCGTGACTCTTGTCACGGGCTTGATATTTGCATCACCTGAGGGACTTGCCGTTGCAACGGCACACTCAATCGCCCATTACAAACAGGCTCCCCCCTACTGCTTCGGGCCGGTGTAGCCGGCCAAGTTTTTGGCTTGCCCTCTGGGTGCAGTTTCGGGTCGGTGTAGACGACCTGCCTAGTTATTCCTGGTAATCAACGGCAGGTAAAGCTGATAGCCGCTCGGTTCCTGTCCCGCGCTCACCACCACTTCCACCGTGCTTGTCACCACCTCTGACGTCGCGCAGTTCCACACTGCGATCTGGACCGTGTAGGTGCCCACCGCCGTGAAGGTATGGCTCAGCGCCAACGGATCCGCGCTGCTGCTCGCCGTCACCGGCGCGCCGTCATCATAGTCGATCGTGTAGGTGTACGGCTTGCTCGCCGTGTCGGGAGCAATGTTCGCGCTGAACGCGACCAGCGTGTTCGTATAGACCGTCCCCGCTGTGACCTTGCTCAGCGTCACGCCGGCCACCTCCACGCAGCCCAGCGTAAGGGTGATCGGTGCGCTCACGTCATCCTCAAGAGTTGCGCAGCACCAGCGGCAGATAGATAAAGCCGCCTGGGACCCTAGTTTGCGCCTGGTCGGTCAGCGTGTAGCCATGAATGTTCATTTGGGCGGTATTGATGATGTGCTCCCCAGAGCCAGCGGTCACGTTCGCCTGGAAGGTGATGGTGACAACCGTGGGGGTGGCCAGACATGGTTCTGACGGGCGGTATTGGTTGGTGTCGGTGTAAGTCCAGGGGCTTGGGATGATGCCGCCCACCGACCAGATTTCGCCGCCGGAGCGCGCCATGGTGCAAAAGCCGCCGCTGTAGGCGGTCAGCGCCGTCGGGAGCGGGTCGGTGATGTCGGTCCAGACATCGCTGCCCCAGGCGGTGTAGTCTAGCCGTTCGACGAGCGTCGTGGCATCAAAAACCCCGCTGCCGTCTGCGTCGCCGCCGATGGCATAGAGATATTGCCCGGTTGCGGCCAGCACAAGATCGCTGCGGGCGCTGGCAAAGGTTGGGCCGGTCTCCCAGTAATCCCACGCCAGATTGTAACGCTGTGTAGCAGTGATGTTTTGAGCCGGGGAGCTGTTGCCCCATCCGCCGACGACATAAAGGTACTCGTTCACCTGCGCAAAGCCGGCTGCATTCGCCGCAATGGGCATTGTTGCGCCGTTGGTGTACCAGTTTCCTGCCGCGATCTCGTAAATGTCCACCTCGTTGGATTGCCCGCCAATCGAAAAGTCATTGTCGCCACCGGCAAGGTAGATACGACTATCCCACGCGCCAATCGCGGCACCCCAGACTGCGCGCGGCAGGTTGGGGCCAGCCGACCAGCTATCTTGGACAATGTCATAGATGTAGAATTGGTTGGTTCCACCGCCGCCGGCCACGTAAAGGCGGCCCTGGTAGCAAACCGCCGATGCGCCTTCAACGGCGTTCGGAATCGGCGCGAGCGCGGCCCACGCGTCCGTGTCGGCGTCATAGCGCCACATATTAGCGGTGGTTGTGCCGCCCGCTACGCCAGAGATGACGTAAAAACGGTTCGGGTCGCCAGGGCATTGGGCGTGAGCATAGCGTACTGTGCCCCGCGGCAGTGGCGCAGCGCTGAACCAAGTGTCTGAGGGAGCAAGAGAAGACGAAAAGAAGGGGAGAGAGAGTGTGTGTGTTTGTATAGAGAGCGGCCCGGCGGGAGCAGGCCCAATCGCATCATACTTGCTGCCGGTCGCTGCGTCAGCGGACCGCCGCGTCAACGATGAGGCCGGCGTGTTGCGCCAGTAGATGGCATTGTCGCCTGTGTCGTACCAGGCTTCGCCATAGCTTGCACTGAGGCCACCGGCGTAGGCCACGCCTGATGGCAGTGCGTCGGTCAGCAACAGTGTTCCCACGAGCGGATGTTGGCTACTGAACACGACTGTGTAGGTGATGAGCTGGCCGTTGTTGGCCACCGCCGGGCTACCTTTGGTGAACACAGGCGGCTGCAAAACTATCGCGCGCTCCTCCATCGGCATGCCGTCAGGGTACAGCCACTCGTAAATCGTGACAGGCACAGGCTCGGTGATGTGCAAGGTCTTGGCTATCTGCGTGTAGTCGCCGGGGAGCAGCGTCACCGACCAGTCGCCATCCGAGGAGGTAACGAGGCCGCGGATGTGGGTCTCGTCCACCATCTCCACGGGATAGTCACTCCAGTCTTCGGTCAGTCGGACAAAGAGCGGCTCGCGCCCCACGTAACCCAGCCGGTCTACAATTTGTACATCGTCGCCCGGGACGACCGTAAATGGCCCCTCGTCATATCTGCCGACATAAGCGCCGTTGACATAAATTTCTTTTGTCCAGGTGATGGCGGGGCGTGGAGCGACGTGGAAACTATGCTCGGCAATGGCCTCGCGCTCGCGGGGCATGGCGTTCCCGATGATGCGTTGGAGCAGTTGGAAATCGGACGGATCAGTCCAATAACTACCCCTGGCCGAATGGATGAACCAGACCAACTCGCCGCCGCCGGGGTAGGTCTTGTAAAAGTAGCTGGTGTGCCCATCGCCGTTTTGCGCCACGGCCTCAATCGCAGGGTCGGTGACGCGCAACTGGTATCTAGTGGCGTTGATGTCAACAAGATCGCGAGTGGTCGGCAATCCTTGCGCCAACGGATGGGCAGGGTCTACCAACGTAAAGTGTGGGGAAGCCGAATATTCCCAGCTATAGTTGGCGGTGTCATTCGCCACCAGGTATTGGTTGACACCATTCACAAAAGACGCATAGTAACTGCCGCCGACGAAAATCACCCGCTTGCCCCGGTCAATCACTTCCGCGCGAATTTTTTGGATGTCGGCGATATCCATTAAACCGCCCGTCATTCCGATGATAACCACGTCGTAGGGCGTAAAGTCAATGCCGGTCCAGTCCGAATAGGCATAGATGTTGTCATAGGTATAGCCCAACTCGTTGAGAGCGCGTTGGACGGAAGCGGCGGTGTCGGTTGTGCGCAGGTGCAAGATGGAAGGCGATGGCAGATAGCCGGGGCTGGTGTATTTCAGTGTGGCCGCATTGACCACCGTGGTGGAGCTCGGCGCGGTGACGGCAACGTTGAAGGTGACGGCAACTGTTTCCGGCAGCGGCTGGCGGCCCACCGCCTCGCAGCGGCTGGTGGCGTTGCTGCTATAGTCGGTGACCCACGCTTCCGGCGGCCACTTGCCCTCGACAAAGGTCACACCAGAGTTGAAGGAGGATGCTCCGCAGATGAAACTATCTAGCACATTGCATACCAGGTCGGTGACGACGATATTTGCGGAATTAAAGTCCGAGTGGTACAGCACGCCGTTCTGGGCGTCATAGTCAATCCCCGCTGTATCCCCAATGCCTGGCACAGTGCAGGTCATCACTTTGCCCCAGGTATCAGTGATGAACTGGCCTGCTTTGATCAAGTCAATCTCGTATAGCTGGTTGCCATCGCCATACGCTGTGGCAAAGTAGCGGGTGGGCGCGCCCGGCACAACCGCGATATCTATAATGCTATTTATCATTGAACCATCGTAGCTGTCGTTGCTTGCACCATAGGTCTCCCAGGCATTGATGATGCGGCCGCTTGGGTCAATCTCGACGATGTGGTCATTACGAGTCCCCCCGTTACCCAGGAAGTCGGGCAGAAAGTAATAGCCGGTGGCATAGTCGTAGCCGACGCCATCGCGGTTGTTCAGTGAGGCGGGCCAGCCAGGGTTGACAGCCGAGAGTTTGAAATTGTGCAGCACTGGGTGAGGAACAGAATAGTTCACATCAAAGATGCCATAGCCGCCTTCGTGGGCATAACGCACAAAATCGCTCTCAGGGTTATAGATCAATCCAATAGTGCTGAGCGCCCATGTGTTGGTAAAGGTCTCGATCACATCGCCCGTGGCTTCTGGAGCAAGCAGAGACAAGGGGCGCGGCAATTCGCTCAGGCTGGCGATGGGGCTTGCGGGTTGGATGTTAACCGGACTGGCGGGCTGAGGTAGGGCGACATCTGCGCCGCGCTTGACTAGCATAGTGGCGGGCGGCGTCCAGTAGATGGAGCGGGCCGTCGGGCTGTACCAGGCGGTGCCGTAGGTGGCGTTCAATCCACCGGCATAGTCCACTCCTGCCGGCAGCTCGTCGGCCAACCTCACTGTGCCGGTGAGCCAGGGTGTGAGCGTCAGCGTCAGTGTGTAAGGGACGACATCGCCGGTGTAGGCCCAGTCTGGCCCGGCCTTGGTCACGCTACAGGGAGCGGGACAATCGGGACATTGGATCAGTTGCTCGTGCAGTGTGCTTGCTGAGGACCCGCCGGCCGCGCCGTCTACGACGTAAACATTGTTCTGCGCGGTATCTCCCTCGACGCGGTAGACGACGTAGAGCGGGTCGGGGCCGTAGACAAACTTGTCAATCTCCCGGCTAAAGTAGGCCGAGCGTTGTAACAAGGCCCCACCGGCATTAACGCCATCGGCAAGCCAGAGTTGGGGGTCGCCGACATGCATTTTTTCCATATCGGCCATGCCCCACCAGGCTTGGGGCAGCGGTCCCAGGTCGGCATTGGCCGGGTTAAAAGCCGCTGCCGCGATGTCGTAACATTGCGTGTCGGCATAGGCAACGCTGCTGCTATCCACGCCGCCGCCCACACAAACGCCGCCAGATGCGCCAATCCACGGCGCGTACCACCCGGCGTGAAAGTCAAAGCCGGCCGGAATGTGAGTGAAATTGCCCAGGTTGGCCGCTGTATTGTTGGCCGGATTGTAGCGGTACAGCGTGGTCAGGTTGCCGCCGCCGGCGGTGGTCGCCCCGCCGGTGATGTAGCACATATTGTTGACATAATCCACAATAATGTCTGGCGACCAGATGCCGTTGGCCGGCAGCGCCGCCGGCAGCGCGGGCAAATCCCACGTGTCGCTGACAATGTGGTAGCGATGCCACACACCGCTCACGCCGCTCGTCGTATCAGGCAGCAGCAGGATGACCGGATCGTTGGGCGCGGCATAGCCGAAACAGGCATCTGTCGGGAAATCAATGTTGGGTGTTGGTTCGGATGCGCCGGTGGTCCAAGAGCCGGTCGCGGGATCATAAATATCTACCGCGCCGCCACTGCCATAGCCGCCGACGTTGTACAGCTTGCCGCCGTATTCAATGACGGCGCCATCCATCGAAACGGACGGTGAATTGTTGCGCGCTTCCCATTCGGTCGCGCTCAATGCGCTTTTTTCAATTACCGTTGTGTCCGAAATGGCGGGATTGCTCGCCAGGTATGCTGTCACGGTGACATAGACAGTTGCATCGGGCAGCACGCCCTTGTCAATCTGTATCTGCACGTCAAAGGGGTGGGTGGCATTGTTTGGGACTAGGCCCAGAGTGGCGGGAATGTCTAACACGGTCGCGCCGGCGCTGGCGGCGTAGGAGAGCAATACCTCCTCATTCGCGCCAGTGTGGTTGACAAAGGTTAGCTCGTGCGTCTGATCCGCACAGGGGCAGCCCTTGACCTCAATGTAGGCAGGTTGGAGGATAGCCCCGATTGCTACCTGGCATGGGGGCACCAACTCATAACCAGGCGCAGTGCAGGCCACCAGATCGGGCTGAAGGGTGAGATCGGGGTTCGTAAGGTTCGCGTCCAGTTCACCGGCAAAATATACTCGCGAGATGTAGCCCGTTGCCTCAATCGTGAGCGTGTAAGGGATTGCCGCGGCCAGATGGGTCAGGGTGTAAAAGCCGGTGGCGGGGTCGCTCCACGTCTCGTTGTAAGGCGCGGGGGGATTGAGTGGATCGCCGCTAACGGTGATGTGGGCGCGCACCGGGTAGCCGGTATTGGCGTCAAACAATGCCCCGTTGATGCGCCAGGAGGGCACCGCGGTCAACGGGATATCGGCCCGCCCGCCGTCCGCGTCCACCAATGTTGCGACACTGTTGGGCGCGTAGCCGTAGGCCTGCGCCGTCACAGTGTAGATCTCGTCGCCGGGGACGTTGAGCGTGTAATAGCCGCCCACGTCGCCGGCGGTGGAGAACGGCATCCCGGTGGGGCTGTGTACAGCCTCTACCCACGCATCCGGCAGGCCGTGTAGCGTATTGGCATCATACACCGTCCCGGAGAGGCTGCCCCAAAAGTAAGGCTCAGTATCCGACCAAACATCGGAATCGCCGCGCCGGTCGTCGCCCCAGACGGTGTAAAAGTGACCGCCGCCGGCCGCGGCCGCGTCATAGTCGCCATGGAAGCATGTTGCCAGGGCTGCGTCATGCACCACGGGCGAAGATTCATCGCTGACGCGCTGGTTAGCCTCAAAGCTGAGGCCGCCATCGCGCGACATGGCCATATAACGGTCGTACAGCAGATTGTTGGTATCATCCTGCCGCCGGTCGTACCAAAAGACGCCAATAATGCCCGTCTCGCCCACGGCCAGCGCCGGGAAGAATTGATCGGTGGTGTTCCAATTGTCATTGACCTGGATTTCAGGCTTCCAGCTCGCGCCCTGATCGGTTGAACGCCGGTAATAAATGTTGACTATGTCGCCATAGTCATAGCCGTCTGGGTCGTAAGAGTAGATGGCGTGCAAGACGCCATTCTGGTCTACGGCAATCTGCGGGTACGGGTAGTAGCGGATGTCGCCGTTGAGCGCCGGGCGGCCGCAGTTTGTGGTGGCGGTGACGTCGCGCGGGTTGATCTCGTCACTCATCGGGTTGGCGAGCGGGTTCCACGTTGCGCCGCCGTCGGTTGAGCGGGCCATCTCTACGTCAATCGGGCCGTCCAGCCAAACATCCCAGTGCGTCCAGGCCACGTACACGTCGCCAGTGACGGGGTCTACCGCCGGCCATGCGCCGTTGACCTGGTTGTGGCCGCTGACATCTACCCCCGCCGACCAAGTCTGCCCACCATCGCTGGTGCGGGCGGCGTAAATATGGCCGTCGGCAAAGTCGGTCCACACGGCATAGAGGCGGCCATAGTAAGGGCTGGCGGGGTCATTGTCGGCTGCCAGCATTTCTTTATCGTCGGCACCGCCGGTGTGAACCATCCCCACCCACGTAGCGGCGCTACAGCCGGCGCCCAAATCCCACATCCCCAGGCCGCCAGTGTAAAGCGTGGCGAGGTAAAAATGACCATTGGCGCGCCGCCAGGCGAGGGCCGGGTAGCCAAAAGAGTTGGCGTCGTTGAGCGAGCCGTGATCGGCCCAGGTCACGCCACCGTCGCTGGAACTGCTAAAGCCGGTGTAGCCGGTGCCCTGCACAATGCCGTGGTACGAATCGTTGTAGGCGGCACACAGAACGCCAGTGTCTGCGTTGAAGGCAACAACGGCGCCGCTTTGCGTCATTGAGGTAAGCTCGCCGGCGGGGTCATTGACCAACACATTGTCGCCCAGGGCAGTGATGACTTGCGGGTGTACCGTTGTTGGGGCTGCTGGCGCCGCAATGGCCGGTTCTGTCTCACGCCCACAGGCGTGGAGCAGGGCCGTCTCCAATGCGCCAGACATCATGCCGCGCGCAGTAGGGTTATCGAGGAGGGCGCAAGCAGGCCCGGGCAAAGCCTGGGCGGGCGCCGCGCTGGTGGAGAGGGATGGAGGAGTTTGGGGAGTTGCCTCAGTTGGAGGAGTGGAAGGTGAAACAGGTTCGGCCTGCGCAGCCCCGCTAAGAGGCGCCAAGAGCAAGGCCAAGATAATGCTCAGATTGAGCCAATACAGCACGGAATAATGGGATTGGTGCTGGTTCATTGTCTTCTCCTTTTGTTTGGGGGTGTGTCAGAGCAGTTGGAACAACGGGAGCGCATATATTTGCACCCAGATTCGATATAGGCTTGATATAGGGCAACATTATACTACATTTCAAGTTTCACGCTCAGATGAAGACTGAGCTACATCTCCCACGTTGCATCGCCAAAAAAATCGCCGTGGTCTTTGCTTAGGAAGGCTCCTATTGTGGCGCGCTTGTCGCCCAACCTAAACGATGGGCCGTGGCCTGGATAGCATACGGTGTCGTCAGGCCATGCCAGGATGATGTGGCGCAGCGTGTGTAATGTGGTTTGAAAGCCCTCCACCGACCAGGTCTTGCCGGGGCCGCCCTCGAAAATTGTATCGCCCACAATGATGCGGTGATCGTTTTCGATGGCAAAGCAGATGATATCGCCAATGTGACCGGGAGTGTGATAGACCCTCAATGCATGCTTGCCCACTTGCAGGGTGTCGCCGTGGCTCAGCCAGCGGTCGGCATTGAAAGGTTTGTCTTCGTAATGCGGTCCAGGGTGGGCCATTACTGGAACATTTAGCTTGGCCCGCATTTCTTCCAATGCGCCGATGTGATCGGGATGGGTGTGGGTGATGAGGATGCCGACTGGCTGAGTGTTAGCCAGCATCTCTAGCAATGTTTCGGGGTCTGCGCCGGGGTCAATGAGGGCGCTTTGTTTGGTGACGGGACACACCAGCGCAAAAGTGTTCATGGGCCAGGGGCCTACCTGGCGGGTTATCAATTCTAGTTTGGTGTTGCGAGACATTTTTACCTCATTTTTGCGGGATGTGCTATTTTATCATCCTCCTGCCACAAGGCAACCGTTACCCTCCCACAGGTTGGCAAAATGCAAACAGCCTCCAGCGCTCAGGCGAGCGGCTGGAGGCTGTAGCGATATTTTTGCAAATGTTATGGGGTGATGGGCAACCCTATCAGGAGGCGGCTGTCTACATCTGCCAATGGGTCTAGCTCGCCGATGGCAGCCGCCCGGGCAAACACGATGCCGGGGCGCTTGGCTCGCCGCGCCCGCGCCAAGACTGTAAAGCGGCCTGCCCCGCCGCGCTCACGCGCCTCTTGGCCCAATTGCTCCCATTGGATATAATACTTGCCAAGGGCCTGGCGCGCGCCAACCATACGGGTGACCATTTCTTCGGGCGTCAGGCCTTTTACGTTGCTGTGACGGACGATGAATGGTTTCCCGTTAATATCTGTGGCAGCGCCCCAAGGCCCGATGAGCTTGGGAAGATGATCCCGGCCACGCTCGCGGATGCTCACGGCCAACAGTTGCGATCCCATGTCGGCGTTGGCGTAATCTGTGCCGGCAAGAATTTTTTCTGCCAGCTCTTCGGTATAGGCGCTCCACAACTCGGCGTCGTCTTTATGCGGTTGGGGGGGCTGCTGCAGGCTAGAGCCGATGAACGGACTCATCGAAGCGCCTGAAGCCCGGACGGCCTCAAACCCGCGCTGCATCAAGCGGTCCAGTGTTGTCAAGACCGCTTCGGCCCCATTTTGCTCCAGCACCTTTTGCATCGCTTCGGCCAACGTGGTTTGCGTGATTACTCCGTTGGGGGCAGCCACTTGCACGTCAGCTATCTGGGCAATTTCCTTTCGGCCTGGCTCGGCCAGATTCAAGCTGGCCAAGCCCCACAACGCATCCGGCGGCGGCAGCAGCGATCTCACCAGTTTCGGGTCGCGGGCCAGCCGCCCGGCGATGGTCAGTCGCTCGCCAGCCTCGCGCTGCGCGCCCGGCGTGAGCGGCAGAAAAACAGCCACCCGGTCGCCGTCAAAGTCGGTGTTTAGAATATCGCAGGCCAGTGGATGAAGGCGAATGACGTGGCCGGGGTCTCGCACCGGGTGAAAGGCCAGGAACGAAATAATGGGCGTGTGGGTTGGCAGGGGCACAATCACCACCCACGAGCGGGCCATGACCTCATCCAGCGTCTGCGCCGCTCGCTGGCTTCGCGCGCGCACCGCCTCTGCGTTGCCCAATTCGCGGGTGACCAGCGGGCCAAACAGCGTCCAGGCAATTTCGTCGGCTAACCCTACTTGATCTATGCGCAGGCTTGCGCCGGGGGCAATTACCGCGCTGGCGCTAAAGAGTTGTTGCTCCTCAAAAAAAAGATGAGAGGGTTGGAGCAGCGCGTCAAAAAAGGCATTGACGCGAGCTTCTAGCTGGGCTGTAGCATCTTGGGTCAACTTGGCCGGCGTCTGGCTGGCCAGCATGCGCGCCAATCGGTTGTTGGCTTCCATCAACAGTTTGTATTTCTCCATTGGCAGCAGAGACGAATCGGGCGGGCTGTATGGCTGGGCGCGCATCTCTCTGACTTGCTTGTCGCTCGCGTCCAATTCGTCTGTATACGCGCCAATCTGGGTCAACTGGCGCTCGCGCAGCCAGGGGTGCGGCACCGGGCTGGCCAGGTTGAGGACGTTGCCTGGCGGCGCGTTGCCTTGCGGCACGCCACCCTGTGGCGCATCGAAACAGAATGCCAGCTTGTCAGATTCAAGCGTTGCGCGAATTCCGCCCAGTTGCAGCCTTTTTACCAGCTCAGAAAACATTGGGGTCGGTGGCCCGGCCGGCTCGACCGGCCCGGCAGCCACGCGCGCCGAGAGTGTGTTGGCATCTTGTTGCCGGGCAGCGCGGGTGTTGAGAACCTCGCCCAGGTTTTGAAAAGCGCCCAGGTCACGCAAGACCATGTTGGAACATTCGCCCTGCACCTGACCGCCTGCGCCGTCAACCGAGGCATAGAGTTTTTCTTTGGCCAGGTACACCATCCGGTTCCAGTAAACCCAGCCGACGGCGCTGGGCCGCTCAAGTTGGGGGCCGTCCCGCCCAAGCGTGAGTGTCTCTATGCCATC
>JBGSMF010000042.1:0-11833 GCA_041740315.1 Thermoflexales bacterium
CTTGAACAACTTGCCCACCATGCTGAAACACGATGGAATAAGCTATCGCATACTTTTCAGTTGGTAAAGTGCTATGTCAATATGTCAGAACACTAAAACAACACAACCTGATGTTAATTCATCTAAACGGAAATGTCTAACACACGTTTAACCTGGCAATTCAGTTTCTCTTGCTTGCTCAAAAAAGCAAACGGCGCGCCAGGCCCAAGATACGGAACGCAAAAACGGCCACAGCTTACCTTCCACGCTCTGCTTGTGGCGTTCTATTTTTTGAACCGATAGGTAATGCGTCCACGCTCCAGGTCATACGGGCTAAGCTCCACCTGAACCCGGTCGCCCAGCAGAATACGGATGTAATACATGCGCATCTTGCCAGAGATGTGAGCCAGCACTGTGTGACCTGTCTCTAGCTTGACGCGAAACATGGCATTGGGCAACGTCTCCACTACCGTGCCGGCCACTTCAATCACATCCTTCTGCTTTGTAGATTGCTCAACAACTTTCTTTTTCGCCATTTGCCTCCTTAGTTATTTGCGTTCAAGACCCCTATTATACATCATTTGCAAAACCATCGTCAGGCGAGATCAACACCTCTCGCAAGCGGCCCGCGGCTTCTGGCGGCCCAATGATACCCATTTCTTCCATTTGGTCAATCAGGCGCGCCGCCTTGGGGTAGCCAATCCGCATTTTGCGTTGGAGCATCGAGGCGCTGGCGCCTTTTTGCCGGCGCACTAGTTCGATGGCCTTTTGCAGCAACTGCCCATCGTCTTCACCGCCATTATCTTCTCCGGCAACTCCATCCTCGCCCGCCCGGGCAGCCAAAGCCAAAGCCGGCTCCCAGGGCGCTTCTTCCAGTTCTACTTCTTCGGCGGCCATCTTTTCTTGCCAATACTTGACAATACTTTCAACCTCGAGATCGGCCACATAGCAACCTTGCAAGCGCACCGGGTGGCCCGCCTCAGGCGATTGGTAGAGCATGTCGCCCTTGCCCAATAGCGTCTCGGCGCCTACGCTATCCAAAATCACCCGGCTGTCTACCGAAGAGGCAACCGCAAACGAGATGCGGGCCGGAAAGTTGGCCTTAATCAGGCCAGTGACCACATCCGTAGAGGGACGCTGTGTCGCCATCACCAGGTGAATTCCCGTTGCGCGCGCCATCTGCGCGATGCGGCAGATGGTCCTCTCCACTTCCACCGGGGCCAACATCATCAAATCGGCCAGTTCGTCAATCAGCACGACCGTCCTTGGCAACTTGTCTTCCGGCTCGGCGGCTTTGGAGTTGTAATCTTCCAAATGACGGCTGCCCGCTTCGGCAAATTTTTTGTAACGGCCGTCCATCTCGCGTGTCACCCAGCGCAGCACGCCCACAATCCGCTCCAGGTCGGTTTCCACCTTGCCATACAGGTGCGGCAAGCCATTCCAGCGCACCAGTTCAACCATTTTAGGGTCAATCATCACCAAGCGAAGGTCTTCAGGTTGGTTGTTTAGCACCAGGCACGTAATAATGGCGTTGATGCACACCGACTTGCCAGAGCCAGTCGTGCCTGCGATGAGCAAGTGCGGCATCACGGCCAAATCGGCCGCCACCGATTGCCCGCTGACATCTTTGCCCAGAGCTACCGCCAACGGCTTGGCCGCAACCTTGCGGAAAGGCGGGCTTTCCATCACACTGCGCAGGCTCACCACCGAAGTGCGCAGGTTAGGCACCTCGATCCCCACATACGATTGTCCCGGCACAGGCGCTTCAATACGCAGAGTGGACGCCGCCAGCGCCAGGGCCAGGTCGCTGGATAGCGAGGCAATCTGCCCCACCCGCACCTTTTGGCGGCGCACCCGGCCGTCGGCCATTTGGCGCTCGGTAAAACCCGGCTCAACCGCATACTGGGTCACCGCTGGTCCTACACTATAGCCGATGATATTTGTCTCCACCCCGAATTGGCGTAATGTCTCGCGGATCAAATCTGCTCGCCGCTTGATCTCTTCTTCGCTCATCGTTTCAGGCACCAGTTGCTCCAGCAAGTCAAGCGGGGGCAAATTGCGGCTTCGCCGGGGAGCTTTGACGGTTTTTTTCTCTGGAGCGGCCAGGTTCTTGAGGGCAAGCTGCTCGATGGCGCGTGGTCGGCGCGCTTCGGTAGCTTGGGGGCGGGGTTCAACTTTAGGCGCGGCGGCAGGCTTGGCCTGCGCCTTGGGGTTAATCTCGGTCGTAGCGGCGGCAGCCAAATAGCTCGCCAGGATATTCCAGGCATGCCTTGTCTGGGCACGAAACGCCATGGCCAACCCCCCAGCCGCAGCCAAAATCAGGGCCAGGGCAGCCAGCGGCCTTGCCCCCAGCAAACTCATCATAATTGAAGCCAGGCCCCAGCCAAACAACCCGCCGCCGCTGTGCTGCTCATTGAAAAGACCCCACAAGTCTTCTGTCGGCCAGACCGTATGCGCCAAGCCCAGCAGGCAGAAAAAAACAATCTCCAACCCAATGATCTTGTCCCACGGCCAGGTCTTTTCGGGCGCGCGGTGACGAACCAGCAAATAGCCGCTGCCGCCGATGGTGAGGGCAACCACAAATGCGCCCCACCCAAACAACCAGCGCAGAAAATTCGTCCACCAATCAATCCATGCGCCTTGGGTAACGCCCACCAGGGCCAACACAGTGAGCACAGCCAGGGCAATCACCAGCACGCCGGAAATCTCGGACTGGCGTTCACCCCACTTGAAAGTAAAGCGCAGGCGGGCGGGCTGCGGCGCAGTTCGCTTGCTCTTGGCAGTTTTGGTTTTCTGAGGCTGCGTTGTTCCCTTATGACCGCCCATCATCATCCTCTACATCGAGCGTTGCATGTTTTGTCATAACGCCCTTGCCTGTCCGCCTCACTCGCTTCGCGCCTCGCGGTAATGATCTTTTTCCGGAGGCAAGTTGAATGGCACGCTGCTATGGTCGGTGCGGCGCAACGAAAGCCCCATGCGGCGTTGGGCGCTATCAACATTCAAGACATACGCCACCACCACGTCGCCCTCGCGCACCACATTACGTGGATGCAAAAAAGTGCCCTCGGCCAGCTCGGAAATATGAATCAGGCCTTCCAAACCCTCTTCCACGCGCACAAACGCGCCAAAACTCACCACGTTAGTGACCTCGCCCTTGATCAATTGCCCCACGTGATAGCGGTTTGCCACCATCTCCCAAGGATCAGGCCGCAGGCGCTTGAGGCTGAGCGCCACCCGCTTTTGGTCTGGGTCTAGACTCATGATATAAACCTCTACCGACTGCCCGCCCTTTAATGCGTCGCCCGGATGGTTTACCCGTCCCCATGAAATTTCAGAAATATGAATCAAACCTTCCAAGCCGCCCAGGTCTACAAAGGCGCCAAATGAACATACATTGGTCACCACTCCCTTGCGTTTTTGGCCTGGCGTCAACTCGGCCAACAGGGTCTTTTCGCGCGCCTCATCGGTCAGCGCCGCCCGCTCGGAAAACACCAAGCGGTTTTGCTCTGGGTCAACCTCAATGATGCGCAGCAACATTGTGCTGCTCACCCGCGCCGCCAATTCAACTCGGCGCTCTTCGGCGTCTAGAAATGGCGACAGGCAAACCAGGTGAGAAGCAGGCACAAAACCGCGCAGGCCCTTCCAATCAACCAGCAACCCTCCCCGATTACAGCCAACTATCGTCGTCTCTTGCAGCTCGCCCGATTCCATTGCTGCCAAGCCAAGTTGCCAGGCTTGCTGCTCGGGAAAGCCTTCAAGAGCAGCATCGGTTTCTGCAGAACCCTGGGGGGCGCCATTATGATCCTGACCATCATCCAGCAAGGCTTTCCAGTAGGACTCTTCTAATTGCTCACCACGATATCCACTCATTGTACCTTCTCCCCTTGTTGATCACTAACAAATCAACTGTTGCTCAACGTAATCTTGAAACAATTCGTGTGATTCCTGTGCATTGGCAGCCCGCTTTTCCATCTCTGCCAGCGCGCGCGCCACCATCTCTACCGCCACGCGCTGCTTGCGGTACAAGTCCGACTCGCTCATGGCCAGCCGCAGCGCAATCTCTCGCACGCGTTGGCCCTGTATGAATTTTAGCTCCAGGATATTATACAACAACCACTCAGAGGCCGTCATTTTGCGCTCGCCGCCAGGGCGTTGTTGCTCAATGGCGCGCAGCAGCACCGCTCGCAACGCGCGGGTGGGGCTGCCATCGCTTTCGGCCAAAGTTTGCTCAACAATTTTTAACTTTAACAATGGGCTTTGCGCCAGGCGCGGCCCGCCCCAATAATGACTCAACGCATCTTTGACCCAGGTAGTAAATTCTGGCCCTTCCAGCGACTCGGCGCTCAACAGCGTGTCAGGCGGCGAATCCGCGTAGCGCACCACGCCTCGCTGGCGCTGAATCGTTTCCAGCTCTGGGATAATTCGATCTACAGCCGCAAAGACATCTTGCTGCAAGCGGCGATCTTCCAGCGCAATCGCCGCTTGGCGAACCAACGCCTCCAGCCCCGCGCTCTGCGCAGATGATAGGTCATCATATTCCAAAGTGTTTCCACCTGATACAGGCACACTCACCACCAACACACCCACCACCCGCGCCTGGCCGTTTTCGCCTTGCAACAACCATAGCCAATACCCATTAGCGCGGCGCGGGATCATTGCCTCGGCCGGGAACGGGTTACTCTGCAATTCGGCGGCCACCGAACTGGCCTGCCATCGAGGATCGCTTTCTAGCGGCCCGACGGACGCCTCTAAAGCCAGGCCATCTGGCCCAGGCACTACAATAAAGGCTGTGGAAACGCGCAGCAAATCGCACACAGCGCTCAGAATATTTTCTAGGAACTGGCGCACATCGCTGGTTGTCAACAAGTGCTCTGAGAGCTTTTGAATCCGAACCAACTCGGCGCGGTCTTGCCAAAAAATAATACGGTCCAAAAACGGGCGAGACAGGCTGATGATTAACTGCAACAGCACAATCGTCGCCACCACGGCCACCATCGCCAACATATCGCGCCGCAGGCCCAAATGGGCCTCGACCCGCACCAGCAAAATAATCGAGCCGACCACCAAAGAGGCCAGCACCGGCCCCCTCAACAAAAAGTGAATCAAGCGGTGCTTGACAATCCGGTCGGGCGTCAACACGTCAAAATAGGCCACCGTATAAGCCATGACGACCAGCATGAGGCCGATCCCAATATTGCCAAACACCATCAACATCCACAGCAGCTCGGACACCAGCCGGCCGGTTTGGCTGATGACCAGCAAATACGGAAACACCCCCAAGGCAGGCGCTGCGAAAGAAACCATCAAGTACGTCATGCGTCGCCGCGATGTTGATGTGAGGCAGCGCCGGCGCGCCCAGGCCAGATTAAACGCTCCCCAGATAACGCTGCCAACAAAATAGGCCACGTACAGCCAGAACAGCGGGCCAGGTCGCAGGTGTGACGCGCGCTGGGTCAAAATGCCATCTGTCACCACCCAGGGTGTAAACACCACCCCTGCCAAAAACACGCCGCTGGTTAGATAGCTGGCGCGCGTCAGGGCATAGCGCCACGCCGAGCGCGAGTTGGTGGTGCGCAACAGCGCATCGGAAAAGTGCAAGTAAGCGGCTGGCGCAAACGCAATACCCACCCACTGAAAGCGCAGCCAAAGCTCAGCAGCCGGCAAAGTTGCCACGCTAAACAGCAACAGGTCGCCCAGATAAGCAACCAGCACGCACGCCAACAACGCGCAAAAGGCCCGCGCCACGCTAGAGCGCAAGTTGTAAATCAAAATGTACGCCAGCAGCGAGAAACTGGTGATAACAATAGCTGCCGATAAAATGAGGTTGAGAAGTGCGAGGATATCAACAAGCTGGTCGTTAACGATCGTCATATACCCGCTTCAGGTGCACCTCAGCCTAACTCACGCCCGCGCATCATCGCAACCCCTGCACGAAAAACAGCGCAATATCTTGATTGGCGTAATAATGGTCATTAAAGCCGCAAAAGACAAAACCGCGTTTTTGATAAAAGCAAATGGCCGGATAATTCTTGGTTTGCAACTCGGTCATCAGCCGAAACAAGCCATGCTGCTTGCCCCAGTCGGCAGCCGCCCTGACCAGCGCCGTGCCAACTCCCCTCTGGCGATGATCTGACTCTACCACCAGGTCGGTGATGGAAACAATGCCCTGATCTTCTTGGGTAGTCAAAGCGATATAGCCCACTAATTGTCCGGGGGTCTGCTCGGCCACCAAGAATCCCTCGCAGGCATGCCAATTTTTGATCAGTTGGCGCGAGTTGCGCGGGTACTTGACCTGCATAGAACGCGGCAACCGCACAGCACGAAACGTCACATCAACCTGTCCATCATTATGGCAGGTATCCATCTGCCACACAAAGTCGGTGGAATATGCGGCATCAAGTGTCAGGCATTTGTCCATGTCGGGCAACTCGGCCGAGCGGATGGAGAGTGAAGGCAAACGTGAAATCGTCATAATCAGATTCTACCACACGGCTGTGAGGATGCAACCTTGCGCCGCATGGGGCTATTCAGTCCCAATCCTAACCTGCACTGTGCATGGAGGGGGATAGTTACCTGTGCTATCTACAACCACCAAGCGCAGCTGGTAAATGCCGGGGGCTTGTTGAACGATAGGCCCGGCATCCCAATAGCCCAATACGCCTCCAGTCACCGGCGTGCGCCATGGCTCACCCACCGTCCACCATTCGCCTCCGGTGATTGGCCCATTAATTTCAACCTTGTAATAATCAAAGCCTGGTATGCTGGCTGTGCCAACGAGTTCTACCGCGCCCGACACCAGTTGTCCCGCCAACGGCGCGCTGAGCTGCACGCCCGGGTCGGGACAATTTGACGAGAGCGGCAAGGCCGGCGTGGCCTCTGGCGTGGCGGTTTCGGCCGGCAGGGCCACTTGTGGCGGCAGGGTAGCGCTGGCCTGGGGTGTGGGGGTAGGGCTTGGGGTAGGCAACGGCGTCACGGGCGTTGGCGGCTGGGGGGTGCGGGTGAGGATGCCCGCCACCAAGGTCGAAGAAGGCTCATTGGGCAAATCGGCCGTGCTACCAAGGACAAGCGGGCCAGCAAACAATGCCGCCAAGCCCACCACCGTCAAAACAACCGCTATTAGCCAGAAACGGCCCACCTGGCTATTGGCGCTTTCGCGTTCCAGCGCATAGGGGGTGGCAGCGCCAGCCCGGTAAGCAGTCACGGCCTTGAAGACATACCTGGCCGCGCCGAGCAAGCAAAACACAGTTATCAGCCAGGCATTGCTGGCAAAAAAACGCAATAAAGCGACCATTTAGAACCGGCGCACCCAGCCTAAAGCGCCGCAGGCAGTGCGCGCAACACGCCTCGAATCAGCGCAGTAAGCTTGGGCACGATCACCTGTCCGGCTTGCAACACTTCTTCGTGGGTTGTCTCGGCCACTGTGGCAGCATCTATGCAGGCCACGTTGCTGATGCCCGAAATGCCCAGCACCCGTATCCCGCCATGACGCGCTACGACCACTTCTGGGACAGTAGACATTCCCACGGCATCAACGCCAATCATGCGCAAAAAGCGCAAATCGGCGGGCGTTTCGAAATTTGGCCCCCCCAGGCCAATGTATACCCCCTGGCACAGCGCAATGCCCAGCTCGCCTGCCACCCGCAGGGCCACGGCTCGCAGAGAACGATCGTAAGCTTCGGACATATCTGGGAAACGCGGCCCCAGCGAGGGATCGTTCGGCCCGCGCAGCGGCGAAAGGCCAGCCATGCTCATTAGGTTGATGTGGTCGGTAATCAACATCAGGTCGCCCGCGCGGAAAGCCGCATTCAGCCCCCCGGCGGCATTGGTGACAATGAGCGCCTGAACGCCCATCAATTGCATAACACGGACGGGCAAAGTGACCCGATCCATCGAATAGCCCTCATAATAGTGCGCGCGGCCCTGCAAGACCATAACTGGCTGTCCCTCCAGCTTGCCCAAAACCAGCCTACCCGCATGTCCTTCGACTGTTGAGGGCGCAAAGTGAGGCAGATCAGTAAAAGAGACCGCATCAGCCTGCTCAACCGATTCGGCCAGCGCAGAAAGCCCGGACCCCAAAATCAAGCCGACCCTGGGCTGGTGCTGGCTATGGGCGCGCACCGCCGCAACGGCTTGTTCAACCTGTGTGCGAGATAGAAATTGAGCCACGTTTCACCTTTCTGCCCATCGCGCTATATCCTTGATAACAGCTTTTGTTTCTTGTCTTCAAATTCGGCGTTGCTAATCAGGCCCTTTTTGCGCAACTCGTCCAACTCGGCTATCAGCTCTGGAACGTCACCCGCCGAGGGCGGCTCGGCTGTCAGCGCACGCGCCTTGGACTCAAAGGCATCCATTTCGCCCATGCCTTCTTTCTGGTTGAGCATCTCGGTCTTGAAGCGAATGGGGTCAGCGATTCGCTGCAAAAGGTTCACCCCAATCTCGCTGGCAGTCATAATCTCTAAATCGCCATAGCCCAAGATGCGCCCCAGCGCCGACTGCACCAGCTTGACATCGTTGATCTTTTCTAGCGAAGAATCGGTGGTGTTTTTTTTTATGACGCCTTCAAGCTGTATCACGCGCCGGTTGGTCACCACATACTGCTCATTCCACCACAAAATGACATCAACCATCGCGCGGATGACCGGAAACAGCAACAACACAAGCGGCACCCAGGCAAAGAGCATTGCCGGCGGTATCAGCGTCAGAATGAGCGCGACCGTGACCAGCAAAGCCGCCACAAAACCGTTAACCAACAAAGTTCCCGCCAGGGTAACCCAGTGCTGGCGAGTGATGATGACAATTCGTTCGTTGCGCGCCAAAAGCTCCTGCAGGTAGCCCATAAGTGTTCCTCCTATCAGTTTTCAGTTTAATGAAATCAGTCTTGGAACTTTATCCTCAATCTTTTAGTCATTATAGTATCAAGCATTATAACATTAATTTACTAGTGTAGGAATTTTCTTCCAGGGTGCTACTTGCCCACTGGGCCTCAAGAGGGTATAATGCAAAGAATTCATGCTGTCCTAACACAATTATCTGAAATGGTGAATAAAAGCAAACAGAGCGACAAATCGTCTTTTCGAAAGATCAGCGCGCCGCAGGCCGCCGATTCACACCATCATGGCTCAAACCCAAAACCACAAACGCTGTTGATGGAATTGGTCAATATCGGCCTGGCCGTGGCCGCCATTTTGCTATTGGCCACAATCATCCTGGTCCTGCAGGAAGACATACCGCCTGTAGCGCCACTGCCGGCAATTGCCCATCACGACCTCACGGGAACATTCTTGCCCGCGTTGACCTATACGCCGAGCAACACCCGCACCCCTAACCCAACCGCCACTTTAACCTTCACGCCCAGCCCCAGGCCAACCAACACTCGCCTGCCCACCATCACACCCCAGCCAAGCGCCACTTCCACTTTTACACCCAGCCCTGCGCCTATATCGCCACGGGGGATGTACCCGCTTACCGTCACGCCGAACGCCAGCATGGTGTATACCGACACGCCCATGCCCACCCCGTCCCCGCTAGTGGACTTTGCCCAGGGGAGCATCAACATTGTGCTGCTAGGCAGCGACAAACGGCCCGATAGCTCCGGCTGGCGCACCGATACCGTCATCGTAGTCAGCATCAACCCACACATTCCTTCGGTGACCATGCTCTCTATCCCGCGCGACCTGTGGCTCTATATCCCTGGCTGGACGTATCAGCGCATCAACATGGCCGACGGGCACGGCGCTAGCGCAAACTTTCCGGGCGGTGGGCCAGGCCTGATCAAAGAAACCATCCAATACAACCTGGGGGTTCACGTAGATTATTATGCGCGGGTGGATTTTGCCGGTTTCATCAAAATTATTGACACACTGGGCGGCGTAGATGTGGTGGCCGATTGTCCGCTGGTAGACGTATTCCCAGATGATCCCATCACCGAAGACCCCACCATTACAAATACCATCTCTATCCCCGTGCCCGGCGTCTACCACCTGGATGGCAAACATGCCTTGTGGTATGCGCGCAGTCGCTATACATCGCCAGGGGGTGACCTGGACCGCAGCCGCCGGCAGCATCGCGTGCTGCGCGGTATTTGGAACAAGGCCACCGAAGTCAACGCCCTGACCCGTTTGCCAGAATTATGGTCTCAAGTGTCATCCTCCATCGAGACCGACCTGAGCTGGGAAAACATTCTCTGGCTGGCCTCGCTGATGCCCAATCTAGACAGCTCGCACATTCGGAGCGGATTTATTGACGGCGCCGCATTGCAGCCGTGGACCACGCCTGGCAAAGCCTCTGTCTATGTGCCCAACATGGAAAAAATGCTGGAACAAGTGCAAGAAACGTTCAACCCGCCCAGCAATGTGGCTGCGCAGGCCCCCGTGAAGGTAGAAGTCTTGAACGGCACCACCAACACCGATTGGGACATTTTGGCAACCGACCGCTTGCAATGGGCCGGGTATATTGTGCCCTCGTTTGGACGCGCCGACCGCGCCGATTATGCCCAAACCATCATCATCAACTTTGGCGCCACCCCCAAGGGAAGCCGTGTGCCCGCCCTGATGCAATTGTTCAAAGTGAGCGAGGCGAATGTGTTTGACCAACCCGACCCTAACAGCCCGGTGCCCTACCGGGTGATTATTGGCGCAGACTATAGCCCCTGTGTGCGGCCGGCGATGCCACGCTACCCCACGCCTACACCCGCACCCACTGAGACAGCCACACCATAATGTTATTAGACATTATCGGAAATAGCAGGACTGGCATCCCCATGCCAGTCCGCCAACGTACACTTGCACCTGCGCTGCGCTTGGCACAAGTGCAGGTGTGGGGATACGTTGGCTACGTTATTTCCGATAAACTCTATTTACTTGAACAGTGGAGTTATTATGATTGTTATGGACAGTGAATCCGAGTTGCGCGCCCAAATTGAAGAGCTGAAAACCGCCCTGGCAAGCGCCCAGACCGAGCAGTGGAAACTGATCCGGCTGATTTGCCATGAATTGCGCCTGCCGCTAACCTCGATCAAAGGCTACATAGACTTGCTACCGTTGATGGGCGCCATCAACGACCAGCAAAAGGATTTTGTTACCCGCATCCAAAAAAACGTGCTGCGCATGAGCGGCATGATCACCAATCTGCACGACCTGGCCTTTATGGGCGAAAATCATATTGGGCTAAAATTGATGGCATTGCCCACCGCCCACGTGATCGAAAAAGTCTGCCGCGGCTTGCAGCCCGAGGCCAGCGAGCACGGCAATACCCTCACCTGCGCCCTGCCCGACAGCTTGCCCTCTGTGTTGGGTGACCGTGACCGCACCGAGCAAGTTTTTTACATCATGGTTGAAAATGCCTGCTGGTATACGCCTCAAGGCGGCCAGATCACCGTCACAGCCCAGGCCACCGATGACCACATGGTCCAATTCAATGTGGTTGACACGGGCGTTGGCGTGCCAGAAGCCGAGCGCAAGTCGCTGTTTACCCTGTTCTTTCGCGGCGACTCGGAACAGGTGCGCCAACACACCGGCGCAGGCATGAACCTGTACATGGCCCGCCGCTTTATCGAGCTGATGGGGGGCGCTTTTGGCGCTGAATTTCCCCCTAAAGGCGGCTCTCACTTTTGGGTGCGCCTGCCAGTGGCACAGTAAAATAACCTGGCAAAGATACGCCAAATGGCGTGTTGACCCTCAATGTCAGTTGTGATAATATAAGTTATGCGAAATCAAGTAACTACTCAGCCGGCACCCTTCGACCTGTCTGCCGACAGAGCAGGCTACGCGCCGCGCATCCTGAGCGAAGTGAAACGCAGTCGAAGGAGCGCGGCGCTCATCCTGAGCAAGGTCGAAGGACGCTCAGGATGCTGAGT
>JBGSMF010000043.1:0-3121 GCA_041740315.1 Thermoflexales bacterium
CCGGATGTGGTGATAGATGGCTTCATCGGTTCGGGTGGTGTAAAGCCTGGACAGCTGCCGCGCTTAGTGTGCCCAGTGTGTGGTGGACCGTTCTGTGCGGCGAGCCGTTCATCCCGCGAGCGAAGCGAGCGATAACTTGAATATAGTTGATGTGTCTGATCCGCACCATCCATACGAGATAGCAACCTATCAGTCGCCGTATCAAGGCTCTTTTTTTAGTGGCCTCGCCGTCAGTGGCGACTATGTGTATGTGGTCGGTACAGTTGACGAACAACTTGTCTCTCCAGCAGTGCCACCACCTCCACAGAGGGGATATCTGTGGATTATAGATGCCTCTAACCCGACTCAGCCGAGCGAGGCAGGTTTTTACAGTGCAGAGATTGGTTCGATTTTCTGTGGGGTTGCTGTTAGTGGGGATTACGCCTATGTCGTTAGCAATGTTGATTTGCAGGTGGTTGACATCTCGCGTCCGATAAGCCCGACGGTGGTGGCTTCCTTGGCAACGCCAGGCTGGGATATTGCCATCGTTGGGAACTTTGCTTATATTGCCAGCAACAGCGCCTTACAGGTAATTGATATCACAACGCCTACCCAGCCCACAAAAGCGGGTATCTACAACGCTTCAACAACAATTACCGACCTAGTGGTGGACCAGAATTATATCTACGTGATGATCGGTGGTGGCGATTTGCGTGTGCTAGACATCTCGGTCGCGGCCACTCCTGTAGAGATTCATTCGTATAGTATGCCGGTAGCTGTTGAGGGCTTTGCAGTGCGAGGAGATGACATTTACATTTGCAATTCATTCGGTGGGCTGTTTATTTTGAGACAGATGCATGTATATCTCCCGCTAGTGTTGCTGGGCTGTTTTGTTTGTTATTTTAGGATTGGGTAGGGTGTTAGCGAGAGGGTAGTGAGATAGCGGTGCAAAACTCCTCAGGCACAGACCTTACACCAGAGAAGCGGGTAGAAAACGTCATCACTGAAGGCCGCGCCTGCGTCCGCATTATCGAGGCTGCCGACCTTCTTCTCTCCCGCAATCCCGTCTGGACTGAGAAGCTGCTCCTGCGCCTGGTGCGCTCGCTCTACACCCACCGGCTGCGCGGGCTGGTGGCCGCCTTGCCTGCCGAAATAACATCCGAGATTTTGGCGGCGAGCGAAAAGGCGCTGGGGCCGGTGAGGGGGTTCTCAAACAACTAGGAAAAATGTCAAGGAGACGAATATGCCAACCGATCTATTTTTTCGAATGACGGTCGAGGACGTTTTTATCATCCGTGGCCGTGGGACAGTTGTCACGGGCCGCATTGAACAAGGCACGCTCAAAGTGGGGGATGCTATCGAAATCGCGGGACAATCTGGCTCAAAGCAGACGGTTGTCACTGGGATTGAGATGTTTCGCAAGATTCTCCAGGAGGCGCAGGCGGGTGACAATGTAGGCGTACTGTTGCGGAATGTGAGTAAAGATGATGTATTGCGCGGTGATGTGTTAACCGCCCCACAGGGGAGCTTGTGGACACGGTAAGCAAAAGGGTGTCTTTGGTGCTTCGGCTGCAGGGTGAAACAAATAGCGTGGCGCATATCGTCGTGGTATCTAGCGAGAAGGTAGCGTAAGGGCAAACCACAATGGACACATAAACCTCATACCGCCAAGCCCAACTTCGCCGACAGCGGCACGCCCACACGCTGCGGGTTGTGGTAGGGCGGGGGGGGAATGCGGACGTTGGGTGGCAGATCGTGAGCCTATGTGAGAATTGAGATGAAACCACTGCCAGAGACAGAGAATCCTCTAGTAGTTAGAACTGACTTCTCCGACCAGTCAGCGTGGGAGAGGATATGTGGAGCAGTGCGAAAGCCGTATGGTAAACAAGGGGTCTCAGTAGAATTTGTCGATGACACTGCGTATGAAGGGATGACCAAGGAGCATGTTATAAGCCTTAGTTCCAAGGGCTACTCTCATAGCTTCATCATTCTAGCTGATCGAACCACAGTCTTGTTGCCAGACCTCCCATTATTAATCATTGACTTGTACGATGAACCTGGACGTGAGTTTCGTGCTATTCCATCGCAGATCCACGGAATTGAAGTCAACCTGACACTTGCAAACATGTCCTTCGACGAGTTCGCTGACAAAGTGGACCAAGATGGAGTTTTTCGGGGTTTCCCGATTCCATGGATTACCAGGTGGCTCATGAAGATAGTAGGCATCGGTGTATGAGGTTGCTGACCAGGGCGCAAGCGTTATGCGTCGCACCCTGGGGCGGCAGGGTGATGCTGACGTTGGGCGGTACACGTTGTCAGAGCTCGAGTACGGTTAGAATATGCAGGAGGTTCGTTTTTATGCGTCATACTCGCGAGGAAGTAATCAAGCGCACTATTCGGGAGTTCGAACGCCTGGATCATCTGCTTAACAACCTTAGCGATGAGGATTGGAATAGATTGCTAACCAGACCCGAGACCAAAGACCCTTGGACAGTGAAAGATGCACTAGCGCATATTACCCATTGGAAGGCTGACGTGGTCAGAAAAATCAAGAAACAACCCATACCGGTAGAGGAGAAAGGTCTCAGTTGGACGGATGGGAACCACCTCATCTACGAGTGTTGGCGAGATCGCTCCCCGCAGGAGGTTTTAGCTTGGCACAGGCAAGTTCAGGAGGATATACTGGCTGCGCTTCAAGATGCACCCGAAGAATGGTTCAGTGACAGGGAGCGCCGACCGGAATGGCCATTTGATCTTGACGGTCACTCCAGCTACCATCGCGTAAAGGATATCGAACACGCACTGAAAAAGTCAACAAAGTGATTACTGCCCAACAATGCGTGCAGGCGACGGGGGCTACTCAGCGGCAAGCCAAAGGTTCGGGTAAGACTCGCCCCCGCGCCTGACGCCCACGTTAGCCCGCTTGCTGCCATTACGGATAAATCTTGCCAAGTTTGGGCATGGCTCAGGTTAGATTTACACTTCACATCAAAGGCTGTTATCGGGCCTTGTTTTGGAGGCCCGGCGGCACCCTTTTGGGCCGGTTTAGGCGCTAAATCAAGCATTTTGGGCATAGGTACCACAAAAAATGTTTTGAAAAGTTTTTACGCAAGAAAGAAGTGTCAATCTAACTTTTTTGGAT
>JBGSMF010000044.1:0-4886 GCA_041740315.1 Thermoflexales bacterium
CCGGCACGGCGCATAACCGCCACACCAGGCTGATGGCATGGTAGCATTGATTGATTATTTTGCAACCACCAGTTGGAGCAGGTCTGAGACCTGCTCTTACAAGGCGACGCGTCGTTTGCGTCGCTTTTTGTTTTCCGCCCACAAAAATGCCGAAAGTGCGGGGGCACTTTCGGCGGCGGGCAGGCGAAAAGCGTTCCTGCCCACAAGCCAATCGTATCACACATTTGGAATTCTTATATAGCGTGGTTATAGTGGCAGTTGCACTGCCACTGACGCAGTATAACTGCGGCAGCAACATCTTATATCAGAATTCCAAATCACACATGGAAAGGAAAAGTAAAAAATGTATAAAATTGATATTCCAGAATCGCTTTTGCGAAAGATGTATGTTGAGCAGGAAATGACGAGTCACGAGATTGCTGCTCATTTTGGTTGTGACGTGGGCACTATTTGCAACCGGCTGCACGCTTATGGTATTCCGGTTTACCCTAGCGGACCACGGCGAGTTGTCTTGACCTACGAAGAATTGTACGAGCGATACGTTAATCAAAAGCAAAGTGCCGCGTCAATCGCCGCTCATTTTGGCTGCGCCAAAGCCATCGTGCTCAAGAACCTGCGCAAGCATGGCATCCCTATCCGTCCGGCTAAACGGCCACGAGAATATGTGCCGCCCCAAGTCTATGCGGCCTGGACGCCAGACCTGGCCTACGCGGTTGGTTTGTTTACGGCTGATGGTCACTTGTCTAAAAGTAGCAACGAGATACTAATGACCTCATCCGAGATTGAAGTTCTTGATCTATTTGCGGGATGTTTGCAATTAGATACTGACCTTGAGCCGCACGAGAAAAAGGTCAGCGGCAATCAGAAACCAGCCTATGCGCTTTATTTTTCGGACTTGGACTTTCGCGCTTTTTTAGAACGCATTGGCTTGACGCCCGCCAAGAGTTTGACGATTGGGCCTCTGGATGTGCCAGACGATGTGTTTGCAGATTTTGCGCGTGGTTGTTGGGATGGAGATGGCTGCTGGCATATTTGCCGCAGCACCCCGCCGTATGAATACTTGTACTCGGACTTGTGCTCATGCGGCCCGGATTTTTTACAGTGGATGCAAGTCACGATTGAACGGTTTACCGGCTTGCCGGGTTGCTTGACCGGCGTGCGAATAAAATACGGCGGCAGCAAAGCGGTTGCGTTAGGCCGATGGATGTACTATGCGCCCAATGTGCCGGCGCTTTCGCGCAAGCGCGCCATCTGGGAACGCTTTGCCCCAAAACCTTGTTATCCCGTCCAAACTGCGGTACAATCTAGGGCAGACGACTGAAACACTCATCGTAGACCGAAAGCAAGCAAAATCAGTCTATGATAAAAAGGAGAACGAACAAATGGATACAAATGTTGGAACAGTGACTGTCAAAAGAGGCTTGGCCGAGATGTTGAAAGGCGGGGTGGTTGCTGATGTTACGTGCCCCGAACATGCCAAAATCGCCGAAGAGGCCGGGGCGTGCGCGGTGATGGCGCTAGAGCGCGTGCCGGCCGATATCCGCGCGCACGGCGGGGTGGCCCGCATGTCTGACCCAGAGATCATTCTAAAAATCATGGAAGCTGTTTCAATCCCGGTCATGGCAAAAATAAGGATAGGCCATATAGTAGAGGCACAGGTATTGGAATACCTCGGCGTGGATTACATTGATGAGAGCGAAGTGCTGACGCCGGCCGACGAAGAGCACCACGTGGACAAGCACCAGTTCAAAGTGCCGTTTGTGTGCGGCTGCCGCAACCTGGGCGAGGCGCTGCGGCGCATCGGCGAGGGCGCCAGCATGATCCGCACTAAAGGCGAGGCCGGCACTGGCAACGTGGTAGAGGCGGTGCGCCACGCCCGGGCCGTGCTGGGCGAGATTCGCCGCTTGCAAACAATGGACAAGGCCGAGAGGATGACTTTTGCCAAAGAGATCGGCGCGCCCTACGAGCTGGTGGTAGAAACCGCCGAGTTGGGGCGCTTGCCGGTGGTCAATTTTGCGGCGGGCGGCATTGCCACCCCGGCGGATGCGGCGTTGATGATGCAACTGGGTGTAGATGGCGTGTTTGTGGGCAGCGGCATTTTCAAGAGCGGCAACCCGGCCAAGCGCGCCAAGGCCATTGTAGAAGCCACCACACACTATAACGACCCGGCGATCATTGCCGAGGTCAGCAAAAACCTGGGCGAGGCCATGGTGGGCATTGAAATCAGCGAAATCCCCGCCGGCGAACGCCTGGCCACGCGCGGCTGGTAAAACAGGACGCGGATTTACGCAGATAAAACGTAACTGCTCAGGCATATGCCTTTATCTCACCACTAAGGACACCAAGGACACTAGGTAGATTTCCTTTGTGTACTTTGTGCCCTTTGTGGTAAAAAAATGAGCTATGGCTGAGTTACGATAAAACTAACAAATCAGCGCGCACAAAGGGCACAACTTGAACAACAAGGCTAAAATCATAATCCGGCAGGCCACGCCACAAGACGCCGAAATCATTGCGCACCATCGCCGGGCAATGTTTGCCGATATGGGTCGGGGCACGCCCGCCGAGCTTGACGCGATGGATGCCACTTTTATCCCTTACGCGCGGCGAGCGCTCTCTAGCGGCTTGTACCTGGGCTGGCTGGCCTGCATCGAAAGCGGGCAGGTGGTGGCCGGCGGCGGGCTGATGGTGTACGAGTGGCCCACGCGCCCTGGCGACCCCAACACGCGCCACGCATACATTCTTAACGTGTACACCGAGCCGGATTATCGCAAGCAGGGCCTGGCGCGGCGCATCATGACCAGCATCCTAGAGTGGTGCCGCGCCCAGAGCTTTATGATTGTGTCATTGCATGCCAGCAAGTATGGCCGCCCGCTGTACGAGGATATGGGGTTCGAGCCAACCAATGAGATGCGGTTGAAATTGTAGATTGAGGTTGTATGAAGATTGGAGTCTTGGCGCTGCAAGGCGCTTTTGTCGAACACGAAAAGGCGCTGCGGCGCATCGGCGCAGAGACGCGCCAGGTGCGCTTGCCCCAGCAGATGGAGGGGTTAGATGGGCTAATCATCCCCGGCGGCGAAAGCACCACCATCGGCAAGCTGGCCGTGCAATACGGCCTGATAGAGCCTATCCGCGCGCTGGCGATGGCCGGCAAGCCGCTGTGGGGCACATGCGCGGGAATGATCTTTATGGCAAAAGAGGTTGGGCGCGCTCAACCTTTGCTGGAGCTGATGGATATCAGGGTGGCCCGCAATGCCTTTGGCCGCCAGGTAGACAGCTTTGAAACCGACCTGGATATAGCGGCGATTCACACAGCAGAAAATGCGCTGCCCTTTCACGCCATCTTTATCCGCGCGCCGTTGGTTGAAGCGGTGGGAGCGGGAATTGAGGTGCTGGCCAGCCTGCCCACGGGGGCAATCGTGGCCGCCCGGCAAGACAACTTGCTCGTCACTTCATTTCATCCCGAACTAACTCAAGATGATAGATTTCACCGATACTTTATGAGCTTGGCTTTATGATTCGCCCTTTTGACTTGCGCGATATACCCCTGGTGACCCGGCTGGAAAACAACCGAGTTTCCCTGTGCAACGAGATCACCCTGACCCATGGCCCGCATCCGCTGCGGGCGGCGCTGGCGGGTTATTTCTCGCTGCACCAGCGGGGCGCGCACACCTGCGTGGCCTGCGGCGAGCCGTCCGGCGAGGGTTTTGCGCAAATGCGCGCCCGCAAAGAACGCGGCTTGTTGATGCACATTGCGCCGGCAGCCGGCAGCGGCAACGTTGAGGGAACCTGGTGCAAGCTGCTAGATGGCATCACCTCGATGGCGGGCAACCTGGGGCTTCAACTGCTGGTGGCCGAAGCGCCCCTGGAAGGCAAAGAAGCAGAGATCTTGCGCCAGGCAGGCTTTGCGCTTTATTTGAAGCAAGACGTTTTACGCCTGGCCCAAGACGCACCGCCGCCGCCGGCCAACGCCCTGGCCTTGAAAGAGGCCAGCTCGGTCAACAAGTGGGCGATTCAACAACTGTACTACAACACAGCGCCGCGCCTGGCGCAACTGGCCGAGACGGTCCCCCAGGCGGGGCAATCGAGGGCGGTGCGCGGCTATGTGCTGCAAGAAGGCAGCGAGGTGATGGCCTACCTGGAAATGCGGTTGGGGTCGGTGGGGGCGTGGCTCAGCCTGATGATTCACCCCCAGGCCGAAACATGCGCCCAGCAGGCGCTGGAGCAAGGGTTGGTGCTGTTGCTCAAGCAGTGGCGCGGGCCAATCTATTGCTGCGTGCGGCGCTACCAGGAATGGCTGTGGGAGCCGCTGCTGGCGTTGGGCTTTGAGCCGCTTCTTTCAAGCGCGGTGATGGTCAGGCGCTTGGTGGCGCCAGTAGCCGAGACCGAGGCGGTGCGCGCGCTCGAAGCGCACGCCAAGGTGGCCTCACCGGCCGTGCGCGCCGCAACGAATCACGATTAATCATCAGAGTTTATCGGAGATAACGCCTATTTCCGATAAGGTCTATTACATTAATAGGACACAACGAGCAAAAAATGCAACAACACAAAACTACAGACGAACTGGAAATCCTTTTGAACGTTCTGCCGGAATCCATCCGAGAAGCCGTGCGCGATATCAATCGCGGTGAAGCGCTGCTGGAAATTGTTCTGGATATGGGCCGCAAGCCCGAAGCCAGGTATGTGGACGCCGAAGTCACATTGAGCGACCAGGAAATCACCCAAAACGAGATTGACCACGTGGTAGGACAGATTGGCGACTTTGACGCAGACAACCGCGCCGGCCTGGAACGCACGCTGCACCGCCTCAGCGCCATCCGCAACCGGCGCGGCGGCATTGTGGGCCTGACCTGCCGCGTGGGGCGGGCGGTGTATGGCACCATAGA
>JBGSMF010000045.1:0-3247 GCA_041740315.1 Thermoflexales bacterium
AAACGGGTAAACAGCTTTTTCAAACACGCTAAAATCAAATGCTCAAACACGTTTTACACAATCAAAATGGCCTACATTACCCGGCAATGAGTGGCCCACATCACCCGACAACGGGTGGCCTACATGGGGTGCACATTGACACTATTTGAGCAAGTGTGGGCGACTGTACCACAGGCAGCATAAAGCGCAACGCGCATTACAAGCGGGCGGCAAATCGCCCGCTTTTTTATTTGCTTACGGGAGTATTGATTCAGGTCATCTCCCAACTGACAAAACTCTTGACTTGGCGATTGAAACAGTAAAGGGTACAATAGCAACAAGGAGTCATTCTATGGCGCTTTTAGATGGATTGCTCACATGCGGCGAACACCAGTGCCCAATGCTTGACATCGGCGGAGAGTATCGCTGCGTGTTTGAATATACGAACGAGTTGATCGGCGCGCAACAGGTGACGGACATCGTTCCTGCCCTTGAGGGTGTGCCTACCAAGCTGGTCTTTGCCAATGGCTACGCACTGCCACTGCTTTGCCCGGATTGCGGCGAGCTACTCCACATTGAGGACACTGACGAGTTCCTGGAAGGCATCGCTGGCCTGTATCTTTTCGCGTTGGCCTACGTCCCACCCTCTGATGATATGCCAGCAGGTTGTATGGAGTTTGTGTTTGCGCCATCCCTGGACGAAGATGGCTTGAGCAGTGAATTACCAGAGGACAGCCAGAGCCTTATGCTGCACCTGGATAGCGTGCGCGGTATCGAGTTACAAGATGATGTAGTTGAACCTGGCAAAGTCTTGGACGAAGCGTGGAGCGGTCCCCAAGGAGAATGTCGTGGGTGCGATCTTTGGGGACCGGTGAATGACCTGGGATTATGTGATGACTGCGCGGCCAAGCTAGACCGTGACCTGATTCGCCAGCCCACAGGGGGCCTTCGGCTCCGAGCCTGGGATTACGCGGCAATGGCCTTTGGAGTCGCCCCTCAGGATCGAGAAAGGTTGCGTGACCACGTCATCGCGCGAGTTGGAGAAAAACTCGAGTTGATTGCAAGTGCGCCACCCAAGCAAACTGCACAAAGACGATACAAGCGGAGGGGCAGAAGGTATGAAGCGTCGTTTCAGGTGCTTGCGGGGGATGATAAGATACAGAAAAAGACATGAGCAAAAAAATCATTAGAAAGCGCCGCGTTCCCCAACCAAGCCCAGGCTTGGATAAAACAGCCTGCCAGAATTTTCTCGTGCAGTATTGGGACTTTATCGCCGCAATGGCTTACCAGGCCTATACCAATAATGGGCACGGGATTGTGATAGTGCAGGCCGAAATGTTTATAGACCAGGGAGCCGATCCTACCAAGGGCGGGCTGATTTATTCTTCTGTGGCAGGCTTGCGGAAACTTGGCCTGCGACAAGTCGCAGAAGCATCTCTCCAGGCGGCCACCCGCCTCATCAGCGAATACAACCCCGAAACTGAACTGGTTGCGATGTTTGTGCGGGACGAGGCAATCTACAGCCTCCGGCTTTCCGTCCAAAACGCCCCATCGCCCAAGGTAGCTTTTGAATCGGGGCTAATGGCCAAGTATCCTCACCTCCGTGTAAACGAATGGGATATGGCAGGTGGCAAGCCGGGGACAGCTCAATAAAAGTAACCGCTCCATTATGCAACTGAAAAATTTCGTCAAGCGCCATCCAGTCCTAATCTATTGGCTGCTCGCCATGTTCCTGGCGGCTCTATTTCCCCTTCTTAGCCTTCCTCTAGCCAACCTTTACCCTCACGCCATTGATGATCTGGTTCAAAAATCCGGCAAGTTTGAGACAATCATTCCTTATTTACTCCGTGATTGTTTGCAGGTAGAGGGTGGGCTGGTCTTTTTTCTGTTTATGGTCGTGCAGACGGCCACACCTGCGATAGCGGCCTTGATAACGGCAGCTCTTCAAGGAAAACAGGAATTTGTTGCTCTTACATCTCGCTGGCGCTTTTGGTCAAAATCGGTGGGGTGGAAAAAGGGTTTGCTATGGTGGCTGGTTGCTATCGGTGTTATGGTGGCGGTCAAACTTGGAATGGTTGCGTTTAGCCTTCTTGGCCAATCGTCGGCCACCTGGCCAGACTACAAATTCACGGCAAACCCGCTTTCTGCCGCCTTCTGGGCAATATTTTTGCTTAGCCTCCTGCTCGAGCTGGGGGGGCTAGAGGAAACAGGCTGGAGGGGTTTCGCGCTCCCAGAGCTTCAGAAAAAGCACTCGCCTCTCAAATCCTCTGTTTTGGTAGGGGCAATGTGGATGGCGTGGCACATTCCCTCAAGGATTACGCTGTTCTTGTCGCCTCTCTCCGAAATCCTGTTCCAGTGTTTTATCTACTTGGCCTCAATGATTCCGCTCAGTATCCTATTTACATATTTTTTCAACAAACTAGGCGGCAGCACATTGATCGGCTTTGCTCTCCACGGCCTCAGCAATGATCCAGTCGGCCTGGCTGGTTCTGTTGGAGTATTCCTCTCGCCTCAACTGGGTAACATTTACCAGACCCTAATGCTGGCTCCCCTGCTCTTTGCTGCTCTTGCAGTCCTTGGGCTGGCAGGACGCCAGTTGGGGCTTGATCGAAAGGCAACTCAATGAAAAACTTGAGACTCGTTATTCTCATCGTCTTGTTCGTGGCTTTACTCATTCCAAATATTTTAATAGAAGTGCGGTACAGCCAAGTTGTCGCTCCGACACCCCCTTACACAGAGATTGACCTGGGTAGAGCCGAGAACGAGAAGTTCATATTGCGAGGCAAGTTGGTATCGTTTGCGCCCAGCGGCGATCCTATTGGGGAAATCCCGCTAATGCAGAATTGCTCGCCTTGTTTTATCTACTTGCCCCTTATAATTCGCAACTATCCGCAAGTCAGCGCAGGGAGCAGTGGTGGGTGAGCTCGCTCCGCCTCCACCGTCCTATGGATTGCCCCCTGGACTGTCTGTCCAGAACAGGCTGGCGGGCTAGATCCTTGTCAAACGCTTCAACAAAATCGCGCTTGCCCCTAGAGTTCCTCCTCCAAATTAAAGCCAGCTAAAACGTTAGTGTGCGAATTTTTGGCATGGCTCAGGTTAGATTTACACTTCACATCAAAGGCTGTTGTCGGGCCTTGTTTTGGAGGCCCGGCGGCACCCTTTTGGGCCGGTTTAGGCGCTAAATCAAGCATTTTGGGCATAGGTACCACAAAAAATGTTTTGAAAAGTTTTTACGCAAGAAAGAAGTGTCAATCTAACTTTTTTGGAT
>JBGSMF010000046.1:0-28085 GCA_041740315.1 Thermoflexales bacterium
TTTCACTCCGCTCTGGCTGCGCGGCGCGTAGTCGAAGGGTGCCGGCTGAGTAGTTACTTTATATTTGCTCTTTGCTCACCCTTGCGAAGATTTAGCCTTGGATTTGCCGCGAAATTTGCACTGCAGGCTAGGCTGCCGGCTAAAGCAAGTGTGCCTGCAACCCTCGCAAGGGTTAAGCGCCTGAGCCGTTACTACTCTTTTACGTAAGGTTTTGCAAGCGATTCGGGTTTTGCGGCGCCCCACCTGGTTTTAAACCACTTGGTCGAGATGATCAGCAAAACCCCTATGGTTATGACAAAGGGGGTCGTCCTCCAGAGATACCTGGACAGAATGCCTGGGAGTATGAGTTGTGGGTTGAGCGAGAGTTGCCACAAGAGTCCAAAAAGCAAAGACCCCCCCATCAGGGTCACGGGATTCCACATAGAGAAAAAGACAAGCGCCAGGGCGATGAAACCCCAACCCATGATAGCATTATAGTTCCAGACCGGGTTGTAAAACAGAGAGTAAATCGCGCCAGCCAACCCCATGAGCATTCCACCGGTTGTTACGCAGAGATAGCGAACTTTTGTGACACTTATGCCCGAAACTTCGGCCACCGAGGGATTTTCTCCCACCGATCTGATCCTCAGCCCCCAATTCGTCTTGGAGAGCACAAACCACGTGACGGCCACCAGCACGATCCCGATATAAAAGAATGGAGAAAGCCCCAAGAACGTGGGAATCCGCTCCATCCCCAAAGGGCCGGTGTATGGATTGCCTATGTAGGTAGTAAGGCCAAAGCCAAATATCCATATCCCCATCCCCACCACAACCTGGTCGGCGCCTAGCGCGATAGAAAAGACTCCATGCAAGAGGCCCATCAGACCGCCGACGACAATCGCCGCCAAAAAGCCAAGCAAGTAGCTATCGGTGGATTGGGCGACGATGAATCCCAAGGTAGCGCCAAAAAGCATCACCCCTTCGATCCCGACATTCAGAATACCTGAGCGTTGGTTAACCAGTTCGCCAAGACCAGCAAAAGTAAAAATCATTGCGGCCTCTAGGCTTCTGATGAGAAATTCTAACATTTAAACCTTCTCCCCTATTTTTGCCCACATGATCTTGTATCGGTAAAAGAACTGAAAAGCAACCAGTGTAATCATCAAAACTCCCAACAGGGCATAATCCACCCCAAAGCTCATATTGAGTTTCCCCTGAACGAATCTGCCGCCTATGGATAATCCGCCAAAAAGCAACGCAACCGGAATCGCTGCCAAGGGGTCCCCAAGGGAAATCAGGCCGCAGATGATCCCGTAGAAGGCCAAGTCGCCAAAGTAACCATAATCACTCGATATCTTGTAGAGGCCGGGCACCGCAGCGAAATAATGATAGCCGGCCAAACCGGCCAGGGCGCCGCCCATGATGAAAACCAAGAGGGGTATCCTGACCGGGCTGATTCCGGCGTATTTGGCCGCGGCCGGGCTATGGCCATAAGCCCTGATTTGGTATCCAATTTGGGTTTTGGCGAACATAAAGTACAACAACACTGCAATCCCCAAGGCAAGCAAGATCGTAAAAGGGATGCCTCTAACGAGGGGGGCGTACACCGAAGGGGGCAATTTAAAGCCCTGACCTTCGCCGCCTAGACTCATGAAGGGACCTCCCTCTTTGATCATGAGAGAAACCAGCCAGAAGGTAATAAAGTTCAACATCATAGTCACCACAATCTCGTTGACATCCAACTTGCCTTTCAGAAAGCCGGCCAGCGATCCAAGCGCCGCGCCGCCCAAGGCAGCCGCGATCAACATAGAGGGGATGACAATCGCAGGAAAAAGGTTAGAGCCATCCGATCCTTTTCCACCCAAGGCATACAAGGCCGCAAACGCGCCCAGCGCACCCACGTAAAACTGTCCCGTCATTCCAATATTCCAAAGCCCGGCCCTAAAAGGAATGATGAAAGCAGACGTGCAGAGCAACAAAAACACAAAACGGTTGATCGTCAGCGGCAGGCCATAGGGGTTGGCAAAAGCGTAGGCAAAGATCTCTGCATAAGCCACAAGCGGATTGACGCCGGCCAAGACAAAGATGACGCTAAAAAGCACGAGGGCAAAAATGATCGCCAGGATCGAGATAAGGGCCGCCTGCCAACCGCTCAACGCCGATCTCTTTACGAGCTTTAATTCGTAGCGGCCAATCTTCATAGCGCTTCCCCCCTTTCATCCCCCCCCACTGGGGGGGGAAAGAGGGGGGGACGCAACCCTGCCATCATCGCGCCAATGCTCTCGCGCTTGGCCGCCTCTCCAGGAATGACGCCCATGAACTGGCCTTCGTAGATTGGCGCTACCCAATCGCTCAACGCCAAAATCTCGTCGAGGTCCTCAGAGATGAGAAGAATGCCCGCTTTTTCCTTCCTGGCCTCCATGAGCTTGTTTTGGACAAACTCGGTCGCCCCTATGTCCAGCCCCTGGGTAGGCAAATGAGCAATCACCAGCCGCGGCTTGCGCGAGAGCACCCGCGCCAAGATGAGTTTTTGGAGGTTTCCACCAGACAGATTTTGGGCTCGGGTATCTGGACCAGGAGCCGCCACGCCGTACTCGGCAATGATTTCTTCTGTAAGCTTTCGCATCTTTCCGTAATCCACCAAGCCTTGTCGAGAGAAATGCTTGTCAAAGTAAAAATTGAGGGCGATATTCTCCACCAGCGAGAAATCACCGACCGAACCTACGCCTATGCGCTCAGCGGGAATGTAGCCTACACCCAGCTGCCACCTTTCCAAGGTAGGCGCACGAGTGATGTCTTTTCCCGCGAACATCACTTTACCCCTCTCGGCCTTTCGAAGACCGGCCAGCACCTCGGCCAACACCTGTTGCCCGTTGCCAGAAACTCCGGCGATGCCCAGGATTTCACCTTCACGCACAGAAAACGAAACGTCCTTCAAAGCCAAAAAACCCTTGTCGTTGCGGGCAGAGAGACTTTCTACCTGGAGTATGGGGGAGCCTTGCTCCACCCTGGCCCGCTCTATATTGAAAATGACCTCTCTGCCTATCATTTCTCTGGCCAGGCTTGTTTCGGTGGCTTGTCTCGTTTCCAGGCAAGCCACAACTTGCCCATGTCGCAGCACCGTTACCCTGTCACTGATGGCTAACACAATAGGAAGTTTATGGGTGATGAACGGGACCGCGGCAAGCTCATCTCTGGCCATAGCCTGGACAGAGGCCAAGAGTTTTTCCGTTTCGGGGGGGGTCAGCGAGGTAGTAGGTTCGTCCAGGATGAGGACCCTGGCCCCGCGGTACAAGACCTTTAAAATTTCTACGACTTGTTTTTCCCCCTCTGAAAGCTGCCAGACCTTTGCCGCCAGGTCCAGCTTGAAACCATATTTATCACAGAGCGCCGTAATCTCTTCGCCTGTCCTCTTTAGGTTTGGAATCGCGCCCGCCTTGGGGTGACCGAGGAGGATATTCTCGATCACGGTGTGGGCCGACACCAGTTTGCGGTTTTGATGAACCATCCCTATGCCTAAATCAATGGCGTCCAAAGGCGACCTGAATCTGACTCTTTCACCGCCGATATAAATCTCACCTTCGTCGGGCTGCAACAGCCCAAACAAGATATTCATCAAAGTGGTTTTCCCGGCGCCATTTTCCCCCAGGATGGCGTGAATCTCGCCCGCTTTTATCTCGAAATCTATGTGATTATTTGCGACGACTCCAGGGAATCGCTTGGTGATTCCCCTCGCCTCCAGGGCCGCCTCGCCGCGTTTTATCCCTTCCAGGAGAGCTTTTGGCATTTGTCTCTCTTTCCACTGAAAATAGTAAACTTGCAGTAACTACTCAGCCGTGTAAGCATCCTGAGCGGAGCGCCGCACCCCTTCGACTACGTTTCACTCCGCTCAGGCTGCACGGCGCGTAGTCGAAGGATGCGGCCTGAGCAGTTACAACTTGCAAGGAAATGACGTCTGGGCAGGGCATGCCCTGCCCTCACCCCAGATTAAGGCAAGCTGTGCTGCTACTTCCAACAACATCTATTCTGAAGCGCAATCGAATGGGAATGAGGCTCCCTCTTTCGAGTTTTCCTCTCAAGCAAGAGAGCCTCATCTCCGATTAACAGCCAGCCTGTTTTATGGCAGTATCTCTACACCTTCCACATCAAAGTTGAACTTGGAAAGCAACCACTCATCCGTCGGCTTTTCACCGGCTGGTTTGACCGTTGTTCCCTTGGCAGGAACCGGCAAATTGTCTAACGCCAAGCCCGTTCCGTTGCTAACGAACTGGTGCTCAGTGAACGGATCCCACTCCCCCTTCATCATCTGTTCCCTTCTTTGCTTGACCAAGTCAAGGATCTCTTTCGGGATCAAGGGGAGCGCCTTGGGGCTGATGGCGTCAACGCCCACCTGCTTGTTGTTCATAATGTCAACGGTGGCCTCCACGGTGCCATCAGCCAGGGTCATTGTAGATTCCATGCCCAGGTACAGCACGGTTTGGGGAGTTTTGCCTGCTAACAAGTCTTGGATAATTTTGTCATAGAGGACTTCCCAACGGGTATCGAACGACACAGCCACAGTATCTGTGCTCGACCAGCCGTAATCACCCACAATGTCCATGTCTTTCCCCACATACCAAATCTTTTCTTCTTGGGCCACGTCCAGCGGAGAGCTGGAATCAGTCTGCTGGGTCAAGACATCAACTTTGTATTGAGACACCAAAGCCTTGGCAATATCGCGCTCTTCTGTGGGCTTGTACCAGTCGCCGACGTACTTGACATAGATTTTGATATCTTTGCCAAGCAGTTTTGCGGCGTCTTGCACCCCAAGGGTAAAGCCCGCTTGCCGCCGGATAACCTGAACACATGGAAAAGCCGAGACCACGCCGATATTGCCGGTCTTGGTCAAAGCTCCGGCAATCAGCCCTTCCAGATAAAGCGCCTGATATTGCCTGGGGAAAATCCGAATAAAGTTCGGTTTGGTGCTCAAATCGCTGGCAATGATGGACACAAAATAAACATTCGGGTACTTGTCGGCAATGTCCTTCAGAGGCAGCCCCATAAACTCGGCGTTTCCCACCACAATGTTAGCCCCGCTAGCGATCAACTCTTCGGCGTAAGGAACAGCAAGGTCAGGGCCGACTTCTTCTCTATAGACATAGCCCACGTTCGGATATTTTTCGGCGAGCCGCTTGCCCGCGCGATCGTGAGCGCCAGACCAAGTGGTGCCCTTGATGATGCTGAAATGCTCAATCGCCAGAGTCACTTTGGCCGTCGGCGTTGCAGTCGGCGAGACGGGCAAGGATGTTGCCACATCAGCAGTCGTCGGCGCGGGTGATGGCGTTGGAGACGCCTGTGCGCAGCCTGCCAAGATCAACGCAACCAGTATGATGGAGGTTACAACTCCTTTCACTCCAGAAAAATTGCTTTTCATTTCCCTTGTTTCCTTTCATTTTTGAGTTTATCGGAAATAACGCAGCCAATGTATCCCCTAACGTTGGCGGGCTGGCACACCCTGGCCTCTGCCGTCCTGCGCAGACAGGGTGTGGAGATGCCCGTGTTGCGCCCCAGCTCTGCAACCGCTTCCGCCGGATTTGTGCTCCGCAAGGGGAGCCAGCCGTTCAACTGACAAATATCAAGATGGACTAGAATGCTATTCACCTCCTGTTAGCTTTTTGCAACTCTTGCGCTTTGACAAAATCACCCCAATGGCCACAAGAACAGCGAGCGCGAATATGGCGCACAGCATCATCCGCGCCTCTGGAGAAGACAAGGCTTCCGCCGCCATATCCTTTGCAACGGCCCCGGCAAACTCGGCCTCTGTTGGCGGCTTGAAATCTACCGCGCGGTTTTCAGCCTGGGCCGTTACGCGAGCTTCCAGCGCCTTGTTCAGCGCCTCTAGACCCTGGCGCACCATGCTCTTGCTCACTGTATCAATCATCCGCTGGCCCACGCCGGCCAGCTTGCCGCCCACTTGCAAATCGCCGGTGTACTTGAGCAGCGTCACGCCGCTGCCCTGGTCAATCAACTGCACGTGCCCGATGCCCTTGGCAAAGCCTTGCGCGCCCTTGCCATCCACCGTCAGCGTGCAGCTTTCGGGCGGGACTTCATCGGACACAACCAGCTTGCCGGAAAAGGCCCCGGCCACCGGCCCGATCCGCACATTCATCGCGCCTTCGTACTCGGTGTCGCTGAGCTTGTTCAAGCTCTGCGTGCCGGGCAGGGCCGTGGCAAGCACTTCGGGGTCGCGCAATAGCTTCCACACCTCCTCGCGGGGGCCGTTAAAAAGATATTCGCCTTCTAGCTTCATTGTATGTTTGCTCCTTGTTACACAAAGTTGCGCAGAGAATTCACAGAGTTACACAGAGAATCACGTCATTATGAAACGACGTATGCCATCTTTGAGTAATTTAACGTTAAAGTTGAGCAATAAACCAACTTTGCATCCAGAGAATTTGAGATAAGAAAGCACCTGGGCTTCATGGACAGGTGTAAATTGCTCAACTACCTTGATCTCCACAACCACTTTTTGCTCCACGAGTAAATCTATACGGTAGCCCTGATCTAGACAGATTTCCTTATAAACCAAGGGCAGGGCCTTTTGGCGTTCAACAGCCAAGCCTAGCTGATCGAGCTCATAGACAAGACAGGTTTCATAGGCGGATTCCAGCAAACCTGGCCCTAAATGCCGATGAACCTCGATTGCTGCTCCTATAATCTGCTGTGTTAATTTGTTCAGCCCAGCCTGATCATCCAATACATTGTTTTCCTGTTACTACTCAGTTACACAAAGATTCACAGAGGAGACACAGAGTTTCACAGAGCTAATCGAGTTTTCTCTCCAATTTCTCTGTGTATCTTTGTGTTTTCTCCGTGCAACTCTGTGTAAGCGTTTTTACGTGGCCGCTTGCACTATCTCAAACAGCCGGTTGGGGCTGAGCGGTGTTTCGAGAATTTCCAGCGCGTAACCGGCCAGCGCATTTTCTACCGCCTGGACAAAGGCGGCCGGCGTTGGAATAGCCCCGGCCTCGCCAACACCCTTGGAACCCATTGGGTTGAGGGGCGAAGGCGTTGACAAATGGCCGATCTCGATCCGCGGCGGCATGTCGGTAGAGCGAGGCAGCAGGTAATCCATCAGCGATGCATTCAACAGTTGCCCGTTCTCATCATAGACGAGTTGTTCGTAAAACGACTGGCCGATGCCCATCGAAACGCCGCCGTGAATCTGACCATCTACAATGAGGGGGTTGACGATGGTGCCGCAGTCGTGAACGATGACAAATCGCTTGATTTCAACCAGCATCGTTTCCGGATTTACTTCAACGATCAAGGCAACCGTGCCGGCGCCCGTCGCGCCATACTTGGGGCCAAAGTAATCGGTGGCCTCCAGGCCCGGTTCTGTGCCCGGCTCAACCGCGCCGCGCATGGGGTTGGCTTGCACGGCCAGGTCGCCCAATCTGATGGCCTTATTGGGCACATCGGCCACGCGCACCCAACCATCTTTTAACTCCAACTCGTCTTCTGGCGCTTGCAAAACTTTGCTGGCTAACTTGAGAATCTTGGCGCGAACCTTGAGGGCCGCCGCGTTGATGGCGTTGCCGGCGACCGTAATGCCCCGGCTGGCAAAGGTGCCGGCCCCCCAATGGAACTGAGCCGTGTCGCCGGTGACGACGTGCACGTCGCTCACGGCCACCCCCAACTGCTCGGCCACAATCTGGGCAAAGGACGTAAAGTGGCCTTGCCCTTGCGTGCCGACGCCGGTGGCCAGGCTCACTTTGCCACTGGCCTCAACGGTGACCCGCGCCCCTTCATACGGCCCCACAGCGGTGCCTTCGGTGAAACAAGCGACGCCAATGCCCACCCGCTTGCCTTGCGCGCGCAGGCGCGGTTGTTCTTCTTTGATGAATTGGTCATAGCCAATCATCGCCTTGGCTTTTTCCAATGTGGCTGGATAATTGCCGCTATCGTAGACAAGTTGGATAAGGTCCTGGCCGATGATGCCCTGTTCGTGTGGAAAGGCATCCGGCGGGATCAGGTTTTTCTGCCTGATTTCGGTTGGATCCATGCCCAGTTCTTTGGCGGCCATGTCCAATATGCGCTCCATGACGAATACGCCCTGCGGCCGGCCCGCGCCCCGTATCGGGGTGACAATCATTTTGTTGGTGAACACCACTTTGTACTCGGTGTAAAAATTGGGAATTTCATAAGGCCCCATCGTGTGAGTCTGCGTGTTGAGCGGCACCGTCAGGGCATACGGATTGTATGCGCCGGTATCGTGCAGGAACACATCGCGCAGGCCCAAAATGCGGCCATCGCGGGTGAGGGCCAGCTCGACATCGTGCAACTGGCCGCGCTCTTGGGTAGTGGCGATAAAGTTTTCGCGCCGGTCTTCAATCCACTTGATCGGCCGGTTCAGCCTCATGCTCGACCAGGTGAGCAGGACCTCTTCTGGCTGGAACACCATGATCTTGGGGCCAAAGCCGCCGCCCACGAACGGCGCAATCACGCGCACCTGGTGTTCCGAAAGCCCCAACATGCCGGCCATGCCGTTGCGCAGCGCAATGGGCGCCTGGGTGGTGGCCCAAATTGTCATCTGCTGGCCTTTGGCATCCCATTGAACCACCAGGCCGCGATTTTCCATCGCCGCCGCCGCGCCGCGATCAATCACAATGCGCCGCCGAATGACGACTTGGGCTTGCGCTTTGGCCGCGGCATAATTGCCTTTTTCCTGGACGACGTGTGAGGCCAGGTTGGAATCTAGATCGTCGTGGACGAGCGGCGCGCCCGGCTCTAGACCGCGCTCCAGGTCTACCACCGCCTCCAACGGCTCTAAATCAAGCACAATATCGGCCAGGGCATCTTCGGCGATGTAGCGGCTTTCGGCAAAGACCACCGCCATCGGCTCGCCCACATGCCGCACCTTGTCTTTGGCCATGGGGATTTGGGTGCGCTTGTTAAAGACCAGGCCCTTGATGGAATGAGGCGCAGGCACCAACAGCGGACCGGGCTTCCAAAAATCGCCCATATCTTGAGCCGTGTAGACAGCCACCACCCCCGGCCGGCTGCGAGCCGCTGACACATCAATGCTCTTGATGCGCGCGTGGGCATAATCGCTGCGCAAAAAAGCCGCGTGGAGCATACCCGGCAATTCTACATCGTCCACAAACAGGGCCTGCCCGGTCAGCAAGCGGGGGTCCTCGTTTCGTTTGATGCGTTGACCAACATACTTGTTTGTCATGATTTCACCCCTCTGTCTCTCGTCTCTATTGCCATCTTCACCGCGTCAACAATGTGCTGGTAGCCCGTGCAGCGGCAAAGATTGCCAGAGAGGGCCTCGCGAATTTCCTCTTCGGTCGGATTGGGGTTTTCTTGTAGAAAAGGCACCAGCGTCATCAAAAAGCCCGGCGTGCAAAAACCGCACTGGACACCGTGCGCATCGCGGAAAGCCTCTTGAAGCGGATGCAGATTATCTATAGTTCCCAATCCCTCTACGGTGAGAATTTCGTGGCCGTTGGCCTGCACGGCGAACATCAGGCAAGAGCGGACGGCCTGCCCATCAAACAGAATGGTGCACGAGCCGCACACCCCCTGCTCGCAACCCACGTGCGTGCCCGAAAGCCCCAGCTCGTGGCGGATAAAATCGCTCAACAACATGCGCGGCTCGACGGCGCGTTCGTATCGGGTGCCGTTAACAGTTACGGTTACAGTCAAGTTGCTCATAATATTCCTCGCGATTCTATTGGGTATTGGCGCGGTCAAACGCTTCGGTCAGCGCTTGGCGGGTCAGCACGTTAACCAGGTGTCGGCGATAATCGGCCGAGGCGTGAATGTCGCTGCCGGGGTCCACATCAGAGTTGACGGCTGCCTCGGCGGCGGCGCGAATGGCATCTGGGGTCGGAGACTGGCCGATGAGCGCCTTGACCGCCTGCTGCGCCACCAGGGGTCTTTCGCCGACGCTGAGGTACACCACGCGCGCCTGCTGGCAGAGCCGCCCAGAGGGCGTGCTATCCAGCGTGACCACGGCCGCCACCCCCACCAGTGCGCCTGCCCCACTCTGGCGAGCCACCTGCTTATAGCTCCACCCGCTGCGCGGCGGCATGGGCGGCAAGGCCACCTCCACCAGCATTTCGTCAGGCTCTAGCACGGTGGCAAACAGGCCGACAAAAAACTTGTCGGCAGGCACCCAACGTTCTCTCGCTTTGTTGCAAGCCTTGAAACGCGCGTTGAGCGCCACCGTGACTGCCGGCAATTGGCCGGCCGGGTCGGCATGAGCGATGGCCCCGCCAAACGTGCCCCGGTTGCGAATTTGAGGGTGCGCCACATAGTGCATTGCTTCGCGTATCATCGGGGCGCGCTCGGCCACCAGCGGGTCATGCTCTACCACACTATCGCGCGTCATTGCGCCAATGAGCACGTCGCCGCCTGCCGGGCGAATGTAGAACAGTTCGGCCACGTTGTTCAAGTCTACCAACGCGGCAGGCTGAGCCAGGCGAAAGTTCATCGCAGGGATAAGGCTCTGCCCGCCGGCCAGCAGCTTGCCATCGTAGCCAAGCTGCGCCAGGTGACCCAGCGCTTCTTTTACGCTGGTCGGCGCATAATATTCAAACGGTGCTGGTTTCATCTAGTATTTACCTCCGATTCACTCTCTACAAAAAGGTATTGGGTATCAATAATCACCCCGTCATGCGTTGATGCGACAAACAGCTTGGTCTTGAACCACAGAGGCACAGAGAAACCCTAATGAAAAACTCGGTGAACTCTGTGTCTCCGTGGTAAATTGCCTTCATCAACACACTACCAGGAGACTATCAGGGATTAGGTAACCGCTCGTGCCAAAAAGGTGAAGGCTTGCCTTGCCCTCCCCTCCATAATTGATATGTAATCTGCATATGGCCCAGGTGCAGGGCAGTATGGTCAATGACGTGCAAGATGCCCCAGCGAACATTAACCGTGCGGCCTCTTGCCTCCCTCGTGCTGTCCAAATCGGCGACAGTGAGCGCAGAAAACACCGCCCGTGTTTCTGTGCCGCTTGCTTCCAGGCGGCGAACCAGCTCGGCGGCATCCGCAACCTGCACAACAAACTCGGCATCGCGGTCGCGAGTGGTGGGCCGCCCGCCGATCACCTCAGCAATCCAAAAATGCTCCGCCCCCGCGATGTGCGCCGCTAGCACGGCCAGCGAGTTGGCCCCTCCCTCACTGCCCCCTGCAAGCGGGTTGGCCCCCCCCTCACTGCCCCCTGCAAGCGGGTTGGCCCCCCCTCGTTCCCCCCCGCCTGCGGGTCGCCCCCCCCCATTCTCCCCCGCGCGCGGGGGGGATGAAAGGGGGGGAATGGGTCGCCAGTTCAAGGCTTCCGCAGGCAAATCCGCAATCAAGTTGCGCACCTGCCCGCGCAGGTCCTCAATGCGCTGTAAATAGTTGTCTAACTCGGAAAGCATTTAGGAGTAACCCTCACCCCTGCCCCTCTCCCTGCAAAGGAGAGGGGAAAGTAGTTCGCTCGACAAAGGCCGCAAACGTTGTGGGAGGCCGGCCAAGCAGCCAACCCAAAACACGCGGGTTGCCCCCAAATCCAAACTGCTCGTAATAGCGAAACATCTTGACCAGCGTCTCGATCTGATAATTACCCATACCCAAGGCCCGGGACTGCTTCTCCCATACTTCAATAGGCACTACTTGCACAGCTACAGGCCGCTCCAGTTGTTGGCTTAGAATCACAGCCACCTCAGTCTGAGATAGCGCCTCTGTGCCAACCAGCTCATACGTGGCCCCGGCATGCCCTGGCTGGGTCAGGACGATTGCGGCCGCCTCGGCCACGTCTTCCAGGTCAACCATGCTCAATTGGGTCTCTGCGGCATAGGGCACAGGATAGCTGCCTTGCTGAGTGATTGCGGCCCAATGCGCCAGCACGTTTTGCATATAGGCCGCGGGCTGCAAGATGGCGCAAGGCAGGCCCGATTCGAACAACAGCTCTTCCACGCGCAATTTGAGCCAGTGGTGTGGCATGGCCTCGATCTGTGGGTGCAGCACAGAATGATAGACCAAGCGCTCCACCCCGGCAGAGCGGGCCGCCGCAATGGCGACCAGGCCGAGGGCGACTTCGTCGGGGTTGACGTTGGGACAAATGTGATAAACTGCCCGCGCTTCCCGCGCTGCCTGGGTCATTGCCGGCTGGGCGCGCATATCGCCAACAACCACCTCACGCGCGCCAGCCGCTTGAACTGCCTCGGCCTGTTCAGGGCGGCGCACCACTGCGCGGACCAGCTCGCCTTTAGCAGACAACGCCCGAATGACCGCCCGACCTGTTTTGCCAGCCGCTCCCGTGACGAGAATCATGTTTTCCATTAACCACAAGTACACTGAGGACACTAGGAGCTTGTCGGAGAGGGCCGTTCGTAGTGCGCGCTTTAGCGCGCGGAAGCGCGCACTACGATCCTACCAGCCTGCTCTCCGACAGCCTGCTAGGGATCAAAGCACAACCCGTCGGATGCCTTGTTTGAGGTGTGGCACATTAAAAGCGCCCAAGATTGTATGCACTTCAAAGGCAGCGTCGAGCAACGCCTTGCCACACTGTTCTGCTTCCGATGGAATTGGCTCGTATTTTGCCATCTTGCTCTTTTGCGCTGTTTGCACAGTCTTATCCTTTGTGTTCTTTGTGTCCTTGGTGGTTTACAATCAAGCTTGTTCCTTAAAGGCCACAAAGCGGCCCCACATAGATTCAGTCTCCATCGCCTTTTGCAAATAACAGCCGATGTAATAGCGCCCGCCTGGGGCCCGCAGGATATCGCCCGCCAGGTTTTCGGCATGGACAATCCGCTTGGGAAAGAGATTCAGGTGCATATCCTGGTAGTATTGATCCAATGGATACATCTGATCCCAGTTTTTGCCAAAGTCGCGCATTAGCTTGGCGTTGGCTTGTTCAAAGGTCTTGGGGTGCCAGAGCCGCATGATGGTGTTCATGGGATGGTCGGCGCTCACGGCGTCAACGCCAATCCACTTGATCTTTAGATCAGCCGCCCATTTAGAAAAATCGGGCGAGGGGCCGGGGTGTTTGACCATGTAGCGGAACTCGTCCGATTCTGGGCTGTTCCAGCCGTATCTGGCCCAACCGGTCTTGATGACCAGGATGTCGCCGGGGCGAATATCTACCACGTCGTGAATCATCTTGGGTGTGTACACGCTGGCATCGCTGACCAGGCGCGAAATATCCGCAATGACGCCAGGCCCAACCCACTCTTCCAGCGGCACCTGCCCAATGGTTCTGCCCGCCGGGTAAAAGTGCTTTTCGCCGTCCATGTGCGTCCCCAGGTGGATGCTGGCGTTGCAGATAGAGCCATTGCGGCCCATGCCAAAGAATTGGCCGCCGACGCGCTTGGTAAATGTCACGCTCAAGGGGATATAATTCAGCCACTGCGGGGTTTGGACGCTAAAAGGCACAGTCAGGTCAAACACCTCGGCTGAGTTCATCGCCTGCATGAATTCCTCATTGTCCATACCCGCAGGCGCTTGATAGGCCACAACGCGCGCCCAGGCTGCTTCTACCTCTACAAACGGAATGGGCATTATGGTGATCCACGCCCGCTGGTTCTTGAGCTGGTCAATGTCGCCCACAATCGCCTCGACAAAGACCATGTGCGCCGCTGGCAGGGTGATGTGCGTCATCTTGTAATAGTCATCCTGCGGGAACATTTCATCCCATATCTTGCCGTAGCTTGCCACCAATTTTTCTTCGGCCAGCTTGAAATGGTTTTCGTGCATGCGGCGGATGGGGGTATTCATGGGGTGCTCGGCGCAGCCGCAATCCACGCCAACGACCTTGAGCTGCATATCCAGCGCCCACTGGTAGAAATCGGGCGAAGGGCCGGGGTGCCTGACATAAAAGCCAAACTCTTTGGATTCCACACCGCCTTGAGCCGCTTGGTTGAAAACATCCGGCTGATCCCAAGAGTATTTGTGATAGCCGGTGTTGATGATGAGTATGTCGCCCTTTTTGACGGTGGCCTTTTTCATAATCATCTCGGGCGTATACAGGCCGTAATCGGAAACCAGGTCAGAAATGTCTACCACCACGCCGGGACCGCTCAGGTCTTTGAGGGGAATATCGGCAATGGCCCTGCCGCCAGAATGAAAAGCGCGCTCACCCACCAGGTGCGTGCCGACCGTATTGCTCCAATTCAATATCTGGCCGTTAGCGCCCTGACCGCCGCCGTACGCGCCCGTGACCCGCTTGAAAAAGTGGACTTCGAGCGACTTTTCGCCGGGCCACGGAGGCGTAAAGATGCTGCAGCCCTGGGTCAGGTCATACATCTTGGCGCTGGACATCATGGTTATAAATTGTTCTCGGTTCATCATGACCTCCTAATATCCATACTTTTCCGCAAAAGCCATCAGTGCCTGTTCGAACATTGCCATGGGCGGGCGCACCAAGCCCGCGCCTACCTGGCCCACGCCGGGGTCTTTGTGCGCAATGCCCGTGTTGACGCGCGGCAGGATGCCTTTCTCTACCACCTTGCGAATGTCTATGCCGGTCGGCGTGCCGCGAAAGTCCAGCGGGGGAATGGTAAAGTATTTGTGCTCGGCAAAGGTGATTTCATACATTTCCAACGTAGCATTGATAGCGTCTTGAGGCGTGCCGCTGACAAAGGTGACAATGGCCGGCGCTGATGCCATAGCAAAGCCTCCAATACCGGCTGTTTCGGTGATGGTGCTATCGCCAATATCGCCGCTGGCGTCTTTGGCCGTAAAGCCGGGAAAGTAGAGGCCCTGGGGGGTAGATACTGGCGCAGTGAACCAACTATCGCCCAAGCCGCTGATCCGAATGCCAAAGTCGGTGCCGTTGCGGGCCATGGTTGTGACAATCGTGCTGCCCTCAATGCCGTGGGCCGCGGCGGTCATTGCCTTGCAGGCGGCCATCACCGGGTTGAGCACACTAAGCGCGTTATCGCCCAAAAAGCGCAAAACCTCGGAAGCCGTTCCGGCATCTGGGGCGGCCTTGGCGACGTGCGGCGCAAGCGCCTTGAGGTAAAGCAGCGAGGCGGCCTTGTTGCGATTATGCCCCTCATCGCCCATGTGCAGAGCCTCGGCCAACAAGGCGCGGAGGTCAATGCCGCCGCTGGCTTGAATGGCATCAGCGAGGACTGGGGCCATGACCTCGTTCATCCACTTGAAGCGCGTAATCACGTCTGGGCTATACGCGCCCATGCGGAGCACTTTGCCATAGCCTTCGTTCAAGTTGGAAAAAGACCGGCGGCCACCGCCGTCCTGCGGATTGTCATGGGTCTTGTTCTCGATGATATAGACCATCATCGAAGGCGAAGTGACGCCCGCCATCGGCCCCACCGATTGGTGATGGTGACAGGGGTCAAAGTCAACCTGGCCTGCTTTCACCAGCGCCTCGGCTTCGGCGGCGTCTTTAGCCTTGCCTTCAAAAATCAACGCGGCCATGACCGCCCCACGCATAGGCCCCGACATTCGATCCCACGTGATGGGCGGCCCAGCGTGCATCAACAAATTCTCGCGCATACCGGGGATCACATCTAGCGCCTTGCCCACGCCGATCAGCACTGGGCGGGCTTCCATCATTCGTGTCACGGCTTCGGTATTGGCTTTTTCAATGTCCATGAGTAGCTCCTCTCAAAGAGTGTTGTGATAAAGATTTGAGATAGAGACAATCGCCTCTCTCTATCTCAAATCTCTATCTTTATCTGATACGCTTGCCGATTTCAAAACGAGAACGCGCCTCTTTCAGGCTTTCTTTGTAAAGCTCCAGGTTGCGATCTTGCAGATGGTCAAAGACTTGCTCGCTTTTGCTGCCCCACGTCACGTAACGCAGCGGGTCAGGATCGAGCTTGGCAGAAATGATTTCCTCGCTGCCGCGCGCCTGGGCCAGCCGCCAGGCGATGGGGTTGACAATCATGCTGTGACCAAAATAAAAGGTGCCGGCGGCGTCTGGCCCCACCGAATTGGTGGCCACTACGTACACGTGGTTGTCGTACGCGCGGGCGGCATTGGTGAGATGCCAGATGTCAAAGCTGCGCAGCAGGGCCGACGGCCGGACGATGATTTCGGCCCCCTTTACGGCCAGCAAGCGAGACAGCTCTGGAAAGTCGCCGTCGTAGCAGATCATCATGCCAATGCTGCCTAGAGCCGTCTCAAACACATCGGCGTGATTGCCCACCGTCACCCAGCCACCGCAATCGCAGCGTTCCAAGGGGAAAGGATGCGTCTTGTCGTACGTGCCAATGATTTCGCCCTCTGGCCCGATCAGTATGGCCGAGTTGTAAATCACACCGCGCTCTGGCCCACGCCGGTAGGTCGGCCAAACTACGTGGACACGCAGCGATTTGGCGGCGGCCTGAACAGCGTGGGTAATGCGGCCAGGCACGCCGTCTACCAGGTCCCATAGCGCATGGGCATCCAGACCGGTGACAAAGCTGGTGGTTACCGTCTCTGGAAAAACAACCAGCTCGGCTCCGTGTTCCTTGACCGCCTTTTCCAGCCAAACAATGGCCTTGTCTATATTGGCTTGCACATCATTAGGCCTGACCGCAATCTGCGCGCAGGCCGCCACAAATTCTTTCATAGCAACCCTCACAAGATTTTCAACCCGTCACTTGGCTTTTATCTCTTGACGCTCTATAACGCTTTTGAACCGCATTGGAAACCTGGCTACCACATCAACATGATCTCTCAATTGCGTTCTTAGGAAAGCACGTGCGTGCTCGTCCGTAGAGAAATGAGTGACAAGAAACTCGAAAACCGCATTGGTCTCAGATGCCTCGGCCTCGGTCGCCAGTTGGTATGCATCATCCAGATTCTTGACGTTTGCCAATATGTTTTCCGTAGGGAGTTGCGCCGTTTTGCGCATAGTCTCCAACATAAGGGGATCGGCCAGCGCAAACAGTTGCTCCTGGCTCAGCGTGTTCTGGAGACGCTCCAGCGAGCGGGCATGTCCGTCTTCTTCTTTGGCATACCGCCCCCAAAAATCTGCCGCCTCCTGGCAGTGAGCGAACTTGAGCTCCAAGCCGCGATACAGCCTTTCGGCCATCTGCTCGGCTGCAATGGCCAGCTCAAACAATTCACCGACTGTTGCTTCATTCGACATGGGTCTGACCTCGGTGGTTGTTAGCGAAAGATTAGCTTTTGCTTTTCATTCTCTTTAAAATTGCCGCCAGTTTTTCATTGCCGCTGGCGGGGGGTCGCCAGTCTACCTGAATCACCGGCGCGCTTTGCGCCGTCAAGCTCTCTGCAAATGACTCTAGGCCAACATTGATGGCAGACACAGGGCTGTGCAACACCGCCAAATCCACAGGCGTCGTTGGTCGGCTGTCGTTGGTCGGATTGAGCGCCCGGAGCAACTGCCCCACATAACGCACGGCGGCCTCATTGCTGGTTTCCACCCGCGCGCCGGCCTCCGCTAGTTGCTGAATCTGAGCCTCCATGTTTTGCGGATCCTGGTCTGTGCCGGTCACCACCGCAACTATCTCAAGATACCTGCCGGCCTCTTGGGCCAGGGCGCGAGCTTGGGCGATGGCCGGCGACAGCTCACTGGCCGGGTTGGGATGAGCGCCATAGCCCAGCACTATATCCAACAAGATAACGGCTACTTGCGGGTCAGTGGCCTCTTGCTTCAACCGACGAATGCGAAGGTCATTATCCATCATCGGGTGCAGGCGGCCCACGGTGAATTCATCCTCGCCCAGGTCAACAATGGTATGCTCTTGACTGACAAGCGAATTAGCCAAGCGATAGTCCTTGTTGAGTGGGGCGTTTGAATAGACTGCCGGCAGATAGCCTTGAAGAATGTATTGAGCCTCGTAGGCCAATGTGCCACCTGAAAACAATCCGCGCAGGTAGCGTTGCTCTGGCGCAAACTGGGGTGTTGGATGTTGGGTATCAGCTATTAGGGCTTGAGGTTGTGCGGTCAGCTCCACCGCCAGGCTCGCCGCTTCATCAAGGGAAGCCACAAAGTGTAGATTGTCTACCTGCCTGGCCGGCGGCGAATAACCAATAAAATCCACCACTACCGCTTTGCCCGCCAGGCGCGCGGCCTGCAGTACAGTGCCGGCCACTTGCAGCGCGGGCGGCTTGGATACTAGCACAATCACCTGCGTGTCCGGGTCGCGGCTGAGGAGGTCTAGTCCCTGGCGAATCGTTACCGCGCCCACCTTGTCCGAAAGGTCGCGCCCGCCGGTGCCAATGGCATGTGTGACGCCGCTGCCCAACTGGTGAAGACGCGCTGTCACTTGTTGCAGCCCCGTTCCCGCTGCTGCCACCACGCCCACTGGCCCCCGACGCACCTTGTTGGCAAAGCCAAGCCCCACGCCGTTGATAATGGCCGTGCCGCAATCTGGCCCCATGACCAGCAGGCCTTTTTCGGCCGCCGTCTGTTTGAGCGCAATCTCGTCGTCGAGCGAGACATTATCGCTATAGAGAAACACATTCCGGCCCAACAGCAGGGCCTCGCGCGCCACGCCAGCGGCATAACGGCCAGCCACAGAAACAAGCACCCACATGGCATCTGGCATCATCTGAACCGCGGTTTCCAGGCTTTGTGGGCGATACGCTTCGCGTTGATTAACGATTGATTTGCGCCGGGTCAGGAGAGCGTCTACCTGTGAGAGCGCCGCCAGAGCGGCAGCCTCGTCTTGGGCGCGGATCACAATGACCAGGTCATCCGGCTTGGCGGCCTGGGCATCTGGCGGCAGCAAGTCAATCTGTGCCAGGATATCTTTGTTGGCGTCGGTGCCCATGACCACGCCGGCATCGAGCACAGCGGGCAAAGCAGCCAACGCGCGCTGCAACTGCATGAGGATCACAGAATCATAATAAGCGCCTGATCGAATTTCTACTTGCGTTATTGTCATATGTCTCACCGGCTGATTAGCTCATTTCGGACTGGCCGCATACAATAGAATAACTAGCGCCCAATTTTTGCGACATTGGGTGCGGAAAACCATAGAGGAAAATTAGGGGCAGGGTATTTGCAGGGTGAAAGCAATCACTTTCTCGATTTTAATGATCCACTGTCCAGACAAAGCGCCAAGGTAATCCAGTAGCCGCTTGCGATCTATTGTTCGAACCTGATGACCCAAAGCCACAGAATTCTCAAGCAGTCCGCCCATACCCTTGGGAACAAAAACGCAACTAGGTAACTGACGGTACTTGTCCACCTGTGAAGCGGTAAAAGGCACAATAACAACAGTGCGCGTGAATTGGCTGATGGAATCGCGCTGTAGAATCAGGACCGGCCTAATACCCCTTTGCTCAGACCCCTGCGTAGGATCCAGGTCAGCAAAATAAACGTCACCCCGTTTCATCCAATCACCAGTGTCGAGCTAGTGGGCATCCAGCAGATCGTGATCTAGCAATTTGGCGTATTCATCCAGTCCCATTTCAGCCAGGGCTACATCTTCTTCGGCCAATGCAGCATAAATCTGACCAACTTGTTCTACATCTTGATCGTTTATTGTCCGCATGGTTTGAGCGCGTTCTGCGGATATAGGTCTCCATACCCAACTCTCAATCACCACAGGTGGCAAGCTGGCGGTGAACGGCGATGGATAAGAAGATGGCAATTGCTGTGACTGTAGATAAACAAGCCCTGTGGTTGTTGTAAAAGTGTTCATAATCACATCTCCTGTAGCAAGACCGGTTGACTGATCCACTGCCCTGGCTCCACCTGCAACACTGCTGGCTGGCCAGGTTGGGCAGGTTGGACTCTAACTCTGGTATGGAATACGTCGGAAAGCGCCCGGCTTTCAATCATAGCAACCGATCGAGTGATTTCTGGCTCATTGGCGTTTAGTGATGATGGGTTGAAAGGTTGCCCTAGTTGCATTTCTTGCTCGTACTGTTCGTGTAAGCAATACATGGTCCGTTCAACCTCGGCAGAAACTGACACAACAGGAATACCAATCTTTTTTGCTTCGACGCGGCTGATTGTGTAATTATGATAGTATAGTTTCTCTGCCAACTCGTCTACGATTCGCCCAATAGCGCGTTTCTGCACATCGTCTGTATAATGCATTTCAAGCAACTTGGTCGCCAACAGGCGAGTCAGCGCGTGGGAGCGGTAGACAGCTCCCACAGCAAGAGGATGCACTCGCTCTGATAATTGCTCGAAGGCGCTAATCAAATTATCCTGATCTGCTATACCAATACGCTCACGGGCCAAGTTAAAAAACCCCATAACATCTTCAACACCGATTGGCGTTTTAGGTTCATTAGGCTGATCAGCGTTGGGGGGATTATAGGGCGTCTGAACACTAGAATCAATCGGCGAAAGTTCGGCAAGAGGCCCCATGACGATTTCATTTGCGCCGAGCGCCAACATAGTCGCTGCGCTATGAGCTTTAAATGGAATCAGGACCCCAAGACATTGGCAATATTCTCGAATCAAGTTAACCAATCGCCAAGGCACCATCGTATCCCCGCCAGTGCTGAAAAGGAACAGGTCAATTTTTTCACATTGCTGAATGCTGACAAGATGATTGTAAAACCGCCGCACCACATCCATCGCCATTTGGGCTTGAAAAGGAGGCTGGCGGTCAGATGTCACATACGCAATAACCCTCGAGCCGCGTAGATTTTCCAATTCTTGAATGAGTCTGATACGATCTGAGAGGGTCATTATTAGCTCCTTAATTTCCCCAGAGTCAGCGCGACTATAATGATCAGCAAACCAGCGAACAGTTCACGCAAGACATGAAAAAAGTCGTTCGATCACGGGTAAATGTTTAATTGAAGGTGTTGTTTCTATGGAGATTATATACCATTTTAATGTATTATAGGGTTTTGTCAACTCTTGGCACGATTTCACGATTTCCTCCCCAACCGTCTCCCTCGCTGAAGAGCTGCTATTTATTCAGACTCAAATGACACAGTCACATTATTCCTTGTTCTCGCAGAGCCGCCACGTCCTTTGCAGAATAGCCCAGCAACTCTGTCAGCACCTCCTCGGTGTGCTGGCCCAGCAAGGGCGGTGGGCGGCGCACCTGGGCCGGCGTATCCGAGAGTTTGTACGGAAAGCCCGCCAGTTGCACTTGACCGGCGCTTGGGTGATCAGCTTCTAGCGCCAAGCCGCGCGCTTGAGCCTGGGGATGGTTAAAAACATCCGGCACAGTGTTAATCGGTCCGCACGGCAGGCCGGCCGCCTGAATATCGGCCAACCACTCGGCTGCGTCACGCGTGGCAAAGGTTTCTTTTAGCAGCGCTCGCAATTCTGGCCGGTGGGTCACCCGGTCTCGGTTAGCGGCAAAGCGCGGGTCTTGCTTTAGCTCTGGCCGGCCGATTGCGTCACACAGCAAGCTCCACTGCCGCTCGTTAGCCGCCGCCAGCGCAAACCAGCGGTCGCGAGCGCGAAAAGCTTCATAGGGGGCGATGCTGGGGTGGGCATTGCCCAGGCGGCGAGGCTGCGCTCCCCCCACCAGATAATTGGAGCCAACATTCGTCAGCAGAGCCACCGCCGTATCCAGCAGCGAAACATCCACCAGTTGGCCCTCGCCGGTCAAATCGCGCGCCCGCAAGGCAGCCAAAATCGCCGTTGCCGCAAACATCCCGGCCGTAATGTCTATAATGGGAATTCCCAGCCTGTACGGCGGGCCGTCTTCCGGCCCGGTGATGCTCATCAGCCCGCTTTCCGCCTGGATGATAAAATCATAGCCGGGCCGGTCGGCATAGGGGCCGGTGCGCCCATAACCGCTGACCGAGCAATAGACCAGGCGCGGGTTCAAGCGATGCAAAGCCTCATAGCCCAGCCCCATCTCTTCTAGCGTGCCGGTGACAAAATTCTCCACCAGCACATCCGAAAGGCCCGCCAAGCGGCGCAAGATATCTTGCCCTTCGGCGCTCTTGAGATTTGCGGTGAGGCTGCGCTTGTTGCGATTGGCGGCGATAAAATAAGCCGACTCACCCGGGTAGGGGCCATAGGGGCTGCCCACAAAGGGCGGCCCCCAGCCGCGGCTGTCGTCGCCTGTGTCGGGCCGTTCCACCTTGATCACGTCTGCGCCCAGGTCGCCCAACATCATGGTGCAAAAGGGGCCGGCCAAGGCCCGCGTCAAGTCGAGGATGCGTAGACCTTGCAGTGATTGCATCGTTCCTCCCGTCTATTAGAGTTTATCGGAAATAACAGTAACTACTCAGGCCGCATCCTTCGACTACGCGCCGTGCAGCCTGAGCGGAGTGAAACGTAGTCGAAGGGGTGCGGCGCTCCGCTCAGGATGCTTACACGGCTGAGTAGTTACAAATAACATAGCCAATGTATCCCCATACGTTGGCGGACAGGCATGGGGATGCCCGTCCTGCTATTTCCGATAAGGTCTATTGCTTATTGATGGCGTCAATCCTGAACTGTGTGAGGGTCAACCCAAGCTTGCCCAAGTCTGGCTCTGCTTGAGCCTTGACCGTGGCGGCGATGTCTGCCGACGTGGCAACCAACTCGGCCACATCCGCTTTGCCCATGCTGGCCTCTGCCAGCGCATCTGCCAACTTGCTCAACATAATAGGCTTTACTTGGGGCGCAACATCATCGGCATTGCTAAAACGCTCTCCAAACACTTGGGAGTTGCTCACCGCCAGCGAGCAAACGCCAAACGCCCGCAGCGAGACTATGGCAGAACCCATCCGCGCCATGACGGGCATGGCTGTGCCCCACTTGATATCTTTAAATTCTTGGTTAGACATTGTCTAGCTCCTTGCCTACCACTCATTGCGCTACAACTGTTTGCACGTGGCAACCACGTCGCCGAACTTGGTTTTAGGCAGTGTGGCCTTTTTTGCCATCAACTGCTCGTAGCGATCATCCTCAACAAAAGCCACAATGCGGCAGATGCAGCTTTCGCCATCCACAAAGCGCCACGGGAAGCAGCCGATAGTGACGCGCTGATTGAGCAGCAGGTCAATATCGCCGCCCAGGCACTCGGCGTGGATGATGTGATGGGGGAACATTTCAATGTGCATCAGTTGATACTTGTCGGGCGTGAACATTTCGGCCATGGGCTTGCCGTACTTGGCGCGAAAGTGAGCGTCGGCTTCTTCGGCCTGGCGCGGCATCCACGTGCGGATGATGGTGTTCATGGGGTGGTCGGCGCTGCCGCAATCCACGCCAATCCACTTTATCTTTTTTTCCTTGGCCCACAGGGCAAACTCGCGGTCGGGGCCAGGGTGCTTGACCATGTAGCGAATCTCGTCGGCCAGGGGTTGATCCCACCCATAGCGGTGATAGCCGGTGTGGATGATGAGAATGTCGCCCTCGCGCACCTCCACCCGCTCCTCAACCATCTGCGAAGTGTAAATATCGTAATCGCCCGCAATATCCGAAAGGTCCACAATAGCGCCAGGCCCGACCAGGAAATCATTCAGGTCGAGCGCGGCAATATCTTTGCCGGCGGTGAAAAAGTGAATCTCGCCATCCAGGTGCGTGCCCAAATGGTTTGAATGGGTGATGAGTTGGCCGTTTGCGCCATTGGGCGCCAGGCGCTTGAAATACTTTATTTGTAATGGCTCATACGTGGGCCACGGGGGGGTTTGAATACCAAGCGGAATAGTTAGATCAACGAGTTTCATTTGTATGCCTCCTATAAAAATTTACCAAACGTGGTTTACATTGGACCTTATCGGGAATAGCAGGACGGGCATCCCCACACCCTGTCTACGCCAGACAGGGTGTGGGGATACGTTGGCTGCGTTATTTGAGCGATTTTAGACATTTCCCCCATATTCTCCGTGCCTCTGTGGTTAAAAGCCGCAAATACATAATTTGCTGCGATGTCTCACTTGCGCAAAAAGCCAAACATCGAGGACTTGTCGCCCAGCGTCAGGCGCGATTTGAGTTCGGCCCACGTTGCGCGAGCCTCTTCTGGCACTGGAACGGGCGGGTGGTTGACGATGGAAGCAGCATTAGCCAGCCACTCTTCGGCCTTTTTGCGCTCCTGAGCCGCATGGCTTGCCTGCGCCTGGACCAAATAAGCTTGCGCCAGCCACAGAAACAACCGGTGATATTTCATCCGTTCGGCCAAATCGCGCCCCACTTCCAACACCTTGATCGCATCGGTAATTTGCTTATTTTCTAGCAGCGCCTTGCCCAGCTTGACGTGCTCATCCAGCACATCCACATACATCACGCCAGAATTCCACGGTTCCACCTCGGCAGTGCGGCGGATGGCCTGCATCACCTCTTCAAATTGCCCCATCCACAAATGCGCCTTGGCCTGAATGCGAAACACGTGTGACACGCGCAAATCGCCGGCGGCCTCGCTGGCAGCCACCCACTGGGGGTCGTTCGCGTCGCCCGTAATCTGCCAGGTGCGCCCTTCAAGCAACTTGCACCACTCGACCGCTTCCTCAAATTGCTCCAGCGCTAAAGAGGCTTCTGCCATGCCGGCATAGGCCTCGGTCATTCCAGGGTCTAGCTCCAGGCTTTGTTTGTAATACTGGCGGGCCATTTCCGTTTCACCCAGCACAAACAAGACTCGCGCCAGGTTATAGGACACCAGGGGAGAAATGGGGTAGCGTTCGATGGCGCGCTGGTACGCAGCGGCGATGCCGTCGAACAAATCCCACAGCTTGGTGCGGGCGCTTTCGCCCTGCGCCAACATGGCGCGCGCCGCCGCGGCCATATCGGCATAGTAATGGGCGCGCAAATATTCGGGGTCGAGGTCAATAGTTCGGTCCAGGCATTGGTCGCAGTGGGGCATATCCCCCTGCTCAAGGTAAAGCAAGGCCATGCCGGCAGGCGATTCTGGGCGCTGAGAGGCCAGCTTGGCAACGTGCAGATAGGCCTTGAGCGCCAATTGGGGATTGTCACGCCGGTACAGTTCGGCTGCCAGCAACGTGGCTTCCACATTGCTTGGCTCGGCGCGCAAGACGCCTTCAATGGCCTGGCGCGCCTCGACCAGGTCGCCGTTACGATATAACTCTTGGGCCTGTTTCAGTCCACTTGAACTTGATGCCATGCACCTACTCCTAAGCGAAAGTTATTTGCGCCGTTGCTGAGAGACTCCGGCCTGTGCGGTCGCGCCAAACATATCGGCCGTCAGCTTGAACCCGGCCCGCTCCAGCTTGGGCGAAAAGCTGGGGCGCATGCCGGTAGGCTTCATGGCGCCCGCTACCGTGCCGCTTTCGCTCACCGCCACCGCTTGAAAGATAAAAATATCTTGCAACACCACCGTGTCGCCTTCCATGCCCTGCACCTCGGTCACGCGCGTGACCTTGCGCGAGCCATCCTTCAGGCGTTCTTGCTGGACAATCAGATTGACCGCCGCAGCAATTTGCGAGCGCACAACTTTGAGCGGCAAATCAAACCCGGCCATCAGCACCAAGGTTTCCAGGCGGGCGATGGCATCGCGGGGACTGTTGGCGTGCACCGTGGTGAGCGAGCCATCGTGGCCGGTATTCATGGCCTGGAGCATGTCCAGCGCCTCGCCGCCGCGCACCTCGCCCACCACCACGCGCTCGGGCCGCATACGCAGCGAGTTTCTCACCAGGTCACGAATAGTAACCAGGCCGGTTCCATCGGGCAGGGCCGGCGCGGTTTCCATGCGCACCACATGTGGCTGGGCCAGTTGCATCTCGGCGGCATCTTCCACCGTGCAGATGCGCTCATCTTCCGGGATAAACGACGAAATCACATTCAGCAGCGTGGTTTTGCCCGAGCCCGTGCCGCCCGACACCACAATGTTCAGGCGAGCCATCACGCACGCCTTGAGAAACTCGGCGATTGGGGGCGTCATGCTGCCAAAGCCAATCAAGTCGTCAACCGTCAGGCGCTTGGCCGGGAACTTGCGAATGGTCACCGTGGGGCCGTTCAGGCAACACGGCGGAATAATGGCGTTCACACGGCTGCCATCGGGCAGGCGCGCATCTACCAACGGTTGAGTGCGGTCCACCTTGCGCCCCAGCGGCAAAATGATGTTTTCAACAGCGTGCATCACATGGGCCGCGTCTCGATACTGCGTCTCTGTAAGGAGCAGCTTGCCTTTGCGCTCGATATAGACCTGGTTGGGTCCATTGACCATGACCTCGGTGACCGTCGGGTCGCGCAAGTAGGGGCCGATGGGGCCATAACCGATCACTTCATCTGCAACCTGATCAAGCAACTGGTACCACTCGTCTTCCGACAGACGCACGTTGGTCTTGCCCACCAATTGCATCAGGCGCTCAGATAGCCACTGCCGATTAGTTTCTGCCAGGCCGCGGTGAGGGGTATCTACCTGCGGCGCAAGCTGGGCGATGGCCCAATCGCGCATTTTGATAAATTGTTCGAGAGCAAGATCAGCACCCATGGGTTAACCTCCACGCAATCTATGAACACCCAAACTTGTTTTTCGCACCCCGTAGGCTTGCATCCCCATGCAAGCCGATTGTGGGGACGTTTGCGCATGGGGATGCGCGAACTGCGAAATCCAGCTAAGGATTGGAAATTAAATAACTTGCCCACAGTGACGCCGAAATACGGGCAAAACGAGCTATAGATGAGCAAGTTATTTAATCCTTAGTCCTAAGCATTAACGGCCAGCGAGCTTGCCAGCGCCCTAAATTGAACCGCCACCGGATGTTCTGGCAGCCCCACCACCAACGGTTGAGCCTGCTCCAGCGCCTGGTACAAGGCCTCGGAAGCCGGGCCAATCACCGCCGCCAGGTCCTGCCCAAGCGCAGCCTGGATGGCGGGTCGAGTTGCATCCACTGGCATGCCGGTACGATTCACCCAAACCAGCTTCAATGCGCCAATCGGCAAGCCGCCCTCGTTCAGGCCACCCACTACCCGCTTGGCCTGCGCCATGACCAAACGGTCTGCATCGAGGGCCAGGATAAAATCATTGCTCTGCCGCGCTACCGCCAGCACAGTGGGGGTCAACCCGGCTCCCAGGTCAATCACGCACACGTCGCTCATCGCCAGCAGGTGATTCAGTATAGCATCGGCCTGGGCTGGGTCGAGCGGGGTATCGGCTGCCGCCAACAAGCGCAAGCCGCCGGGGTGCGGGGCTAACGCCTCTTCAACGCTTGGCCTATCAATGCTCTCCGCCTCACGCGCCACCAGGCTGTTTAAACCCAACAACGGTTCTAGCCCCAGGTGAATGGCCGCCATGCCGCCAGGCTCAAAATCTGCCAGGATGGCGCGCGCCCCAGACGCCAGCGCCAGCGCAAGATTGACCGCCAGGGTAGTTGCGCCCACTCCGCCCCGCGCGCCCAATACCGAAACCACGCGCCCCAGCTTTTCTTCGGGCATGCCCGCGGCTCGCTCTAGTACCGTTTGCAATCGCTGAATCAGGTCGTTGGGGGTAACCGGTTTTTCAATATAATCGTCGGCCCCCGCCCTAAAGCCCTCTATCTCGTCAGCCGATTGAGACTTGGCGGTCAGCATGACCACCGGCAAGTGAGCCGTGCGCGGGTCGGCCCTGATTCTGCGGCAAACCTCAAGGCCGTCCATTTGTGGCATCATCAAGTCCAATACCACAAGGTCGGGCATCTCTTGAGTGAGCAGGCTCAACGCCTTGGGGCCGCCTGGGGCCGTGAGCACGTCAAAGCCGCCCCGTTTCAGTATCAGGCGCAGGATAGTTAGGGCATCTGCGTCGTCGTCTACTGCAAGGATTCGATAGGCCATTGCACTACCTCCCGGATAAAGGATTTATGCGCGCATAGGATGCGCGCACATCCCGCAACTCTAGTTTATCAAAATATCCTTACAAAAGCAATTTAACTCCAGTTTCATATACTCGTATCTGGCGCATCCCCACACCCTGCCTGCGGCCGCTGACGTGGCACGCGTCAGCAGGCTGGACAGGCAGTCCAGGGTGTGCGCCAGTGAGCAGCATGGGGATGCTGATCTACCTGGAAACTGGAAAATTTAACCAAGAGCGTCTTTGAGCAAGTTCTCGGAGAACAGGCTAGTATCTTGTCAGTCAAATCTTTGCTTTTCCGGCAAAGAAAAGTCACCACGAACCCTCTGCCTACGGCGGGGGCAGGTGTCACAAAGGAAAACGAAGGAAAACTCTAGATGGAGCCTTTTCTTTGTGCCCCTTGGTGTACTTGGTGGTAAAAATGCCCCCTGTTTGGTTCCGGCTTGGCCGGGTTAAGAAAGATATTACACAATTAAACCACGTTTGTCCATCTCGCTCTTGGCGGCCTGCACGCGC
>JBGSMF010000047.1:0-16714 GCA_041740315.1 Thermoflexales bacterium
TCGAAGGAGCGCGGCGCTCCGCTCAGGCTGCTGAGTAGTTACCCGAAAATAACCACAAACCCTCTGCTCGCGCGAGGGCAGGTGACACCAACCCCCTGCCTATGGCGGGGGCAGGTGACACGAAGAAACACAAAGACACTCTATTTTTATTCCTGGTTGAGAGCGCAGCTCATGGCGTCTTCTCAATATTTCGGGGACAGCAGGCCGGGCTCCCACGCCCGGCCATAGGCGGCGTGGGAGCCGCCCCCGCTTTTTGAGAGGATACGGTGGTGGTATGGCGCGCAAGCGCCCAATCTATCGCTTGGCTGCAGCCTGATCAAAATAGGGTTGAGTGAGAGAAATGGCGGCCCCAATAGCCTCTTCGATTGATGCCTGACCATAAAATGCGCGTTCAATCTCTTTGCTGGCAGTTTCCTCGATGGCCACCCAGGTCGTCATCAGGGGCACGCGGCGGATGGTGGGAATGGTCTCTATAAAGATGCGGCTGTTGGCCGGGGGATGCTGAGGGTCAAGAAAGGCATCCGACTCGGCCACCTGGCGCAGTGAAGGCACGGTGCGCCCGGTTGAAGCCATCAAGGTTTGGCCCGCAGCCGAGTTGGCAAACTCGATAAAGGTCCAGGCGGCTGGCTTGTTTTTTGTTTTGGCTGCCATGCAGTACCCATCGCTGTGCAAGACACTGACCGGCTGTCGCCCCATCGGCAAGGGAGCTACATCCCACTCAAAGGCCGTGATGGTGCGGTAGGTGGGCGCTCCCCGCCGGCTGTTAAAGTACATTGCCAGCCGCCCGCTCAGGAAACGGTTCTCGCTGGCTTCAGCCTCTTCGGCCACGGCATCGGGGACAACTTTTTCTTTCACTTGTAGGTCTACGAACCATTGAAGAGCCTCCATCGCCGCCGGATTATCCAGGGCCAGGCGGGTTGGCTGGGCGGGATCGTCTACCAATTCCCCGCCGTTTTGCCAGATAAAGGGCGCCAGGCGCAGCAGGCTGGGCGCTAGTCCCGCGCCATATTGGTCAGTTTGCCCATCGCCGTCCAGGTCTTTGGTCAAAGCGCGAGCCGCTTGAAGAAAATCGGCTTGTGTCCAGTTGTCGGCAGGGTAGGGCAGGCCGGCTGCGTCAAAGAGATTGCGGTTATAATAAACAACCAGGCTAGAGATGTTTTGGGGCACACACCAGAGTTGGTCGTTCCACTGGAATGCCTCTATGGCCGGCGCGTAAAAATCGGCCAGTCGGACGAGGGAGCTTTTTTCCACATATTGGCCGAGCGGTTCCAATCCTCCGGGGCCTGCAAATTGCGCGACGCGGCGGTAATTGAGCAGCATCACGTCGGGCGGCGCGCCGGCAGAAAATGCAGTCAGCAACTGCTGCTGATAGTCGTTCTGGCTTGCTACATGGCGCAGTTGAATCTGAATTTGCGGGTGTTCGGCCTCAAATGCCTCTACCAGTTTTTGATAAGCAGCCAGTTCTGCCGGGTCGCCAAATATCATAAAAGAAACCTGGCCGGTATTGGCCGGGCTACAGCTTGCCAGCAGGAGAACTAGCAAGAGCATGACAAAAATTTTTTTCATTGTTTTACCTCATAGCCTGGCCAAGCCAGAACCAAAACCACAAAGGACACCAAGTCCACCAAGGTTTTTACTTTGTGCTCTTTGTGTCCTTCGTGGTGAGTTTTCTTTGCCGAAAAAGCAAAGATTTGACTGGTAAGGTACTAGTGTTTAATTTGGCTCTCCCGACTTGCGGGAAAAGCGTCCTTCGACTATGCGCCTCCTTCGACTGCGCTCAGGATGGCGTGCCGCTCAGGGCGCTTTCCCGTTAGATCCAGCAGAGCCTTTAATTTTTGTCTAGCAACTTTCCCAAAGACAGATCGTGCAGGAGCAATCGCTGCGCAAAAATAAAGAGTATAATCACGGGCGCTGCCATGATCACTGCCCCGGCCATAAGCAATGGATAGTTTGTCTGGTCCATCTGCTTTAAAAGTTGCAACCCGATGGGCAGGGTGTAGCGAGCCGGGTCAAAGATATAGAGCACCGGGCTTGTGAAATCGCTCCAGTAAAGTGTAAAGGCCAGCACGGCCACGGCTGCCGTCATTGGCCAGGCTAATGGCTGAGCAATTCGCCGCCACACTGTCCAGGCGTTAGCTCCATCGAGCTGGGCTGATTCGTATACTTCCGAGGGGATGCGAAAATAAACCCAGTAAAATAGCAGCACAAACAGCGGGCTGCCGGCAGCAAAGGCGGGCGCAATCAGCGCCCACAGCGAGTCAATCAACCCTAGCCGGTAAAAGACATGGAAGCGAAACGGCCACACCGCCATGCCGGGGATCAACATCAACAAAATGCTGACGAGCGCCAAACGCCGCTGCCGTCTGGAATAAAGTTGCGACAAGCCAAACCCTGCCAGCGAAGCCATCACCAGGGTGAGCGGCACGGCCACTGCGACCACACTGAGCGAGTTGAGAATATAGCGGCCCATTGGCAACAGCCTGAAAATCTCGGCGTAATTGTCCCAATAGGCGGGCTGCGGCCACCATTCCACTGTGCGGGGAGGAGGCAAGCCCGGCTGGCGCAGCGAGGCTACCACTGCCCAGAAAAATGGCAAGATAAAGAGGGCCGCAATTGTCAGCCCTAGCAAGTGCCACCACAGGCCAAATGCTCTAACTCTCTTCTTCTTCACCGCGCAATCCCTCGATAATGTTACGGATACCGATTACGAGCAAGCCTACCCAGATCATTGTCACAACCAATACGGCAGAGGCCAGCCCCAGGTCTCCAAAGTCAAAAGCCAGTTCATAAACCAGCAGGGGAATAAAGGTAGTGGCGTAATATGGCCCACCGTAGGTCATTACAAAAGTGGGGGCAAAGGTGTTTTGCAGGCTGAAAATCAAATCGCGAAAAGTGAGCAAGAGCAGCCAAGGTGTGAGCGCCGGCAGGGTGATGTGCCGAAAGCATTGCCAGCGATTGGCCCCGTCTACTTGGGCGGCTTGGTAAAAGGCGGTGGGGACATTTTGCAAGGCGGCCAGCAATACGATAAAGCCTTCACCCAATTGAAAGACGGCCATAATGACCATGGCCAGGCGGGCAGTGGATGCCTCGGCCAGCCAGGCCGGCGCCGGCAGCCCTAACCCGGCCAGGATGGCATTGAGCGGCCCCGACACTGGGTTAAAGATCCACAGCCATACCAGCCCATAGGCCACTTCGGGGATAATGGTGGGCAAATAGACGGCGGCGCGATACACACCGGCTCCTCGCCGGGGCGGCTGGAGCAAGACGGCCAGGGCCAAAGCGCCTGCTATGCGCAGGGGCACGGCCAGGCCCATAAAGATCATCGTATTGCGTATAGAGAGCCGGATGAGGGGTGATTCGAAAACCTGTTTAAAATTGGCCAGCCCCGCCCAGGTGGGAGATTGGATGGCATTGTACGAGGTAAAGGCGACTGCCACCGTCATCAACGTGGGCAAAACAACCAAAAGCAGCGTGCCCACCAGATAGGGCAGCAAAAAGAGCCAGTTCTGTTTTTGGTAAGAAAGCGCGCGGCGCTTGAAAGGGTTGATTTTCATAGAGTGGTGCGCAAGCGGCGGTCGGTGGTTACGCCCCTGGCCGCCGCTTGAATTTGTGCTTGCCATCTGCTTGAGCTTTTGCCGCCTCTTTCTCGTGCCCCAGCTTGCCAAGCGCCTGCCTCAAATGCTCAAGGGCCTCTGCCTGGGTGGGCCTGTCGCTCAGTTCTTGCGCCACGAGCATCGCTCTCGCATAGCCGGCCGCTTTAATGATGGCGCTTTGCATCGCTTGCGCCTGATCGGCGGCTTGCGCGGCTGCGGCGGCTTGGGGCGGTTCGCCGGCCAACTGGGCGTGGCGGGCGCGTTGGAGCGTAATATCGGCCTTGCGCAGGTCGTCGGCCAGGGTTTCAGCCACCGAGTGCAAAAAGGCCACACTTGGGTCTTGGTCTGCCGGTGGCTGTTTGCCGGCTTTGCTGTGGGCCATTGCCAGGGCGTATCGCTCGGCGTAATCGCCGCCCCTCAGGTCGAGCGCGCGGCAGAGATAGGCGCTCGCTTCGGCGCGGTAGAGGCCGCTTGCCTGCCAGGCGTTGGCCAGTTGGCCGTACCACGCCAGTCGTTGCTCGGTCGCCAGAGTGGCGGCTGGAATTTCTTCGGCCAGCTTGGCGATGGCGATGGCTTGGCCGTTTTGAATCAGCTCGTCGGCATGCTGAATCAGCAGGCTCACTGCCTGGGGGGCATCACCTGTTTTATAAAGATGAAAGGCGACTTCGGGGATATCGCCCAACTCGGTGTGATAGCCAATGAGGAGCTTGTGCAGTTCGGCCTGGCGGGCCGGGGTCTGATCGAGTTGAAAGGCGAGGTAGCTGCGCACCAGATCGTGCAGGCTGTAGATGGCCGTGTCACCCCGCCGCGTCAGCAAGTTCCTGCGCTCCAGGCGGCTGAGGGCGGCGCTGGCTTGCTCGGGGTCAAGATCAGGAAACAGCCTGGCCCGCGCGGCGCTTGCCAAATTGATGGGCTTGCGGCACAGCGCCCCACGCTCCACCAGTTCTCGCTCGGTCGCGTCAAGCGATGCCACGACCTCGCCCAACAAAAAGTCTTGGCCGGGCAAGGCTCGTCCCAGTTGGGCGATAAAGGCGCGCGCGCGCAAAATTTGTTCTTGCCTGGCCAGGTTCCTTTGCGATTGCGCCCAGGCGGTGAAAAACATCAAAAAGGCTGCATTCCCCTCTGTGCGTTGGTAGAGCTGGATAAAGTCTTTATCTTCTAGCCAGTCTATCCCCGCGTTGTGGACGAGTTGGCGCGCGTCTTGGTCATTCAGGCCGGGCAGGGGGGTAATGGGGCGGCCTTGCGCAAACGCCGGGGCGATTCGGCTTACGACAATCATGGGCAAACGAGCCGGTCTTTGGCGCGGCGCCAGGCAAGCCAGCAGACGTTGAATGGCGGGCATCTCTTCGACCAGGTGAATATCATCCAGACACAGGGTAATCTTGCTGGCAGCCAGGCAGCTCACGGCGTAATGAATGCGCGCATCCGGCGGATAGGGGTGAGAGGCTTGCATACTGGCAGCGAGAAAATCTTGCAGAGTTTTGTTGCCCAGCTCGCTCAGCGCGCAAGCCAAGATTTCCAAGCATCCATCCAGGTCGGTGTTGACGCCCGCGTAAAAAGTGACCCAAACGACAGAGTGTCCAGCCTGCTGGCGCTCGGCGGCCAGCGCGGCGGCCAGGGCAGTTTTGCCTGTGCCGGCAAAACCGTGGATGAGCGCCAAGTTTTGTTGCAACAGTTGGTCGCGGTAAAAGGCCAACTCTGCCGCTCGTCCAATAAAATCGGGTATATTTGGAATAGGTTCCGAAAAAGATGCTGGGGCGGGAGGCAAGGCAAAAGGATCGCCGGGTATAGCGGCCAGGCGCATGGCCACGCTCTCTACCGCCTCATTGCGCAATTCGTAAAAGTGCGTCCGGCCAATTCCCAGGTCTTGTTGCACTGCCAACGGGGCTTCGTTGCGCTGAAACAGGTCGTGTAGGATACAGTAGCGCAGCCACTCGCGCTGTTTCAGGTCCTTTTCGCCTTGCGGTTGCAATTCTCTAATGATAGCTTGCAGGCGCTGTTGCAGCGCCACCGCCAAATCCTCTAGCGGCGGATTGCCCAGGCCAGTGCGCACGCTCGGGTCCTCTAGCAAGGGTAAAGCGCGCAACTTGACTGGCTGTTGCAAGTTGCGCAAGGCAGCGAGCACGTGGTCATGAAGGGGATGATCTTGTACAAGCATGTTCAAGTGGGTAATTGCCCCGCGGCATCGAATTGAATCAGCAGGAGCATTATACCCTGGTGTCATTCTGTGGGCAAGTTGCAATAATAGGACACTGTAGCATCCTCACCGATGGCGCACCCTTCGACTACGCTGCGCTCTGCTCGGGGTGCTTTGCCGCGTCGGTGGGCTTGCTACAGTCTCGAAATTAGTGTCAATTCGTGAAATTCGTGGCAAAAGGTTATTCCCGATAAGGTCTCATACATCTCCTACCAATGGCGCGCCATTTCGCTCATTGACTTGGCTTGGCTTTCAGGCTATCATGGATGCTATGGATTCTCAGCCGTCGCGCGGTTGGTATATTAGCAATATCGCTGTCTTGCTTGTGGGCATGGCGGCGATTGCCGCCGTGTGGCCGCTTTACCCCCCGCTTGAGGCGGGCGCGGTGATTATGTTTGTCCTGCTTGGCGTGGTTGCCAACTTGTCGTTGATCCCCACCAGCAGCTCCATAATCATAGTCTTGGCTGACGCTGTTTTTTTGGCTACCTCGCTCGTGCTTGGCCCTCCTGCCGGCGCGTTGGTCATTGTGACCTCGGTCACGGCTGGGGCGCTTACACAGCCACCGGCTGCTTTTTTCGCGCGACGCTGGCAACGCCTGACCAACCTGCTGCGCAACTATGGCATGTACATGGTTATGATTGTGGCGGCCATGTGGGTGTACAACTGGCTGGGCGGGCAGTTTCCCATAGAAACGCTGTCGCTGGCTAATTATGTGGCTGTGGCCGGTTTTATTGCCACCTATCAAATCGTCAACCGGCTCATTCTCTATCACGGCGTTTGGGCGCGCGGTCTTCCGCTTGCTCCGCTGCTCAAATCAGAACAGCAAGATTTGCCGCTAGAGATCCTCACGTTGCACCTGGGCATCTTGATTGCATTGGCGTATGTGCACAACGGCTCTGGATCGCTGGTTATCTTTGGCGCATTCATTTTCTTTGTCAGCTTTTTAATGCGCCGCTATGTCCAGCAGTTGCAGCAGCGTGTAGCCCAACTAGGCGCGCTGAACGAGATTGGCCGCACCATCAGTGCTATGGTAGATATTCCCAGTTTGGTTGAGGCCATTTACCGCGAGAGCGGCAAAGTGGTTGACACCACCAACTTTTATATTGCGCTGTACAATGCGGCCAAAGATGAGGTGACGTTTGCCTTGGATGTAAAGCGCGGCCAGGCGGCCGGCACGCTGTTGGTGCGAGCGGCCGGGGTGGGATTGACCGGACATATCATCCGCACTTGCGCCCCATTGCTTTTGCCAGATAATGTGGCCGAACGCACCCGCGCCTTGGGCATACAAGCGGTTGGCGAGACGGCGCAATGCTGGCTGGGCGTGCCCATGATTGCCAGCGACAAGGTAGTGGGCGTGATTGCCGCGCAGAGTTATATCACTCCGCGCGCCTTTACCCAAGAGCATGTGGATGTTCTTATGACCCTGGCTTCCCAGGCGGCCATTGCTATTGAAAATGCTCGCCTGTTGGAAGAGGTGGCCGAAAAAGAACGGCTGCGCCAAGAATTGGCCCTGGCGCGCACCATCCAGCAAAACCTGTTGCCTGCGCCTCCCACTATTCCCGGCTTGTTTATTGCCAGCCGCTGCTTGCCAGCCCAGGAAACCGGCGGCGATTTGTTTGACTTTATTCCCATTGATGAGTGTCATTGGGGCATTGCCATTGGTGATGTGGTGGGCAAGGGCATGCCGGCCGCCTTGCTGATGGCCACGGTTCGAAGCGTGCTGCGGGCCTATGCCCAACACCAACTTGACCCGGCAGGAGTATTGCAAGCAGTCAACCGTGTGATGTTCCAAGACACCCACGGCAAGACTTTTGTGACCCTCTGTTATGTTGTGCTGGATACTCGTAATTGGGCCTTTACTTATGCCAGTGCGGGTCACCTCAATCCGCTTTTGTGTGATGAGCGCAGCGATGCAAGCTACCTTGACGATCCGGGTTGTTTGCCCCTGGGGGCTGGGGCCGAGGTGCGCTGCGCCGAGCAAGCTCACACGCTGCAGCCCGGCCAGGCGCTCTTGCTGTATACTGATGGCGTGGTTGAGGCGCATAATCCTCAGCGGCAGATGCTTGGTTTTGAATCGCTGCGGGGCATCGTGTCGCGCCAGCCGGCCGAGCGCCTGATTGATACTGTGCTTGAGCGGGTCGAACAATTTGCCGGGCCGGTAGCCCAAGAAGATGATATAACTTTGGTGCTTCTCAAGCGCACCGAGTAAGGACCTAGCCTGAAATCTCTTTTCGCTGATACGAAAAAGCCAATGTTAGGATAGGCTCTACATTAATGGCTCTTGAGGTGGTCGGCCGCGCCATAGCGTGCGGCTTTTGTTTTGTTGAGGTGCATTATGAGATGGGTAGGTGTGATTTTTGCATTAGCCGTAATCCTGGTAGCTGTTTCGGCTGCTACTGCGACCGTGGAACAAGCGTCGGCTAGTTTGCCGCTTGATGCCCAAGATGGGTGGAACGATGCCACTGCGCGCATGCGGGTCGAGCCGGCCTTGCTGAGACAGATGATCTCTACCCCGGCTCAAGAGCGCCAGTCCATCATTGTTGTGATGCGCCAGCAGGCCGAGCCGACAAGCGGCTTGGACTTGGCTGGGGCGGCGCGCGATCAAAAAATTGCCGAGCGGACCGGTCTGGTTGAAATGTTGCGCGCCACGGCCGCCTTTGGCCAAAAAGATGTGCTGGCTTTTCTGGCGCAGGAACAATCGGCCGGGCGCGCTGAGGCGGTGCGGTCGTTTTGGATCTTTAATGGCCTGGCGGCACAGGCCTCTCCGCAAACGATTCGCTCGCTGGCTCTGCGCAGCGATGTGGAGCTGGTTCAACTTGACCGCTATGAGTACCGGCTAGACTCGGATTCAGAATCTAAAACTTCAAATTCAAGATTCAAGATTTCAAATTCCGTTATCCAACTGGCCTTCCAACCGGGCGAACCACGAGAGCTTGCCGGCGTCGAGTGGGGCGTGCAGCGAGTGCAGGCCAATAAAGTGTGGGCTGCTTTTAACAACACCGGCGCGGGCGTGGTGGTGGCAAATGCCGATACCGGCGTGGACTATATGCACCCGGCGCTCAACGCCAATTACCGGGGCAATGTGGGCAAGGACTTGTACCAGCACACGGGCAATTGGTTCGATGCCACAGGCGCAGGCGCGCTTTACCCCGTGGATGGCAATGGGCACGGCACCCACACTATGGGAACATTGGCCGGGCGCGAAGGCATTGGCGTGGCGCCGGGCGCGCAGTGGATGGCTGTGCGCGTCTTGGATAGCATGGGCTATGGCTACAATAGCTGGATCCATGCCGCTTTTGAATGGATTATGGCTCCTGCCGGCAACCCGGCCCTGGCGCCAGATGTGCTGAGCAATTCTTGGGGCAATCCGTATGGAAGCTCCACCGAGTTTGAGCTTGACCTGACCCGGCTGCGCCAGGCGGGCATCTTGACTGTTTTTAGCGCCGGCAATTCGGGGCCAGAGGCAGGCACGATAGGCTCGCCTGGCTCTCTGCGCAATGCGTTTGCCGTTGGCGCGACAGACGTTGATAATGCAGTGACCTGGTTTTCCAGCCGCGGCCCTTCGCCGTGGGATGAAATCAAGCCCGAAATCGTCGCGCCCGGCGTCAATGTCCGTTCGTCGTTGCCGGGGGGCGCTTATGGCCTTGGCGATGGCACCTCTATGGCTGCTCCGCACGTGGCCGGTGTGGCCGCGTTAATGTTGGCGGCTAACCCCACCCTCACTGTTTCAGCCGTCGAGCAAACGCTCATTGATACGGCTGTTCCAATTAGTTTGCCAGTGCCCAATAACGACACAGGTTGGGGCCTGGTTGACGCCTATGCGGCAGTGCAGGCTGTGGTCGGGGCGGGGGAATTGAGCGGCACGGTCATAGATGCCGCCAGCCGGCTTGCCATCCAAGGCGCTAGCGCCACTATTTATCACTACGACACGGGACATTGGGTCAGTGCGCAAACCGGCGCCGATGGGCAATATTCTGCCGCCTTGGTGTCTGGCATGTATAGCGTCACCGCAAGCATGTTTGGCTACCTGCCCAGTACTGCCTCCCCGGCTCTCGTCATCACAGGCCAGGTCACCACGCGCGATCTTGAGCTTGCGCCGCTGCCCGTTGGCGTGCTGCGCGGGGTCTTGACCGATACCGTGAGCGGCCAGGCGCTCACGGTGACGGTGTCTGTGTTGAGCACACCGCTGTCGCAAACGGCTTTTGGATTGTATCATTTTGATTTGCCCGTGGGCGACTATATTGTTGAGGCGCGCAAGACAGGCTATCGGGTCGTCACTGCTACCGTCACCATCACAGCCGGCCAGGTGACACAGCTTGATTTTGGGCTAGACCCAACCTGGCGCATCCTGCTGGTCAATTCGGGCGCGTGGTACTATCGCGAATATCCCCAGTATTTCCGCCAGGCGCTCGATGAGCTGCATTATGCTTATGACGAGCGGCGCATCAAAAAAATGCCGGGCGATATTCCCACGGCAGATGATTTGCTCAAGTACAATTTGGTCATCTGGTCGTCGCCCGAAGACTCGCCGGGTTACCTGGGCCTGAGCGGCGTGATTACCCAGTATCTTTCCAGCGGCGGCGATTTGGTGCTGACGGGGCAAGATATAGCGTTTTGGGATGGCGGGGGCACACCCTTTTTCTATTCTCCGTACCTTTCCCAATACCTCAAAACTGTTTACATAAAGGATGATTCAGAGATTGACGACATTTCCGGCTTGGCCGGCGCTCCGATGGAAGGAATGGATTTTCGCATTGCCGGGGGTGATGGCGCAGATAACCAACGCTGGCCCGATGTCATTGCGGTGGCCGATGCCGATCATGCCGCCCAGGTTTTGGCTTATCAGGGTGATGGCTCGGCTGGGCAGGTGGTGGGCCTGTGTTTGCCTTATCGCGGCGTTGTGCTGCCGTTTGGCTACGAGGCGATTAGCGACGCGGCCAAGCGGCAAGAGTTGCTGCGGCGCGCCTTGGACTATTTCGATAGCCCGCGCCAAACCCAAGGACTAGATTTGGCGGCCACCTCGCCCACGAGCCAAGTAGGCAAAGCCGGCACGGTTATCTCTTTTACCGCGCGTGTGCGCAATTCGGCCGAGCTTGGCTTGCCGCTGGCTTACACGACTAGCTTGCGCAGCGCCGCTTGGACGGCCAGCGTATCTCCTACCCAGTTCGTGCTGTCGCCGTGCGCCACTATTCCCTTGACAATCCACGTGAATATCCCCGCCGGCCTGGAGCGAGACGTTTACAATCCTATCACGCTGACTGTTCACCCTCTAGCCTTGCCTACGCTCAGCCGGGTGATCACTTTTACGGCCAAGACGCCCGCGCCTGTGCTGCTGGTAGATGATGATCGCTGGCACAACGTCGAGTCGGCTTATACGCAGTCGCTTGATAAAATCGGCGTTTCGTATGATGTATGGCAGGTGAAATGGAGCGGGACGATGGTTGAACTGAATGGCCCGCCGGCGGCAAGATTAGGCTGGTACCCAGTTGTGGTTTGGTTCACCGGCTACGATTGGTATTTGCCTCTGGCAGCTTACGACGAGGAGCAATTGGCTTCTTTTCTGGATCAAGGGGGACGCTTGATGCTTTCGTCGGCGTTTTACCTCGACCTGCGCAGTGACAACGATTTTGCGCACTCTCGGCTGGGTGTGATGGATTATACCTATCATCTGAGCTCTACCTATAGTTATGGATCGCCCGGGCATCCTTTGGGCGCGGGCTTGGCTCCTTCTGATTTGGTTGACCCTTTTCCCACCTCGGCTTTTTACACGTTAGATTATGTGCTGGTGCCGACTGCCAGCGCCCAAACCGCCTGGCGCGGCGATTATGACCGCGCCCAGGCTATTGCGCGCAGCCAGCCCGGCAATCGGCTGATCTTTTGGGGCATTCCCTTTGAGGCCCTGAATGATGAGGCGCGCGCAGCGGCCCTGCGGCGCAGCGTAGGCTGGTTGGGGCCGTTGGGCGATTCCGGGGTGCAGGTTGACCCGGCCGTTATTTCTGTGGGGCAGGCCGCTGCTGTGACACTGACGGCGCAAAACAACCTGGCCGACACTACCGCTGCTTTTACTGTCACCTTGCCTGTCAGTGTTACGCCGGTGTTGTCAACTCTGCCGCCCGGCGTGGTTTACGACTCTATTTCAAACACGCTGGCCTGGAGCGGCCCGCTTGGCGCAGGCGCAGCGCGCGTTTTTGCTTTTCGCGTCACGGCCACTGGCGATATCTCGGCCTTGGGTAACGTCATCTTCCGCGACACCAAATTGGGCATTGATTTCGATCAACCCCTGCCGCTGCGGGTGGGCGCGCCCAACTTGCAGTTGAGCACGCTCCAGGCGCCAAGCGGCCGGTCGGGCATGCCCGCAACAATCGCAATGCAAGCGCGCAACGGCGGGCCGGGACTTGCGCCCTCGGCTGTTGTCACCGGACTGGCGCCGTTAGGCATCGAAATAATATCAGGCTCGGTGGAGGTTGATGGCCCAGGCTCGGCGCTGGCGCAGGCCGACCGCATCGTTTGGCATGGCGCACTTGAGAGTGGGCAATTGGTTACGGTGACCTACCAAATTACGGCTCCTTTAACATCGCGCAACCTTAGCTTGCCCATAGAAATGCTGGCAAGCGATGGCTCTTTGGGCGCGTGGGAGTGGCGCAAATGGATGGTGGTTTGCCCTATGCTGGTCTATTTACCACTGGTAATGAAATAGCGGCTTGACTTACTCTGTGCGTCTTTCATGTTGCTTGTGCATCAAGGCGATCACGCGCGGCATGGCCACGGTGTACAACCAGTAGAGCGGGGGCAGGGGGGTGTAATCGCATGCGCCGATGTGGCGCACGAATTGCGCGCCCAGCCCTTGCTTGAAGCGATATACGCCATGCATCGGGTCGCTTGGGTCCAGCGTATCGGGCGCGCCCCACAAATCATACGTGGTGCAGCCGTGCTGCTTGGCCCAGCGCATGGCTTCCCATTGCAGCAATTGGTTGGGCATTTTGTCGCGGTGAAGATTGCGCGACATGCCGTAGAAATAAAAAGCCGTCCCGGCGAAATGAAACAAGATGAGCGCCGCCACCGGCTGGCTTTCAACCTCGGCAATGAGTGGCTGGCCCAGCCCGGCTTGGATGAAACTGCCCCAGGCGTCGCCGTAATACTCTAGCGAACGGATGATGAATCCATCGCGCTGCGCTGTTTCGTGATACATGTGGTATAGCAAGTCCAGGTCGCTCAACCTGCCTTCGCGCACCGTCACGCCTTTGCGCGCCGCCAGCCGAATATTGTAGCGGGTCTTGGGGTGCATACCAGCCAGCAGCGCGGCCTCGTCTTGCGCCAGGTCAATCGTCATTGTGTTGCGGAACTGAATTTGCTCGCGCGACTCGACCCAGCCTCGGTGTTGGAGATTGGAGATTGGAGATTAGATCGCTCGGCCTCTGACCTCTGACCTCCGGCCTCCGCTTCCACGTCTGGATCAATCTTGATAAAAATCGCGCGCTCGCGCCGGGCAAGTGCTTCCAGGTCAGCCAGCACTGTGTCAAGTGTATTTGCGTCGCCATAATCTAGTGCCGGCCCTTTGGGCACATAGAATATGCGCAGCGGAAATCGCCCCAGTTGGCGGCGCAGTATCAACGCGGCAGCGCAAGGTTTGCCGTCGTCATTTTGCCACAGCATGTAGCGTGGCGTCCAGCCATGCCGCGCCTTGAACTGCCCCCACTCCCACGTTTGCAGCACGTGCGCCAGGGGCAGCGTGGCAAGAGCAGTGTTCCACAAAACTGGGTTATTAACCAGGGTGAGCATATCGAATCGTCTTGAATCGTCTTGAATCGTCTAGAATCGTCTAGAATCGTCTATTGATTTAGCATCCCGCGCCGGCTCAACACGGCCAGGTATAGCCGGTAGAGTAGGGGGTTGTACACACGGTCAAATGCCCCCGCATAGCGCACCACCCGCCCGCCGAACCCGCGCTTGAAGCGATACACGCCCCACAGCCCGTCATCGCGGTCAAGGTACCGCGCTTCCAATGTGGCCTCGTCTTCATCGGGGATGCCCCACAGGTCGTAGGTGGCGCAGCCCACCGAGCGCGCCCAGCGCATGGCCTCCCATTGCAGCGCATAATTGGGCATCTTGTCGCGGTGGGCGTTGCCCGATGCGCCATAGAAATACCAGGCTTGGCGGCCCAACGCAAAGACCATCAGCCCGGCGACAATTTCACCTTCTACCTGGGCCAACAGCAGCCGCGCGCGCTTGGGCGCAAAAAGCTCGAATGCCGCGCGATAATATTCCAGGCTGTGCACGCTAAAAGTATCTCGTTCGCCGGTGGCTTGCATCAACGCGTGGAATGCGCCCAGATCGTCAATCGTCCCTTGGCGCACCGCCACACCCTTGCGCGCGGCCAAGCGAATATTGTAGCGTGTCTTTTGGCGCATTCGCGCCAGCAATTCTTCTTCGCTGCCTTGCAGGTCTACAAGGGCTGTCCGGGGGGGTTGGATGGTGTGTAGGCTTGATCTAAAGCCTGGAATCTGCCTGCCTCCCACTTCCTCTGGTCGCCTGTCTGCCGACCAGGCAGGCGGGACAGGCTGGCGGCCAGGCCAGGGGAAGTTGGAATCTGAAATCCCCGGTTCTATTTTCAGCAAAATGGCCCGGCGGCTGCGGCACATTGGGTCGAGCGCAGCCCACAGCTTTTTCATGGTTTCTTCATTCTCCCAATCGGCCAACGGGCCGCGCGGGATGTAGGCCAGCGTGCCCAATCTCAGCGGCAGGCTGCGAAAAAGCACCTGCGCGCCGGCCACCAAGCGCGCGCCGTCGCTCAACGCTATGCGCGCGGCTCGCCAACCAAATTGAGCCTTTAGTTGCCCCCAGGCCCAGCTTTGCAAAATATTGCCATCTGCCTGCCCGGCTACCCAATCATCCCATTCGGTGTTGTCGGGCTGAATAATGCGCAAGTCCATCTCGTTATCCTGACAAATCTATTAGACGGTATTATAACATGAAGCGCCTGTTGTCCAGACAAAACACCTGTGCAACAAGGAGAGTAACTACTCAGCATCCTGAGCGGAGCAGCGCGCCCCTTCGACTTTGCTGCGCTCCGCTCAGGGTGCGCGCTGCGCAGCCTGCTCTGTCGGCAGACAGGTCGAAGGGTATGGCTGAGTAGTTACCAAGGAGAAAGCTAAAAGCTGACAGCTAAGGAATGAGAAGGAAATAACTTGCCCATTGGCCAAGCTGCCTGTGCTCCGAACATGAGCAAGTTATTTAATCCTTAGCCCTAATAGCTGAACGCTTACTGTTTCGGCTTGCGCCTGTTTTGAACTGTGGTAGAATGAGCCGGATTGCGATGTTGAAACTCATTGTCGAAAGGAGCGAATAGCGTTGCTCGAGTCCTACTCATTTATTGCTGTTTTTATCCTCGTTGCAGTGGGCTTGCCAGGCGCTGCGCTAATCTTGTCCTGGCTGCTTCGCCCCCAAAAAGCGAACCCCATCAAAAAGTCAACCTACGAGTGCGGTTTTGAAACGTATGGCGATACGTGGGTTCAGTTCAAAGCCCAGTACTATATCTATGCGCTGGTCTTTGTGCTGTTCGACGTAGAAACGGTTTTTCTTTTCCCCTGGGCCTTGGTGTATAATCAGCTCCCGCTGTTTGCCGTGGTCGAGATGTTGGTCTTTATCTTGATCTTGGCCGGAGGCTTGGTTTATGCCTGGCGCAAGGGAGATTTGGAATGGATGTAACCCCGGCTAGAGTTTTGTTTCACCCCGCGCCCGTCAAGTATGGGCGTCGGGGCGTTTTCTGCTAGTTCTGGACCTCTGGGAGTAGGGTATGGGAACTAATTTCTGGATAGAGATTGCAAACTGGCTGCGCGGCTTGTTGCCTGACGCATCGGAAGATGTTGTGATGGCTATTCTCCGCGCGGTCATTGTGGGAGTAACGGCGCTGGTTATGTTTATGGTTCTCACCTGGATAGAGCGCAAGGGCTTTGCGCGCTTTCAAGACAGGTTGGGGCCAAACAAGGCCGGCCCCTTTGGGCTGCTCCAGCCCATTGCCGATGGGGTCAAGGCGATCACCAAAGAAGATATCACGCCTAGCGACGCTGACCGAGTGGCGTTCAATCTGGCGCCTATCCTGGCGGCGGCGGCAGCGATTATGGTCTATGCCGTCATTCCTTTTGGGCGCGATATGGTCGGCGTAGACCTGGATATTGGCATTTTCTACGTTATGGTGATGGGCGGTTTGGGGCCGGTGGCGGTGCTCATCTCTGGGTGGGGTTGCAATAACAAGTACGCGCTGCTCAGCGCGTTCCGGGGCGTGGCCCAGCTCATTAGCTACGAAGTGCCCCAGGCGCTGTCGGTCATCACCGTCATTATGGTGGCCGGCACAATGTCTATGGTGGGCATTGTAGACAAGCAGTTTTCTAGCGCGTGGTATATTGTGGCGCTGCCGCTTTCGGCCTTGCTCTTGTTCGTGTCTGGCCTGGCCGAAATTGGCCGCAGCCCGTTCGATTTGCTAGAGGCCGATTCGGAAATCGTGGCCGGTTTTCACATCGAATACAGCGGCATAAAGTTTGCCCTGTTCTTTATGGGTGAATACATGCATGCTTTTGCCACCGGGGCGGTTTTTGGCACCTTGTTCTTGGGTGGCTGGCACTTGCCATTTATCAACATAGATAATACCCTGCCGTGGCTGGCGCCGTTTATTGTTCTTGGCAAAGGCTTGTTCATGTTCTGGGTGATGGTGTGGGTTCGCTCTACCCTCCCGCGCCTGCGCATTGACCACATGCTGGCCTTTAACTGGAAGTTTCTTGTGCCGCTCAGCCTGGTCAACGTGGCGGTGATTTCGCTGGTGAGCAAGGCGCTCGATGCGGCAGGCTTGAGCGCGCAAGTTAACCCAACCGCCTGGGCCTTGGCGCTGCTGGCGGTCAATGTGCTGATGCTGTTGGGGGCAATGTGGCTG
>JBGSMF010000048.1:0-15369 GCA_041740315.1 Thermoflexales bacterium
CTGCACTGCGCGCAGGCGCAGGTTTCACGAATTAGCACGAAAAAGACAGAGCAAATTAGTGGAATTCGTGCAATTCGTGGCTAAAAATCTCGGCATTGTTCTCGCAGAATTCACTCCGGGCAGAAAGTGTACGGTAGAGAACTGACAGATAGAATAGTTCCCGTCTCAAAAGTCATCGCCTGCTTGGCGGCAGACAGGCGAGCCCTGTCCTTCGGCTTTGCTCAGGATGAGGGGCGAAGCGATCCCATCCTCGTGACAGAGCTTTGCCTCCAACAGTTCAGAGCGCAAGCAGGTTGCCCACTCTCGAATGGCCGGCCAGTTGCGGCGGTCTCCCGGCTGCGCCTGAATGATCAACAGAACAAACAACATTGATAACAGCGGCAGACGATACAGTTCCAACTTGCCGCCAAAAAAGCCAACGCTCACCGGTTTGATTAACGGCGCCGCGCGCAGCATGGGCTGGAGATAGTTTGTCACGGTGGCATAGCGTTCTTTGAAGCCCAAGCGGTTCACATTCTTGGGCGGCTTGGGCAACGCCGAATCTATATAGATCGGGGTCGTATCAACGCTCTTTTCACCCGTTTGGGTCAAATTCATCGCCATGATGAAATATGCCACTGGCACCTGGCTCAGAGCCGGCTGATGTTTCTTTACAAATTTTGTGGCGGCTCGATGCCATCCCATTATCATGGGCGCTCCGATGATCACCCCAGCGTACGATTCTACACCGGCCACTTGTTCGACCTGGAGCACATCCACCTGGATATTGTTCTTGCCCAGTTCTTCTCCAATAGCCTGGGCTACTTGAGTTGTTGATCCTGCGCCGGTAGCATAGGCAACCAAAACTTTCATTTCACCGTTCCTTCTCCCAGAGTGCTTTATGATACCACATCACACACAAGAGCACCACAGGCAGTTGCTTGGCCTTATTTTCAATGTTATACTTTCCGGCATCGGCGAGCTTGCTTTGCTTTGTTCGCAATGACTGTAGCAGATGTCAATATTCTGCTGATCCCAAGAGGCAGACAGAGTTTATTGGAAATAACGCTTCTGCAACTATAAAGCAGGGCGTTTGCATTAGAGATTACGCCGCTTGCGCAGTCAGTCGTTTGACTTTACTGATGAAAGGATGTACACTTTTTCCCCTTTGGCGACAAACCAAATAAACCAAAGGGATGATGTCTAGGTTGACAAGATTTGACATCCAAATATTTTACGCAGGAGACAAGATGAAAATCAAACGTATATTTCTTTGGGCTGTGCTGGTTGCGCTGGCAGCGCAGTGGATGATGGCGCCAGTGGCTTTTACGCGCGCCGCGAGCATTATCCGCGTCACGACATCTGGCGCGGCGAGCGGCGCGTGCGGCAGCACATGGGCGGCTGCGTGCGCTTTGCAGCACGCGCTGAACGACATTGCCGCGCCTGGCGACGAGCTGTGGGTGGCAGCCGGCGTCTACAAGCCAACGACGGGCGGTGACCGCGCCGCGACGTTTCAGCTTTTGACCGGCGTGGCGATCTATGGCGGTTTTGCGGGAACCGAGACAGCGCGCAGCCAGCGCGACTGGACGGCCAACCTCACCATCCTCAGCGGCGAGATTGGCGCAGCCGGGAACAGCGACAACTCGTACCACGTCGTCACAGGCAGCGGGACGGACAACACGGCGATACTCGACGGCTTTACCATGACCGGCGGCAACGCGAATGGCTCTGGGGCAGATGAAAACATTGGCGGCGGGATGGTCAATTACTATGGCAGCCCCACAATTCAGAATACGATCTTGAGCAACAACTCGGCCTTGGAAAAAGGCGGCGGGATGTTTAATGACCACAGCAGCCCAACTTTGACCGGCGTCACTTTTGATGAAAATACAGCCGGCGGCACCGGCGGGGGGATGAGCAATTCGTATAGCCACCCAATACTGACCCGTGTCACCTTTAACGCAAACTCGGTCACTGGCGGCAACGGTGGGGCGATGTACAACGACTATAGCAGTCCCACGCTAACAAGTGTCACGTTTAGCGCCAACTCGGCCACTGCCGGCAATGGCGGGGCGATGTACAATGATTTGGATAGCCAACCAACGCTGACAAACGTCACGTTTAGCGGCAATTCGGCCACAATGGACTCTGGTTTTAATGGCGGCAACGGCGGCGCAATATACAATTATGCCACCACCGCTCCCCCCCGCCTGACGAATGTCACTTTTAGCGGCAACCAGGCGCTCGATTATGACGCGCTCCACCCTGCCTACGGCGGCGCGATGTACACGGTGGCCGGCAGCGCGCTGATCACCAATACCATTTTGTGGGGCAACTTGCCAGACCAGATTTATGATGACGGCAGCAGCATGATGCTCTACAACAGCGTGGCGCAGGGTGGCTGCCCGACGGGCGTCACGTGTTCGTCCATCATCACAGATGACCCGCTCCTGGGGATATTGGGCGATTATGGCGGCGGCGTTCAGACAATCCCGCTCTTGCCAGCCTCTTCCGCGCTCGATACGGCCCACGACACCGCTTGCCCCGCCGACGACGCGCGCGGCGTGGCTCGCCCGCAGGGCGCGCACTGCGATATTGGCGCGTTCGAGTCGAGCCGCTTTACGCTTGCCATTGCAGGCGGCAACAATCAGAGCGCGCTTGTCAATGCCGCCTTTGCGCAGCCGCTCTGGGTGAGTGTGATAGCGAACAATGCCAGTGAGCCGGTCAATGGAGGCAAGGTCACGTTCACGCCGCCAGCCTTGGGCGCAAGCGCAAGCCTGGCCACCAGCCCCGCCGCGATTGCCAGCGGCGCGGCCAGCGTCAACGCGACGGCGAACGGCATCCGAGGATGGTACCCTGTCACGGCAACAATGGCGGGCGCCAACTCGGTCAGCTTTAACTTGCGCAATTTGAAACCGACGATATTCTATGTCAAGCCTGGCGCGAGCGGCAGTTGCGCCGCCTGGGCAACGGCGTGCGAGCTGCAAACGGCGCTGGGGTTGGCAACCTATGGCGACGAAATTTGGGTAGCGGCGGGCACATATAAACCGACAGGCGACAGCGACCGCAACGCATCGTTTCAACTGGTGAACGGGGCGGCGCTCTATGGCGGCTTTGCGGGAACCGAGACGGCGCGCAGCCAGCGCAATTGGGTCGCCAACATTGTTGTCCTCAGCGGCGATATTGGCGCGGCCGGCGACAGCAGTGACAATTCCTATAACGTCGTCACGGCCAATGAGACAGACAGCCAGACTGTGCTGGATGGCGTGACGGTGACAGGCGGGCGCGGCACGGGGCAGGTGGGCGGCGGCGTGTATGTCCACAATGGCAGCCTGACCCTCGCCAACTGCCGCATCGCCGACAATTCGGCAGATTATGGCGGTGGCCTCTTTCAGGATGGCAGCGACGGGCGCGTGGATGTGAGCAACTGCCGTATTGAGCTTAACACAACTGCCAACCACGGCGGCGGGCTGTATGTGGGTGGCAACGTCGCGCTGACCGACACGCTTGTGTTGTCCAACACGGCGGTCTGGCACGGCGGTGGCTTGCATGTTACGGCCGGGCGCGCGGAACTGGCGGGCGGATTGTTCGGCAACAACCGTGCGTCGGGCGGCAACGGTGGCGGGGTGAATGTGAACAATGGCGTCAGTGTGAGCGGCACCCAGTTCATCAGCAACACCGCCAGCAGCGGCGGCGGGCTGTTGCAGTGGAATGCCGGCTACACCGTCACCGTGACCAACGCGCGCTTTGAGCGCAACAGCGCCCAAGCCGATGGCGGCGGACTGTGGGCGCATGGCAGCACAGTTGTGACGGGCACATTGGTATACAGCAACAGCGCGGCCAATTGGGGCGGCGGGCTATATGTTCAGGCTGGTCCTACTATCGTCAATGGCAGCACATTCTCTGGAAATACGTCGGCTCGTTGGGGTGGGGGGATCGCGCTGAATGGCGGCGCGGCGCAACTCAATCGCAGCCTGGTTGTGAGCAACATTGCCGACTCGCATGGCGGCGGCATAGATGTGTGGGCTGCCAGCCTCCGGCTGACCAACGCCGTCGTCGCCAATAATCATGCCTTCCTGGGTAATGGTGTGTACCTGTATAATTCGCCCCTGAATGCGCTGCACACCACCATTGCTCGCAACAGCGGCGGGCAGGGCCATGGCATCTATGTAGATCACGATCTAAGCCCAAACACTGTGGCGCTGACTGACACAATTCTGGTAAGCCAGACAACCGGCATCACGGCCACGGCGGGCAACACCGTCACACTCAACGGCGTGTTGTGGTTCGGCAATGGAGCCAACACGGGCGGCGCGGGCAGCGTTAGCGCGCAGAATGAAACGACGGGCGACCCGGCTTTTGCCGCAGACGGTTATCACCTTACCAGCCGCTCGGCAGCGATTGACCACGGCGTCAATTCGGGCGTGACGAGCGATATTGATGGTGACCGGCGTCCGATGGGCTCGGGTTATGACCTGGGCGCGGATGAGTTCAAATTCACCGTCTATCTGCCAATCGTTATGCGGCAATAGAGAGCAAGGCCGATGGTGTCCCTTTCCTTCCAAAACGGCTGCATCAACATCTAGCCGTCCCCTCGCGGGGCCTCGACATGGATGTCAATACGAAGCGGGTCGAGTATGGGCCAGAGACCTTGGCCCGCTTCGCTTTGTAACCTTTTTCGCCGCAAATAGCTTGCAGTTGCTCTGCCTTATTTTCAATGCTATACTTGGCGGCCAAGAGGCAGACAATAGAGTTTATCGGAAATAACGCAGCCAACGTATCCCCACACCCTGTCTGCGCCAGGCAGGCTGCACTCCCGAAGGGGCCAAGCGCAGCACAGGTGCAAGCCTGCCCTGCCTGCGGCCGCTGACGCGGCACGCGGCAGCAGGCTGGACGGGCAGTCCAGGGTATACGTTGGCGGACTGGCATGGGGATGCCAGTCCTGCTATTTCCGATAAGGTCTAATGGATATTATCCCCAGTAGAGGAGGTGCAAATGAAGGTTACCATTCTCGGCGCGGGCGGGGTAAGGACGCCGCTGCTCCTGCAAGCGATATTTTTGCAAGACCGCCTTGGGTTGAGCGAGCTGGCCCTGATGGATATTGACGGTGAGCGGCTCGACTTGATCGGCGCTTTGACCGACCCCTTGGAGCGCAGCGGCTCATTAAGGTTCAAGCTCACACGCACTACGGATGCTCGTGTTGCGCTTGATTCGGCGGACTATGTCGTCACCACATTTCGCGTTGGCTGGATCGAGGCGCGTATAGTGGACGAACGCGTGCCGTTGAGTCATGGCGTTATTGGCCAGGAAACGACCGGCCCCGGTGGGTTTGCCATGGCAATGCGGACACTCCCCGTGCTGCTGGATTACGTCAGGTTGATGCGCGAGCTTTGTCCAAATGCCTGGCTGGTCAATTTTGCCAATCCGTCCGGGCTGTTGGCTGAAGCCGTGACGCGTGTGGCCGGCTGGGAAAGGGCGGTGGGCATTTGCGATGCGCCCCAGGCCATGGGCCGGGTTGCAGCGGCCATGATCGGCGCGCCGCCCAGCGAGGTTTTTTTGGATTACTTTGGCCTGAATCATTTAGGCTGGATTCGGGCGATTATCTGCAACGGGCGAGATTATGCGCCGCAGTTCATCGAGATGATTCGCGCGACGGGTGGGTTGCCGGGCTTGCCATTCGACCCAGAATTTATCGCAGCGCTGGGAATGATCCCCAACGAATACCTGTATTACTATTACAATACTGCGCAGGCCGTGCAGAACATCCTCAAGGCTGGGCAAACCCGGGGCGAGCAAATCGCGGCGCTCAACGCGCAGTTGTTTGCCGATTTGCAGCGACTAAAGGCGGAGGGGAATCCCGAAGGGATGATGGCAGCGTATCAGGCCTATGTCCACCAGCGCGGTGAAACGTACATGACCAGCGAAACGGCTGGCGCAGGTCACAACCCGGGCAAGCTTGATCCGGCGATAGCTGAGGCCATATCGAGCGAAGGCTATGCCGGTATAGCTTTGGGCCTCATCGAGACATTGGCCGGGGGCAGCCCTCAACTGATGATCCTTAACGTGCCGAACCGTGGAGCGATTCGCGGGATGGCCGATGACGACGTGGTTGAAGTTCCGGCTTACGTTGGGCGAGATTTCATCCGGCCGCTGGTTGTGGGCGATATACCGCGTCATTGCCTTGGCTTGCTGCAGCAGGTCAAGGAATACGAACGATTGACGATTGCGGCAGCCGTGGAGGGATCATATACCAAAGCGGCCAAGGCCTTGGCGCTGCATCCGCTGGTGCCCGATTATGCCACAGCCAAGGTGATTCTGGACGAGTATCGAGCAAGGCACGGGGGGCTGTTCCCAGCATTGCACTAAGGTTTCCTGCAGGAAGGCAGCATGGCTATGACCAAAACATTCGATGTCATTGCTATTGGCAACTATTGTACGGACCTAATTTTCACTGGCTTGCCTGCATTCCCAGAGTTGGGAAAGGAAGTGGTGGGCACCGGCTTTGACATGCTCCCCGGTGAAGCCTACAACAGCGTGGTGGCCATGCACCGCTTGGGATTAAAGGTGGGCTGGGCAGCAGATTTTGGCGATGACAGCTTTAGCCGCTTTGCGTTGGAACGAGCGCAGGCAGAGGGCTTGGACGAATCGTTATTTGTCCACCACAAACGACCTATGCGCCGGATCACGGTGGCGGCTTCGTATCCAGAAGAGCGAGCTTTTATCACTTATTACGATCCTGACCCGGCTGTGCCCGCGGCGCTCAAGGCCCTGGCTATGTCTTTTGCGCGCGTGTTGTTCATCCCTGGCTTTTATTACGGGCGGCTACTCGAGGCCGGACTGGCGCTGGCCCGCGCCAAGCGGATCAAGCTGGTCATGGATGGCAACTCGTCGGCAGAGGGTTCGAGGCTGGCAGACCCGGTTGTGCACAGAGCGGTACAAAGCGTGGATGTGCTGTTGCCCAATGCCAGCGAGGCGCGGCGCATGACGGGCAAGGACGACCTTGTGCAGGCGATCAGGACCTTGGCTGAGCTTGGCCCACTAGTTGTGGTCAAAGATGGCGCGCGAGGGGCCTATGCATGCTCAAGCGGCGAGATTGTTCACGCGCCGGCGATCCGGGTGGAGCCGCTGGATACAACGGGGGCGGGCGATTGTTTCGATGCGGGCTTTATTAGGGCGTGGCTGGATGGCCGGCCGCTTGAACAATGCTTGCAGTGGGGAAATGTGGTGGGGGGGCTTTCGACGTTGGCCCGGGGTGGAACAGGCCGCGTGATAACAGCAAATGAGGTTGAACGACGGCTGAGACCTTGACGGCAACGTCGTCGGATACTGTAGAATGGATGGCCAGCGCTACAACTTGGCATTACCGCCTGCAAGTTGTACTGGCCTCACTTTGTGCTATATTGATTTGGGTGTGTTTCAAATGAGTTGAAACTTGCCTAGAAACCAGGTTTTTCTGAAAAAACCTGGTTTCTTTCAAATGAAATGAAACACACCCTGTAACTACTCAGCCGGCACCCTTCGACCTGTCTGCCGACAGAGCAGGCTACGCGCCGCGCATCCTGAGCAAGGCCGAAGGACGCTCAGGATGCTGAGTAGTTACCACACCCTATTGATTTGCGTATCGCTTGATCATAGTGAGGAGCGTCGATGCTTGATGAATAAGGAGATGATGATGAGAAATCGAATGTATTGGAAATGGCTTGTTGTTGGTTTGGGCTTGGCGTTGTTGGCGCCTCTGGTGGCGGCGGCGGCGCCGCATGCCCAGACGTATACAATCACGACGCAGGTTACGGCGGGGGACGGCTGGATTGACACGGTCGAACCCTCCACTGCGATTCCGGCGGGCACAACCAAGCATTACCGCATCCAGCCCGCGCGCGGCTATATGATTGACGAGGTGGGAATTGACGGGGCATCCATTGGCCCGATGATGGTTGCGACCATCCCCAACATACAGGCGAATCATACGATCACAGTCAGTTTTACGGCCTTTGATCAGATTGCCGCCTCAAATGTCTCCACCAAGATTACCGGGGATACGCGGATATTGCTCATCGGTGAGTCAACGTCGGTTGCGAGGATCAGGGAGCTCTTGGACGGGCAGATTCGCGCCGACGAAAGCATTGACTTTGATGTTGCCATCGGCACGCAAGGGATCTCTAACGATCTGTTGACCGTGTATTACGAAGGAAGAACCGACGGGCCGGCAACGCGCAACGCCATGTTAGCCAAAATCCACGATGGATGGGATTACGTGATCCCGCTTGATCTGTATGACTATCCCGCCCTGCTCCCCGAATTGCACTTGGAGGGCGTTCGCCTGATCTATAACCGGGCCTGGTTCGATGGCGACCAGGCGCGCCTGATTTTGCCCATGGTATGGTATGGCTCGGAATCTGCTACATATCTGAATGAAACTGCCGACCACACCTACCGCATTGCCAATGGCTTTCGGGTACCGGTGCTGCCGGTCGGCTATGCCTGGCGAGAGTTGGTGCAGAACCACAGCCTACCCGAAAGCTCCATTGAAGGGATGAGCTGGGAAGCGGCCTATCTTTTTGCCAGCATGTTATTTGACCAGCTCTTTGAGCGCAACGTCGCGGCAGTTGGCTATTCATCCCCCTACATAGACGATGGCGATGAGAACAATATCGAAACTGTGGCCTGGACGACCTGGCAGGCCGAAAAAACCAAGACCCACTACAGCGGAGCCTACACGGGGATCGCCACACCCTTTAACGGAATTGGCGGCCGCGGATACCACTTTGGCACCAGCACGCGCTGGTTTTCCGTTGACAAAATGAATGACCTGATCGCAGTCCCTGACCCGGGCGTTGATAGCCTGGTCTACGATGGCGCCAATGCCTTTGGCGACGCGGCGGTAGCGGGAAGCGCCGTCCAGACCAACCTCGCCGCCCACACCTATACCTATATGTGGCGCCAGTGGAAAGGCGAAGACTCGTTGGGAATTTTAAATACGTACGTGCGCGGGCAATTTGGGCAGGATCCCTATTTCATCTGGTACGCCCGCTATTACGATGAATCGGCCAATAGTCAGTCGTCCGAGATCGGCTACCAGGCTTATTGGGAAGCGGCCGACGCCCTGGGCGATAACCTGGATGCGACCAATAACCCTAACCGGAAATCGCGCGCGCCGATGTCGCACATCGGCTGGGGCCGGGTGTGGGAAGAGCGCACCGATATTCAGATGATGGAACCCGATTTCCTTCACGCCAGCGGCCCGATGATGAGCATGTTTGCGGCCCAAACCTACGCGCTGATCACTGGGCGAGATGCCTCGCTGTACGGGACGTGGGGGTACGACCCCGCCTCCGATCTGGGGGGAAAAGCAGGATACGCGCAACGGGTGGGCTATGAGACGATCATGCAAATGAGCACCCTGGACATTCAGGAACCCTACAATCTCTCTCAGTATGACGTGCCCCTCTTTAACCAATACTCGGTTTTCTATCCCCAGGCTGAGTCTCTGGTCGTGCGAGATGACACATTCATCGTCAAAGTGAGCACAGATCTGGCCCCGTTCACCATCCCGGCGCCGGGAGTGCTGGCGAACGATCATCCTGCGGGAGGGGGATCGCTTATGGCCATCCTCTCCACCGATCTCGCGTCTGGCCAAGGGGATATCACACTCAACTCGGATGGGTCGGTTGTTTACCAGCCTGCGATGGTGGGTAGTCCGCCCGAGCTTTTCCTGGGGACTGCTACCTTTTCTTATGTGCTTACGGATGGTGGCAACCGCTCGAAAGCCGCGACCGTGACCCTTGATGTGAGGTCGCCTTTACATCTGTCCAAAGAGGCCGAGCCAGTGGACGATGTGCGTGACAATGACACCATCACTTTTACGCTAACCATCTCTGGCGCCGGCCAGAGCGCTGTGCTGTGGGATCCCTTGCCTGCTGCGCTCAATTATGTCAGCGACAGCCTGACGGACACGCTCTCGGTGCATGCAGTTTACAGCCCCACGGCCAGGGCCATTGTTTGGGAGGGATTATTGCCTGAGGATGGCGGCGCGGGGGTGATCCGCTTCCAGATGGCGCCGGCTATCCCTGGGAGCGGGACGCTGTTGTCTCCCGTTATCAATACAGCCTGGTTGACCGACACTTGGGGCGCCAGCCTTTCGTCCACTGTCGTCATCAACGCCTACCGTGTCTATCTACCGCTCGTAACAAGATAATCATAAAGGTGTGACCAAACTTGGTAGAGCTTGCCCATTACTGGATTGCTGAACTTGTTCGGCGTGAGTATGCCTCAACAAGTTGAGGATTCCGGCCAACTGATTTTGGTCACACCCTAATCATAACAAGAGATAGGTGAGCGTTTCAGTGTTATATGGCGATGGCCGCGTTCAGGTCAACCCTGAACGCGGCCAGATTTATGACCCCGGGCCAGTGTCAGAGCCTTTGATGTAAAGCGCGGCGCACTCTGTGGGGGTTGATTGCAGGCCAAAATCAAGGACCTGGCGCTGCACACTACTAGGCCTGGGATAAAAGCGTAAAGACTTGCGCCACCTCTTTTGGAATCCGGCCTAGTTGGCCGGTCTTGACGTTTACAAAGACCCAATCGGTTTCTCCTCTGACCAGCAGTTGCCCATCAGGTTTGCGAACAAAGCGATATCTGCGGAGTGAACGCACCCGGCGAATATTGACTACCCAGGTCTGTGCCTCGATCTGTTCGCCGGCAAAAGCCGGAAGCAAATACTCGATTTTGTGCTCGCGCACCACCCAGGTGGCCCCTACGGCTTGCATCGGAGCCGTCCCACCGATAAAGTCATAGTGGCGCACAGCAATATCTTGCATCCACTGCACATACATGACATTGTTGACATGCCCGTTCTGATCCACGGCGGCGCTCGGAACAGTGAATTGATAGGTATAGATTGGATTCGCAGGATGATTTTCCATAGCCTGGCAGGCTGTCGGAGAGCGGGCTGGTAGGCTCGTAGTGCGCGCTACGAACGGCCCTCTCCGACAGGCTGCTAGGGGATATTATATGGCGTGACAGAGTGGCCGTCAAGGGCACAATATAGAGTATAATGAAACAATTCATCAACAAGACGGAGGCCACTGATGTTTTTTACTGTAGAAAAGATTGAAAAGCAGCTTACAGAAATTCTCGCGGCGATTCACCGCGGGGTTCAGGACATTCCGCAGTTCAAATTTTCCCAGGGCGAGTGCCCAGGCGCGCATCGCCCAGATTTTGACGACCGCGGCTGGGCCGATTTCAACCTTGGCGATCTTTGGGGTGGCTATGATATTGACGCCTGGTTCCGCGCCCGCGTGCCCGTGCCGCCTGGCTGGCGTGACAAGAAACTTGTCTTGCGCTTCCTGGTGGGGCCGCGCGACGGCGGCGATTCCACCGCCGAAACGCTGCTGTACGTCAACGGCCAGCCGCTGCAAGGCCTCGACGATTGGCACGAAAAAGCCTGGCTGCCGCCCGAGCTGGCGCAAGCGGGCGAAATCTCTGTTGCGCTGCGGGCATGGAGCGGCGTGCTGGGTGTCCCCGAGCGGCGGCGCTTCAAGCTGGCCCAACTCATCTGGATAGACGAGGCAGCCGAGCGCTTGTATTACCTGGCCGACACGCTCATCAAGGCTGTCAAAACGCTGGACGAAAACGACCTGCGGCGTGTTACGTTGCTGCAGGCTGTGAACCAGGCCTTTCACCGGGTTGATTTTGGCAAGCCCGGCTCGCCGCAATTTTATCAATCGCTAGAGGACGCGGCGCAATTTTTGAAAGAGCGAGTGAATGAACAAGCCTGCCAGGAGCTCAAGCCGACCGTCATCGGCGTGGGTCACGCCCATCTGGATATGGCCTGGCTGTGGCGGCTGCGCCACACGCGCGAAAAGGCCGCCCGCACGTTTGCCACTGCATTGCACCTGATGCGCCAATACCCTGGCTATTGTTTTGTCCATTCGTCGCCGCAACTGTACAAATTCCTCAAGCAAGATCACCCGGAAATTTTTGCGCGGGTCAAGCGCAAGATAGAGTCGGGCGAATGGGAAATCACTGGCGCAACGTGGGTAGAGCCAGATACAAACATTCCCAGCGGCGAATCGCTGGTGCGGCAATTCTTGTTTGGCCTGCGTTACGCGCGCGCCGAGTTTGGCCTGGACATGAAACTGTTATGGTTGCCGGATGTGTTTGGCTATTCGTGGGCGCTGCCACAAATCATTCGCAAAAGCGGTGTCAAGTACTTTATGACGACCAAGATCAGTTGGAACCAGTTTAACCGCTTCCCACATGACACATTTCGTTGGCGTGGCCTTGACGGCTCGGAAGTGCTCACACACTTTGTCACGACGCCGGAGGAAAATTCGCGCATCTATACCTATAACTGCCAACTGCGCCCGTCTGATGTGCAGGGGATCTGGGCCGCTTATCACCAGAAAGAGGTCAACGACGAATTGCTACTATTGTTCGGTTGGGGCGATGGCGGCGGCGGCCCGACGCAGGAAATGTTGGAATCTGGCCTGGCGATGCGGAATTTGCCCGGCCTGCCGCGGGTCGAATTGGGCAAAGCCGAGCCGTACTTTGAGCGGCTCGAACGGCGCGTGGCCGGCGCCGATTTGCCGGTGTGGGACGGCGAATTGTACCTGGAATACCACCGTGGCACGTACACCTCGCAGGCGCACATCAAGCGAGCCAACCGCAAAGCCGAAGTGTTGTACCACAACGCCGAATGGCTGAGCGCATTGGCTGATGTGTTGACGGGCCAGTCCAACTATCCGGCAGAGATGCTGAACGCGGGCTGGGAGATGATTCTGCTCAACCAATTCCACGATATCCTGCCAGGGTCCTCTATCCGCCAGGTATACCAAGACAGCCACCAAGATCACAAGACCATCACCCAGATTGGCGAGCAGGCTGTAGAGCGGGCGCAAGCTGCCCTGCTCCATCACATCGCTGCCGATCAAGACAGCCTGGTAGTGTTCAACTCGCTGGCCTGGGAGCGCGATGACCTGATCGAGATGCCGTGGTCAGAGCAACTGGCAGGCAAGACTCTTGGCTGCGATGGCCAGCCTTTGCCCATGCAGGTTGTAGAAAGCGGTGGCGCAAAAAAGCTATTGCTGGAGGTAAAAGGGTTGCCTCCGCTTGGGTATCGGGCTTTTCCCTGGGTTGATTGTATTCCTACGCCGGCGGGGCAAGAGATGGAGAATGAAATCAAGGTTACCCCGACCAGGCTGGAAAATTGCTACTATCGCATAGAATTGAATCCGCAGGGGCAAATCCAGCGGCTGTTCGACAAGCGCATCGCGCGCAAAGTGTTGGCGCCCAATGCGCGCGGCAATGTGTTTCAAACCTTTGAAGACAAGCCGATGGACTTTGACGCCTGGGACATTGACATCTATTACCAAGAGAAAATGCGCCAGGTTGACGATTTGGTCGAGGCCGTCGTCGAAGAGGCCGGCCCGCTGCGCGGCGTGCTGCGGCTGCGCTGGCGGCTGGGCGATTCTGCCATCACGCAGCGACTTGTGCTTTACAGCGGCTCGCCGCGGATTGACTTGCACACCGAGATAGATTGGCGTGAGCAGCAGGTGTTGCTCAAAGTTGCCTTTCCGGTGGCGGTGCGCTCCACGCGCGCTACGTATGACATTCAATTTGGCAATATCGAACGCCCCACGCACTGGAACACCAGTTGGGATTATGCGCGCTTTGAAGTGGTGGGCCACAAATGGGCTGATCTCTCGGAAGGCAACTATGGCGTTGCCCTATTGAATGACTGCAAGTATGGCTACGACATCAAAGGCAATGTCATGCGCCTGACGCTAATCAAATCTGCCATTAATCCCGATGCGCTGGCGGACAAAGGGCGGCACGTATTTACCTACAGCCTGCTGCCGCACACCGGCGGCTGGCGCGAAGGCGGGGTGGCCCAAGAAGCATACGAATTGAACTATCCGGTGTGGGCTTGCCCGGCCCAAGCGCACCAAGGCAATTTGCCAGCATGCTATCAGTTTGCCACGCTTGACGCCGATCACGTCATCTTGGAAACAGTGAAAAAGGCCGAAGACGATGAAGCCTGGATTGCCCGACTGTACGAGTACAAGCAATGCCGGAACAATGCCGTCAGCCTGGATTTTGGCCGGCCTGTCCGAGCTGCCGAGTGCAATTTGATGGAGCAGGCCGAGTCGCCGGTGGTCTGTCAGGACGGTCGCCTGACATTTGCCATCGCGCCGTACGAAATCAAGACATTCAAAGTGTGGTTTTAATCTTGGTTGACTGACAAATCTAATTTTTACCACTGAGGCACGGAGGGCACAGAGAATTTCTCAGGTTTTCTCCGTGTTCTCTACCTGGCGGCAGACAGGCCGCCAGGTAGACAGACAGGTCAGTGTCTCCGTGGTGAGTTTTGTCAGTCAGTCAGGGTTTTAATCTCTTTGATGAGGGTGTGCCCAGAAAGCAGGGTAATGACTTGACATTGGTTCCCTATCTGTGTATAATATTTTCGTAAATTTCGGAATATGTGACTATGAAGAAACTCACTCGTCGTCAAAAAGAATTCCTGGGTAAATTCCTCGATTTGTACGCTGAGGGGCAGGAGCCTTTGCACTATACGGCTGTTGCAGAGCGCTTGGGCGTGGGAAATGTGTCGGCCTACGAGATGCTGCGTTTGTTGGAAGAGCGTGGGTTAGTTAGAGCCGAGTACCAAGTTCCGACCGAGCGGCAAGGCCCCGGCCGCGCCCCGGTTGTGTTCATACCTACACCATTGGCTGCACAGGCGCTCACTTGGTTGTCCGGCGGAGAAATGCCCCTTCAGGAATGGGAAGCGGCCAAGACGCACATTCTCGGGCAAATCGAGGCAGGCCGGGTCGAGGGCTATGAGACTTTGATGGAAGAATTGCTGGCCCGAATGGCTGAGCAACGCTCTCCATTGATTTACGGAGCGGAAATGATTACCGCCATCATCCTCGGCTTGAAATCACTCCGGGATACGGCTAAAGCGCGCCGCCTGGAAGAGCGGCTCAAAGGCATCGGCAAACCCGGTGAACTGGGGTTGAGCGCGCTGGCCGGGTTGAGTATGGGTCTATCTATGGTCGAGCGTATCAACCGCCGCCTAGCCGGTTTCCTGTTGGCGCAGTCGGGCCGGTTCCATTCGATCCTCTCGCAACTGAGCGACGAGAGCCGTCGCCAGTTGACCGAATTCATGCAAGAGGCAATGCGCCTTGTGGGAATGTAGGTGTTTTTTTTGGCTGATATTTTCGTTTCTTTAGAAAAATAGGAAGATGTAATGTATCTTCCCAATAAATCGGGGAAGACTACGAGGCATTCCACGACGCGTCTAACCGACGTTGTTCGGCTTGCTGTGCAATCAAGTCGGCCAGCGGGGGCACCTTGCTAGTGCCGGACACGCGGTCGCAAATATACTCAAAG